>JARKOX010000111.1 GCA_029975525.1 Prolixibacteraceae bacterium | reverse complement strand
ATTTTCCTGTACCACCTTCCATTCGTTGCCAAACTTTTTGAAAACCGCGGTCCAACATCCGTTACTAACCACAGTATCACCGGAAGCAGTCAGCCACTTGCCTTTAAACAAGGTGGTACAGGCGGCTGCATCCCTGCATAGCACATACGGATAAAGTGACAGGATTTCCAATTCGGTATATTTTTGAATGCCGGTAAAGGCTTTTTTTAAATATTGATCAAGGTCAGCATAATTAGTGAACTTAATCTTCCCATCTCCCCCCATGACATAACCTTCCGTATTAGCTCTCATCCCTATTTCAGTCTGATAACCTAACGTTTTGGCATCCAAAAAATTCCTTACGACAGTTTCAACTTCTTTGGAAACTGCTTTTTTTTCTACTGCAGTTAATTCGCAGGAAACCTGTGGCCGGCACGACCCAAAAATCAAAACGATCAGGAATAATCCTGTCAACAAGGTAAATCCATTCATTTTCATTTCTCTTTTTGTTTTAGTTAATCTTTATAAACTCACTTTTTTTCTCATTCGTTGATTTTCAAAGCAGTTTTTATCACCTGGTTCTCGCTATCTTGAATCAGAAACTATTTATTCCCAAAGATATGACAGTCTCCTAGCCTCATTCATCATTTCAGAAGTATCAGCCTTGAGGATATACCCGGCCTTGAGGTTTTCCCGAACCGACTCACTGAATTTTTGCATATACGCTTGATGTGCAGGGTACAGGGATTTCAGGGTTTGCTGATCAAACACCTGATGTGTCCCGTAAAACCGGCAAGACCCTTGTCCTGAATTTTTCCCGGAGTTCAACGCCACGGGAACCGCAAACTGGGGCAATCTGATGCCCCCCAGGGCGTTCCCGAGCGTATCCCGTTCAAGTATCACCTCAGGTTCCGTTTGGTGAACGGATATTTGAACTCCTGCGGGCGGGATGACACCCTCTGTGATCCACCGAACAAGATGTTCCAACGCAGCTGCAAAGCCATAATGAAATGGGACCAGGCTGCATCGGGGCAGATCGCATTCCCTTTGATACTTAGCCCCAAAATCCCTCTCAAAGATCGCTGAATGATAATCGTTAAAGGTTTGGTCGGCATGGGAGGTGCCAGAAAATTCCCAAGTGATGATCCGGTCGCTATCGGGTTGTCTGACAGGGATCTGGTAGACTTCGATAAGGTCAGTTTCGGCGTTGAGCTTGAATACTTTTGCCGGAACATCTGTCCTGACTAGGCCACCTGCGCCTCGGATCATAAATCCGTCGATGATTCCGCGACCCGGTTGTATGAAATTGTAATACCTTGTCAGCATGAAGGCCGAACGCGAATGACCTGTGGCAATAATGACTTCCGGCCTGAGATCACCCAACGGGCGGACTTTTTGCTTTCCTTCCAGGGCCATTGCAGCTTGTGAAAAAATATCGAAACAAAGTTCGTCCTTCAATAAGGTTGAGTCAGCAGTCACGTCAAGCGTACCATACCTCCCTGGGTTCCATTTCCGGAGTCCTGTCGCGCTGTGAATGCCCCACTTTTGAGCCGAAACCCCCACCCAGGCATACCCCGACCGCATCAGATGTCCGTTCAGTTGCCACCAGTCCGAGTCAAGGTCATACATATTAGAAGCATTGAGCCATTCAACCACAACGGTGCCGTTGAATTTTCCGGCGACAACCGGCCTGCGGACAATTATCCTGGTTTTATATGGGTAAAGGGTGTCGCAGGGCGTGACAAAATCCGGGATGCCGTCTAAAGAGAACCAAAAACTTCCGGGATAAACCGGTTCATTGGGCGGGACATTGCCCGGTTTCGTTTTGAAATCATAGCGCCGGGCTTTCCCTTCCAGGAAAAATTCCTCTTCAATATAACCGAACGGCGATAAGTCGGTAATACTGGCACTAAATATTGTACCTGGCCCGATAACAGGACCCGTTATATCTGGAACGGGAACAGTAACATTCTGCCCTGACGTTGTATAAAACAATGCAACCGTTACAATCAGAAGAAAATACTTTTTCATAAATCACTAATATTAAAGGTTTTAAAGATTTCAATGGAAATACATTTGAATAAAAGCCAAGTTGTTCAGGCTAGATGCCTTAGGTTTTTTAGTTGCACAGAATGATTCAAGTAGGATAGCGTAAGCCTGAACTTATGTTGTAAGTGAATACTAAATGGGAAACTGAAACTGGTTTATGGGTGGACTGTACGGTAAGCCTTATTCAAGAGGTTATCCAAGTCTGATCTTGATAGGTAGGTGCCATCGTTGATCACTGCATATATCTTTCGGGTATTCCCGATATTCTTCAGTGGGTTTTCATTTAAGACCACTAAGTCGGCACATTTCCCTGTTTCCAGTGTGCCGGTTTTATCCAGCACTCCCAATGCGGCGGCGGCATTGCGTGTGGATGCCTGTAAGGCCTGCATGGGTGAAAGGCCGGCTTTGACGAGACAGCAGAGCTCTGCATGTAAGGAAAATCCCGGGACCATATAAAGATGGGTACAACCTGAACCTACATCGGTTCCTGCCAGGAAAGGAATACCCATTTTATTCATGGCTCTCACGAGCTCATACTTGTTCTCGTTTATCTTCCTGATCTGCTCATAGTCGGAGGGTTTGGTGGGATTGGTTAGTCTGCTGTAAAATGTTTTCCAGCCATTCCGGCAGTCATCTTTCACATACTTTATCCCTTCCACATCTGAAGTGTCCCGATGCATCCCTTTAAGTTGTCCGTCGAAAATAAATAGGGTGGGACACTGATAGTTTCCCGATGCTTTTAGTCGTTCAAAGAGCCGGGCTGCTTTGGCGTGATCATAGGTCTTCAGCACATCCGGGGACGAAACGAAGTACAGCAGGCGCATAAGCTTGCCTTTCGATTCATGCACAATTGATGCCTCCCTTTCTAAATATGCCCTGATGCTGTCTTCTTGCGAAGAGGAGGACACCAGCATCTCATAGGTGTGTTCCATTGTTCCCAATCCGGCTTCAGCGGCATCCCCGGCATTTAAACTAAGAGGGCAATGGCCACCTACGCGTATTCCTTCCTTCTTGGCCTCATGCAGCAAGGTGGTGATCACTTTCTCATCATACAAGTCAAAAACCTTGATAAAATCAACATTCAACCGCTTGCATTCCTTGACAAAGTCAATAGCTTCCTGCTCTGTTGATACCGTAACTCCACCCCAATTCTGTAAAGGTCCCAATGCTGCCATCGGGATATAGATATGAGGGCCAGTTATCTGCTTCCGCCTGATCTGATTCCTCCATTCCAGTTGGTAGGAGTATGAAGTCTTGGGGCCAAGCATTTCCCGGACACTCGTCACCCCGTTGGCTACCATCAGGGTACAGAAAAGGCTGTCGGAGGCATTGTGAACGTGCATATCCCATAATCCGGGAATCACATATTTACCTTTCCCATCAATGATTCGGGTTTCGGGAGCCAGTTTTACTTTATTGACTGGTCTAATCCCGGTAATGATGCCGTCTGTAATCAATATTGTCATATTTGCCCTTGCATCCCGACCCGTAGCATCAATCACTGTGGTGTTAACGATGGCCAGATCCTGGGCTGTTGCTTTCTTTTGAAAAAAAGCAGCCCACACCACCAATAAAACCAGAATAGTTGTTTTGCTTTTCATTCTTATAAATTTTGATGTTATATTGAAGTTTGATATACTCGCTGAATCACGATAGATTCACGCGGCAGTAATGAGTTTGCCCTGTCATTTTCAATACAACTATTTCTCCCGGCGGAGAATATGCACCTATTTTTTGTTCAACGTTACTGCCCCAAAACCTGCCGTCAACGGCAAGGGTATATGTACCTCCCATATATCCGATAATTTCATCCCATTTTTTTTCAAACATTTTGAAGAAATTCCTGACAAAATCTTCCGCTGATTGATTCAGGCTGGTCTGACTACCTGCAACTATGGGAAGAAAAATCAATAAGAAAATTAGCTTTTTCATGTCAGTTCATTTTTGGTTAATCATCGAAGAAAGCAACTATATAAGTTACGAAAATCTAAAAGAAACACCAAGCTAACATGCTGATTTTCTTGACAAGAAAGACCAAGTGCAGGCCCAATACTTTCTCCAGACTATGATATGATAGCCACTGCGCTTGTTCATCCGATCGATGAGGAAGATCTGGCATTAACGCTCAATGCCAAAAAGAAGAAGATCCGGCACAATGATTTTAACGTTGCATTTAACACTTAAAAACTGGACAACAAACAGCAAAAAAACATCTGGAAGAAAATGGAACAGGCAAAGGAAAAATGGCATTTATAGAGATCAGTTTTCTGAGCGATGATTTCAAGGAGGAACATAAACAATTGATTCACGAAAATATCTCCCAATAAATAAATTCCCATGAGGCATTGGAAGATGGTTGAGATCGGCTTTTTCCGGCAGCGGTTGGTCCGCAGCCAAACAGGATTTCAGCGTCAGCAGACTGTTTATAATTCCGCATCATTTCCCCCTGAAAACGATTGTTTTATCCAATCCCGTTTTGTAATTTGGAGGTCAAATCTAAATCGGACTGACATGACAATTCGATCGCATCGCCGCCCGACCACAACTATTTCTTCAAGATATATCCGGGAATAACTGCCTGTTTACAAACGGATAAGGTAGATGTATAAACGAGTTGGCAAGCAAGTGTAAAAAGACAGCATCATGGCAGATAGTAATGGACTGACAATTAAAAAGAGTAGACAATTATAAAATCAAAAAAAATGAAAGAGAAAGCAAAATGGACACGCATCATTTACATCATTGGCGTTATTGCTTTGATAATTGGCGTACTCGATCCTTTAGAAGGATCAGTTGTATTAGCTGCCGGCAGCGCACTTATTGCACTATCAACATATCTGACACACGATCGACATTGGAAAATATTCCTTGCATCACTGATAATGATTGTAATCGGTGTGTTTTTTCTGTTTTATTTTTCGTCACTCGGAGGCTTTGGCGGCACGTCAACACTATCTTGGTGGTGGGGTACACTAATACTACCTTATCCGCTTGGATGGTTAATGGCAATAATTACGTTAATTGTCAGGGCTGCCAATAAATCAAAACAACAAGTCAATACATAAGCAGAATTATTCTTTTATCATGACCTTGAAGACAAGAACGCCAGCTGCCAACAGCAGCTACCCAAAAGTTGAGGGACTGTGCGACTACGAACATTTGTGCTTCAAACAAACATTGTTGCGTATAGACAGTTTTGTGCTCCGAAATCCGCCACTGCACCAAGCGCCAAAACATGCAAGATGCCAACTGAATGACTGATTCGACAATATTAATCTTTGCCCTTGGTGGCAAATAAAAGACCCACGAAGAGTCTTAAAACAGAATGATCATCAATTTAACATAAAACATCATGGATAAACGTACTGTTACAGAAACAATCATTGCGTTAGAGACAGCAGCCCTCGATGCCTGGCACAAGGGTAATCCCTCTCCCTATCTCGAACTCTATTCAAAAGACTTCACCTATTTCGACCCTGCCCATGAAAAACGGCTCGACGGTTGGGACAAGATAAAAGTGTTCTATGAAAGCATGCGGGGAAAGGTGAACATGGATAAATTCGAAATCATAAATCCCGTTGTGCAATCAACCGGTACAATGGCCGTTCTGACCTACAACCTGCGTTCCTACTCAGGCGAAACGCTCTGGAAAGAGAATTGTACCGAAGTGTACCGGCTGGAAGAAAACAACGAGTGGAAAATCATCCACAGCCATTGGTCGTTGACCCAACCTGCTATTGATTAATTACACGGTCACACTTTGGGGATTGTTTATGGATAAAATATTGACATTCGCTGACCGACAAGCCTTTCGGGAATGGCTTGGTCAGAATGGCACAGAGAGCGATGGCCTATGGTTACGCTTCAGTAAAAAGGGAAAATTTGACACACTCACTGCCGCCGAAGCATTGGAAGAAGCCCTTTGTCACGGATGGATAGACGGACAACTGCAATTTCTTGACGACCATACTTATAAAAAGTATTTTGCCCGACGTCTACCTAAAAGCAAATGGTCGGTGAAAAACAAAGAGCTGGCACAAACCCTTATCGAAAAGGGATTAATGACCCGGCAGGGTTTAGAAGCCATCGAACGCGCCAGGGAAAACGGTTCATGGGATCATGCGAAACGGATCCTTATTGACGATGAACAAATACAGATGTTTAAGGAAATCATTCAGCCCCATGAGCCTGCTTATACCAATTTACTGGCGATGTCGCATTCGGTACAACGAACATACACCGGATTTTATCTTGATGCCCAAACGGACAAAACCCGTCAAACACGGTTAGAAAAGATTATTGACAGACTGAATAGAAATTTGAAGCCCATGTGAGGTAAGTAGTTTATAAGCCATTACTGAAAAAAGTTATAACATACACGAACGCACCCCACTCCGTATGAAAAATTGTCGGAAGAGCAGGTTATTCAAGGGTAGTAGCCCGCTTCAACTTTTGGGTAACTTGACAGGAAACCGCCCGCAATCCCTTTCTGGTCATACCGCTAAACCATTTTCCTAAATTTCAAAAACCTAACTCACGATGAAAAATAATGAATCGGAGACCACCAATCAATTATATTTGATCGCTAAACGACAGTCGTATGAACAATATAAAAATATTTAAGACCTCTTTTGCCAGGATCTATCCGCTGTACATTCAAAAAGCAGAGAGAAAGGGACGTACGAAAGCTGAAGTTGATGCGATCATTTTTTGGCTGACCGGATATGATGAACAAACTTTGCAACAACAAATCGACCGAAACAGCGATTTGGAAACTTTCTTCGCCCAGGCACCGCACCTGAATCCCAATGTTTCCAAAATTACCGGTGTAATTTGCGGGTATCGTGTCGAACAAATAGAAGACGAGCTCATGCAAAAGATTCGTTATTTGGATAAGTTGGTTGATGAATTGGCTAAAGGCAAAGCAATGGAAAAGATTTTACGGCAGTAAACAAACGTAAAACAAAACGCCTTGGAATCACACACCTGGCTTTTATAACCTTTTCGGACCCCGGTACATTTTAAAGCATTGGTACCTAAAAAAACGGATACGCCAACGTGAGAAGTCAAAGACTATTTCAAAAAACAACGCTCTTGCTTAACGCTTAAAATTACTGGTTATGAAATTAAATCTCTTTTTTAGAATATTCCTGTGGATGGTCCTCTTTGCAACCCAAACACACGCCCAGGATTTAAGCCTGTTTGCCCAGGATAGCCTGGACAGGTACATCGGACAAGCACTGGAAGAATGGAGAATCCCGGGCGCTGCCGTTTACATCGAAAAAGACGGGGAAATATTACTTCAGAAAGGATATGGCGTGAGCAATTGGAACACCCGAAACAGGGTTGATGAACAAACCGTTTTCCCGATAGCATCGGTATCCAAAACTTTTACCGGGACACTTCTGGCCACCTTAGAAGCCGAAGGCAAAGTATCATTAGATGATTTGGTGAAAAAATGGTTGCCCAATTTCAGCATGAAAGATAAAATGTATGAAGAGCAAATCACCCTTGCCGATATCCTCTCACACCGTTCGGGTTGGAAAACTTTTCAGGGCGACCTGCTCAACACGGAGTCCTCAATGGATTATCCTGCTATGATACAGAAATTTAGCCGGCAGACCCCCGCCTACCCTTTCCGAACAAGGTTTGGCTATTCCAATTTTGGATTTATGATAGCCGGAGAATGTGTTAAAAACATCGCCCAGCAGGATTTTAACACCTGCCTCCAAAACCGTTTTTTAACGCCCCTCGGCATGAAACGTACGTTGGTCTTTGAAGATGAAATCAAAAATGAAAAAAACATTACGGCGGCGCACACCCTCGTAAACGATACCATTACCGTACTGACACGCGACAAAGTGGAACCCTACAGTCACGGTGGCATTTACGCAAGCATTCAGGATCTGGGAATCTGGGTAAATACGTTGCTGAACAAAGGAAATTTGAAGGAAAAAAGCATCATCCCGGAAAGTGCAATCGCTAAAATGTGGCAAAGTCATACCATCATTGGAAAATCGAGAGCTGCCGATCGTCAGATGTACTTTAAAACATACGGCCTGGGTTGGGAGATTATTCAATATCAGCAGGCGGAAGTGATGCAACACAACGGGGCCTATGCAGGGGCTTTAACTTCGCTCGCCCTTGTCCCCGACATTAACCTTGGCATAGTGATCCTGACCAACCAGGACAAT
This sequence comes from Prolixibacteraceae bacterium, assembly GCA_029975525.1. Lineage (GTDB taxonomy): Bacteria > Bacteroidota > Bacteroidia > Bacteroidales > Prolixibacteraceae > UBA1413. The sequence goes on along the minus strand of JARKOX010000111.1, from coordinate 17,666 downwards.
CATCTTTTGCATGAAACGCTCAAATGGCAAATTATTGATGCTTTTTTACAGAAAAAGGCTCCAAACTATACCCTTTCAATTATTGAACGACAAAAGAAACGAAAAGCGGAAAGCACTCATCGGCCACAGGAAAATAACGCAAAAACAGAAAATTTTGCCACCAGTCTGGAGGCCATCACAGGCACCTATCTGTGTGAATACTACGGCAAAGCCTATATCCAAAAAAACAATGGAGAGTATATTCTGACACTGGAACATCACCCGCAACTGCAAGGTATTCTTTCTCCTTCCCAAAAATCCCAATTAAATTGCACCTACAATCACCCGATGTTTGGCAGCGTGCAGTTTCCATTTGTTGTTGAAAAAAACAAGGTAAAATCATTCACCCTGTTTGTAGACAGCTTTGTAGAGGCAGACGGCTATGAGTTTAAAAAAGTGAAATAAACAACGCTAAAAGCAGCAGCAACCTATGACACCCGACTATATAGAAGACAAAACTTTCGACGGCATTGATATCAAAACCAAGACATTGACAAAAGGAGAGTACCAAAACTGTCATTTCCGCAACTGCGACTTCTCAAATGCCGACCTCTCCCATTATATTTTTTCAGCCTGTGAATTCTGGGGCTGTAATTTCAGTTTGGCTAAACTGACAAAAACCGCATTCAGGAAGATCATTTTTAAGGAATGTAAAATGGTGGGCGTGCATTTCGACAGTTGTAATGAATTTGGCCTCTCCTTCCGTTTTGAAAATTGCCTGTTAAACCACGCGTCGTTTTACAAGACAAAAATCAAAAAAACAACGTTCCGGAATACCCAATTGCAGGAAGTCGATTTTACCGGGTGCGACCTGACCGGCTCGCTGCTGGACCATTGCGACCTGACCAGGGCAATTTTTGACAATACCATCCTGGAAAAAGCAGATTTTCGCACCTCCTCAAACTATTCGATTGACCCGGAAATTAACCGGATGAAAAAGGCAAAATTTTCCATCCACGGAATTGCAGGCCTTCTGGAAAAGTACGATCTGGAAATTGATGAATAATCGGCAGCCCGACTGTGTTTCGGAAAGAAAAGCTGGCCGGAAAACGGTGGACAATAACCTGGACAAACAGCTGAACGGTGCAAAAGGCAACCTCTGCTTTTTCAGCATCATTTCTCCCTGACAACTATTGTTTTATCCAGTTCAGTTCTGTATTTTGGAGCCAAATCTAAACCTGACTAACATGACCATTCAACCGCATCGACCACCCGAGCACAACTATCTCCTCCTCATCTATCCGGGAATAACGGCTTGTAAGTGTTTACAAACGGGTGAGGGAAATATATAAACGAGTTATAGGGCATTTTAAGACGACACCAACGAATGGACATACAGAGCAAAAAAATATGGCAACAAGCATGTGGCGACACTGATAGAAATTACTCAGATGTTTGCCTTGAATGGGACGTTATCCTAAATGGACCAGGCTACGCAGGTGCTTATCCTTCGTGTGAACAAATTCTCAAGGAACACGGATGGAGTTCAAAAAAACGGACTGACATTTGGCGGTTTGCAAACCAAATGAAAGACGGAGACATTGTTGTTTTACGACTTGGCACTTCTGACATTTTAGCTGTTGGCATTATCGTTGGCGACTATCAATGGAGTAACATTTTTGCGGACATTGACGGCTGGGATTTACAGCATTACAGAAGGGTTAGATGGCTTTGGAAAACAAATGGACAACATAAAAAATTCAATACTTATACCTTAAAACAGGGAGACACCACACAGGAACTGACTTCTGATGAAGTAAAACAATGGTTAGTAAGTTTATCATTTTCCAACACGGAAATGAACAGACCATTAGTTGAACTTCCGAGCTATGAACCAAAACAAATTTCACACGAAGAAATTGGTGAGTATTTATTTGAACAAGGTGTTTCAAGCAATTCAATCGAGACCTTGATAAAAGAATTTGACGAACTCATTCGAATTGCAAAATGGTATAAAGACAAAGATGCTCCCTCAGAATTTGAAACCGTTGCATATTTAGTTGTTCCAATTCTACGAGCACTTGGTTGGACACCTCAAAAAATGGCAATTGAATGGAGAAATGTTGACCTTGCTTTATTTGACCAGCTTCCAAGAGATGACAAAAACTTAGCAGTAGTTGTGGAAGCAAAAAAGAAAGGCAACGCTTGTTTGACAGCAAAAAGCCAAGCACAAGGTTACGCACAAGGGAAAGACAATTGTAAACGACTAATCGTAACAGACGGACTTCGATATGGCACCTATCTTAAGGAAAACAATGAGTATAAACTTTATGCTTACTTTAATCTTTTGAGTTTAACGGACGGACACCCAATTTATAATTGCAAAGGAGTAAAAGAAGCATTACGCATAATGACACCTGAATGGAGAGAATAAGAAAAACGGGCTAAAATCGAATAAACTGCCCCGCCAGTGAGTACTGACGGGGAGCGCCTCTCCCCCCACCGTGCGTACGGGTCGCGTACACGGCGGCAAACACCCGCCCCGGCCGCCACAGACGGCATCAAGCCGGAAATCCAACAAGTGACACTCAAAACTTCAGCCCTTCGGCATCCTGGCCGCCCAGGGTGAGGTTGGCGGGCGGCGGCGTATTCTCCTCGCTGAGGAAGAAGAGTTTCGACTGGTGCGGCTCCAGCTGGATGGTCAGCTGGCCGAGTTCGCCATACGCAATCGACTGGCCGGACTGCCACAAAAAGATAAAGGCGCGCTCCGGCTCGATGAGCGAGGAAACTGCATAGCTACGGTTCACGGCAACCCCTTTGTCGTTAAAAAACAGGATTCCCCATCCCCGGGGCGACCGGTAATTTTTAACCGCAATCTTCAATTCATTGGCGTCGGGCCAAAAAGGGAGCGAAGCGCTGCGGGGCCGCCGGTCGGGCTCCAGAAAGCGGAAAAACTTCAACTGCTGCGGATCCCAACTGCCGATCGGGTCGGCCGTGGTGACCATCCCTCCCAGGATGCCGTTCCACAAGGCAATGCTCTGCTGCTCGTCGGCCGAAAGCTCACATTTTTTGCTATCCAGCGAAAGGACATCCGGATCGTTTTGCCACAGCACATTGTTGTAATACTGCCCCAAATAGGTCTCCTGCACCATGTTTTCCACACTGCTTTCGCTCCAGCTGCACGCCAAATCGTTGGTTACCCGGACGGCATCGGCAAAACCAATGGTAGGCCCAAACGGCGCGCCGGTGGCGAGCCAGAAGCTGCCGGCGCCGATCTCGCTGCGGATAATCTGGCAAATTTCGCGGTAAACCTGCACCGACGACTTACCCGGGACAGCCCGCCGGATGGCGGTGGAATCCTTCAGCCCCCAATCCATAAAATCGGTTTTATAGTAGATAAACCCCATCTTGCGGAAGGCCCGGAAAACCCGGCTGAGGTATTTCTGCACCTCCGGATGGCTCCCGTCCAGGGCATAGTGATTGCCTTCCACCGATCGTATCTCCGGAACAGGATTGTCGTTTTTGTCGCGGATAACCCATTCGGGGTGGCGCCGGAACAGCTTACTCTTCTCGTCAACCCGGAAAGGCGCCAGGGAGATTCCGGCACGGTACCCGAGCTGGAAAATTTCGCGGGCAGCTTTGTCGAGACCGCCCGGCCACCGCTCGTCAGGCTCCAGCCAGTCGCCATACAGACAGTATTTGTCGTCGATCTGAACGGTTTGCACCGGAAGCGCCGGAGTAATACCTTTCAGAAAGGAGAGGGACTGCTGCAGGACGGCCAGGGAGAAATTTTCGTTTACCCCCGGATGCAAACGCCAGTGATAACAGGAGAAACCGCCCAGCCTCGCCTGCATGCTGTCTGAAATGTTCCAGGCCAGGTACTGAAGGGTGTTGAACGCGTCATTCCCGCCGATAAACTGGATATCGGGAAGTTTGGTGTATTCGTTTTCGAACGGAACCCGCTCCATCGAGAAGCCCGATTCAAAATAAACGGCTTCGCCGCCCGGATAACGATCGGCCAGTCCCTGCCGGTGCGGACGGTTGTAGAGGGTGCTGCGGTGGAGATAATCGTTATGTTCGTAAGCGCCCACAGCAATTACCGACGATTCGCCCAGCAAGGCAAAGGTGAGGTAGCTGTCATACGACCAGCTCTCTTCGCCGGCCCTGTTGCCCCACTCCCTTTTTACAGAACGGGAGATCTCATAAACCCCGCTGGGGCCGCCACTTCCCAACCCCTGCTTGAAGAAACGGGAAGCCCCTTCGACCCGCGCCTGCGAAATAGGAAAAAACCAATGCGGGGCGTGTGTAAAACCGCTCAGTTCCGAACCGATCGAGACCGAATCTTTGTTGGCCTTCAGGTCGAGCATCAGGAAACCATCGCGCAGCTCATACACAATGCGCTTCCCTTTCGGAGAATCACCCAGAAATACGTTGATCGGCATGATGGCCTCTCCGTCGATCGACGGGCGGCAGTTCTTCAGCCGGATCTCCTCGCTGATCAGGTCGAAACTGCCATCGCGGTAGATCACCCATTCCGGTTTGCTGAGCCTGAATTCACGGTTCCGGCGGGCGGCAGGCGATGCTGAAAACGGCCATCCGACCAATGCAGCAGCCAGTCCGGCACCGCCCATTTTCAGGAAAGTTCGTCGTTGAAGTTTTCGGTCCGTCATTTTCGGTTTAGTTACTGTTTCAAAATTAGAAAGATGAACCAGAAATAAAAAGAAATTCAGGGTTTATCTCTTGCTGCAAAATCCGGCATCCGCTATCTGACTGCTGCTGAAGTCGTCTGCGCGCGCCAGCCTCGTTTCTGCCGGATGTCCAGAAATGACACAAACCGTTTATATTTATCTGAAAAAAGAATGAAAAGAGGTTATTTACCGGGAATCGTGCTGCTGCTGACGCTGCTTTTGTCCTGCACACCGGAAAAACTTCCGCGGATTGTTATTGAAACCGAAGCGGGCAACATCGAAGCGGTGTTGGATACGGTGCGGGCGCCACTCACTGCCCGAAACTTTTTGCAGCTGGCCGACCGTGGTATTTTCGCCGGAGCCTGCTTTTACCGGGTGGTAAAACCGGACAACCAACCGCTGAATGACATCAAAATCGAGGTGATCCAGGGCGGACTTTTGGCCGACTCGCTGATCGAACGATTTCCGGCCATCCCCCACGAAACCACCGCACAAACCGGCCTGCACCACCGGGATGGCACCCTTTCGATGGCGCGCAGCCAGCCGGGGAGCGCTTCTACTGAATTTTTTATCTGCATCGGCAACCAGCCGCAGCTCGATTTTGGTGGGCACCGCAACCCTGACGGCCAGGGCTTTGCCGCCTTCGGACGGGTGACCGCCGGCATGCAGGTCGTCCGCCGCATTCAGCAAATGCCCGATTCCGGCCAATATCTGCCGGCACCGGTAAAAATCCTGCGCATCCGAAGCGTTCGCCCGGCCAACTGAAAAAACTGACGGGGATCTTTCGACCCCCGTCAGCAGCCATATCCCCAAAAAACTACTCCAAAAAGGCATCGTGTTTTTGAGTCACTACCTGCCTGTCAGGCAACCTTCCGCTATTCGTCCCACCACACCGGGGTGACGTTACTGACCGGCGCAGGAGCATTCCGGTTATTGATTCTTTCGGATTGCGGAATCGGGAAACGCCGCGGGATGTTATTTCCGCCGGTGGCGTTGGCATAGGGAATTAAATTAGGGAACCCGGTCCTCCGCCAGTCGCTCCAAACTTCAGGCTGCGTGAACATGGCAATGTATTTCTGAATCATAATTTTTTCGAGCGTGATGGTCTGGTCGGTTTCGCTGGCTTCGGCAGCTTTCCAGGGTGCGGGAACTGCCGTTCCGGTTACTTTTTCAACAGAAGCGATGACCGCCGCGTTGTAAGCTGCCGCGGCCTTGATTTTGTCTCCCTTCCGGAACCAGGCTTCGGCTTCGATAAACTTGGCCTCTTCGAAGGTAACCAGCGGCAGTGAGGCGTTATTCCTCGAAAAATAAGGTCCTACCCACGAATAGCTGGCCGGATCGTTGGTTCCCATCGGGGCGCCGGTAAAATTCCCGGCCGGGTCGGTGCCGATAAACCGGGGCAGGCGCGGATCGTTTTTGGCTTTGAGCAGGTTGACAAAAAACGCATTGGTCCGCATGTATCCGCCGCGGTTTTGTTCAAAAGCCCACCACTGGTTCTGCGCATTCCCTGATCCGTCGAACAGGGCGATACAGTCGTTGGCTGTGCTGGTCAGCCCGGCGGTGTAGGCGCTGTTCAGAAAAGAGAGGGCATTGTTTACGGCGCCGTTCAGATCGCGTTTGGTCAGCCGGAGGGCATAGCGGGCTTTCAGCACCCAGGCCGTTCTGATCCAGGCAGCAGGATCTCCGCCAAAAATCACGTCATCGCCGCCCGGAACCGTTGTGTTGGCCGAAAAGGGCTGCGAAAGATGGACGATCGCCTCATCCAGCAATTTCTGAACATCCTGAATAACCAGCTGCTGGGCATCAAACTTCGGCTGGAAATGGGTTTCGCCTTCCAGCCCTTTGAGCGCTTCCGAGTTGGGAATGTCGCCCCACAGATCGGTGGCCAGCCCCAGGTTCATGGCTTTGATGATTTTGGCGATGCCGAGATACCAGGGATAACCGTCGGCATAACCGTTAATAATGGTCTGCGCGGTGTGCAAGCCATTTTCGTAAACATTCCGCCACTCATTGTCGGTATCGTTTTCGCGGATATTGTAGTTCTGAACCACATTAAACATCTGGTCGTTGACGCCGGTGCAGTGCTGCACCAGGACTGCGATGGCCCGGGCATTCTGCCCGGTGTAGGAGGCGATGGTGGCCACCTGCGCATTGGTCAGCAACAGGGGAGCGGTAGCTTCGGTCGGGCTGTTGGGCGATTTGTCCCACCCTTCGATAAAACTTTCGCAGCCCGAAGAAAACACCAACAGCGGTATTGCAAAGAGAAGTGCTATTTTTTTCATATCGTATGCAGTTTGAATGTTTTGCTTCCGGAGCGATTTCGGTTTTCGTCCGGAAAAATTTTCTATTTTAATTTCTGTTGTTCCTGTTTTGTTCGCACGAGATTCCGCAGCAGGAGAACCTGCCCGGCGGTTTCACCATTTTAGAAATTTACTTTGAGGCTGAAGATGTACGACTTGGACCCGGGGTTGTTGAAATAATCAAACCCGGTTAAGGCGCCGCCGGAGGACTCGGGATCGTTGCCGGCGCCGGTCAGACTGGTTTCGGGGTCAACGCCGGGATACTTGGTTTTGAGCCACAGGTTTCGGCCGGTAAAACCAAGGTCAGCCGACTGGACCAGCGGGAAAATCTTGTTCAGTTTTACATGGTAATTCAACCCGACTTCGCGCAGGCGCACCCACGATCCGTCGGTAACAATCTCTTCCGCGGTTCCGAAGTCGCCTTTGTACACCTGCCAGTAGTCGATGGCCGCAATCTGGCGGGTGTTGGGCTGGCTGGTGTAGCGGGCCCGTCCGTTTTCGTCGTAAACCACATTTCCCTCCTGGTCATACTGAGCCAGGACCCCGTCGATCAGGAAGGTCCGTTCGCGGTCGGCGCTGGCAGCCGATGTTCCCTGCCGGTTGAGGCGGGCAACGGTTCCGGCCCAGATGTCGCCCCCTTGGCGGATATCAAACAAAAAGGTAAACGACAGATTTTTATAGGTTACGGTGTTCCGGATGTTGGAGAGCCAGTCGGGGAAAGGATTTCCGATGCCACCGGTAGCCAGCTGGATCAGGGGAAGCCCATCCTCGCCGATGATCAGTTTTCCGTCGGGGGTACGTTCCCATTTGGTGCCGTAGAAAGCGCCATAAGGCTGCCCGACAATGGCGTAGGAACCGATATCGGTAAAGGCCGCCTGAATTTCAACCTCGTTTACCCCTTCGGCCAGCGCCAGGACTTTGCTGCGGTTGAGCGAGAAGTTGGCCGACAGGTTCCAGTTAAAATTGCGCGTCTGAACCGGATCACCTCCCAGCGTTATTTCAAACCCTTTGTTGGACATCTCCCCGGAGTTGGACTGAATACTCCGGAATCCTGACGAAGAAGCGATGGGGCGCTGGACGAGGATATCGGTTGTTTTCTGGTCGTAAGCCGTCACATCAAGGGTTAACCTTCCTTTGAAGAAACGCAGGTCAAGCCCCACCTCTTTTCCGGTAACCTTTTCGGGCGAAAGGCTGGCATTTCCCATCACATTGTTGTAGCCCAATCCCGAACGTCCGTTGAACGGGAACGAGAAGCCGTTGGTAAATCCGTCGGTGATAAAAGGCGAACCGTAGTAGGTGCGCGAGCTGTAAACCGGGGCGTTGATCCCGGCCACGGCATAGGCCAGCCGCACTTTCCCGAAGGATAAAAAGTTACTTTCGCCCAGCAGTTCCGAAAATACAAACGACAGGTTGGCCGAAGGATAGAAGAAGTTATTTCTGTTGGGGCCAAACGTGGAGGCCCACTCATTGCGACCGGTCACGCCCAGGAAGAGCAGGTTGTTGTAAGCCAGGTCGGCATTAAAAAACAGCGCCGCCGTGCGGATAAACTGCGAATACTCATCGGTGTAGAGTTCGGCCGCATTTCCGAGGTTGTAAAAACCGGGTACTCCCAGCTGACGCCCCCGGCCAAACAGGTCTTTAAAATTGCGGTGGTTGAGGTTTTGTCCCAGGGTGAGCGCCCCGTTGATTTTATCTGTAAAATCGTGTTTCATCGAAACCAGCAGGTCCGAATAGATTTCGCGGTTGCGCTTCATATTCTCAAATATTTCGCCCGAGAGGTCGGTCGCCTGCATGGAGCCGGTAGCCAGGACCTGCTTGCGCTGATCGAGATAAACGTCGGTGCCGAGGCGGTAGGTGATATTAAGCCAGCTCAGCGGATTGTATTCCAAATAGGTATTCCCGTACACGCGGTCCACTTCGTCGGTAGCCGGACATTCGTAAGCCGAGAAGTAGGGGTTGTCGTAGAGGGCAAAATACTGCCGTTGCTGTCCGGTGGGAAAGAGGTACCCTTTTTCGTACTGCGGATCCCAAAGCCGGAAATTGACCGGGGTACGCAGCAGCGTCAGCATGATACCGGCCAGGTTGCTCCCGTTCTGTACTTTGGTGCCTCCCGAATTGACGTAGTTGACCGTACCGCCCACCTTCATCACTTTCGAAAGTTTTGAATCGGCCGTAAGCCGGACCGATGTCCGTTTGAAGGAGCTGTTGGGGATGATCCCGTTCTGGTCGGTCCGCCCGAAAGCCAGGCGAAAAGTGGTTATATCACTGCCCCCGCTCACCGAAAGGTTGTGTGTCCCTGAAAACGCGGTTTCAAAAAATTCTTTTGCATTATCGTAAGGCGTCAGGTTCAGATCGGCCATTCGTGGCCCCCAGCTGTACGGGTTTCCATCGGAAACATCGTCGGCGGTGCCCCAGATATTATCGGGTCCAAAATCGGCAACAATCAACACCGCATTATCCTGCGTGGAGCGGTTGTTGACAAAATCCCAGCCGCCACCATTCACCCCCTGTGCATATTTATTCTGCAGTTTGGGCAGTTTATCCACCTGGCTGACGTCGAGTTTGTAGCCGTACGAAACTTTAAATCCGCCGCTGGTCCCCCGTTTGGTGGTGTACACAATAGCGCCGTTTCCGGCCCTGACCCCATAAAGTGCAGCGGCCGCCGGTCCTTTCAGGATAGTAACCGACTCGATATCTTCCGGGTCGATGTCGATGGCGCGGTTGGCATCGCTTACCCCCTGCAGGTTGGGGTTGTAGGGATAGTCATTTCCGGAGGTCGAAGAGGTGGTGTTGTCAATCGGAATGCCATCCACCACAATCAGCGGCTGGTTTTCGCCGGTGAAGGTGGCATTCCCGCGGATCAGAATTTTACTGGAGGCGCCCGGGGTCCCCGCCGAACTGATAACCTGTACCCCGGCAGCTTTGGCTGCCAGCGACTGCACCACATTCACCTCGCCGGTTTTGGCAAGTTCTTCGCCCTGCACGCCCTGCGTGGAATATCCCAGTGCTTTGGCCTCACGCTTGATCCCCAGGGCGGTGACAATTACCTCATCAATCCCGACCGCGTCGGTTTCCATCTGTACGTCAACCGAATTGTTGGGCCCGATGGGTACCTCGCGGGTACGCATCCCCACAAAACTGAAGACAAGTGTGTTCTTTCCTTCGGGAATCTCCAGCAAAAACTTACCGTCGATATTGGTAGCCGTCCCGATGAGGGTACCTTTCACCATAACCGATACCCCGGGAATGGGGGCCCGTTCGTCTTTCGAAGTTACAGTTCCCGAAACTTTCCTGGCCTGGGCACACGCAATGCCCCATCCAATGAAAATCATCAATGTCAGCAATAGCAGTTTTTTCATTCGTTTATATAGTTTAAAGATGCTGCTTGCCCGGTTGGCACCGGCAGTTCCGGATAGGGTACCTGCCGGCTGGTTTCAGCTGCCGGCACTGTTACGCCTCTGCTTCAGGGGTACTTTTTCCACAGGTTAACCTTTCTGCCCTGCCTTCCGCGCTTTTGCTAAACAAGCCCCCGCGAGGGATGCGGGGGCACGGCCGGTCTGAACAAACCCGCCTGTTGTTTTGCAAGCTTAGTTGCGTTGTTTAACTATTCCTGTGAAAAAAATTGCCTGTTCCATATTGTTGTCCTGATTTCTTCCCATTCTCCGGAACTTTCCGCCTGTGACCCAGGCGGAAAATCACGCAGAATTTTTGCTCCCGATCAAACTTATAAAATCTGTTTTTCCGGGCAGAAAAAGTTCAACGAACAGCAACAGAAGAGGGGTTACAAACCGTTACCGGGGGGTGAGCAGCAATAAGATGGAAAAAAAGGCAGTTGACTGACAGCTGGGAGTTATTGACATTAAAAACGCCCCCCGAAAGGAGGGCGTTTGTGTTTTACACTAGGCGGCTATATTTGCAAATGCCTCATTTAAAATATCGGGAAACGACTCTCTGAAATTCTCAAAGCACCATCGTTTCAGCTCTTCCATTTCGGCGGGTTTGGTCCAGCCGATACACTTTAACAGCTCTTTTCTGAACAGGTCCTTACTAAAGACTACTTTCGGTAGGATAACTTTTGCATATTCTATCATGGCACTCTGTTTTTGAAACGTGTTTGAATTTACCAATCTTTACCCGAGACAAATATGCTGTATGACATAGTTAACACCTTTTAACAAATTCATACCTCTTTGTCTTTTTTCAAAAACCACAAGATGAGCCGGTTATAACAAAAAAAAGAGAAGGTGTTTCATAGCATGTTTTCATCTGCTGCCATTTTTCAGTACAAAAACGGGAGCCGACCTACTCCGGAAATGATAAAATCACTAAAAAAGAGGGATTTCTGAAAACGAAGGTTAACGTTTGAGTGGGGGAGAATTTTACTATGGATTAATTGCCGCCGGCCAACCCGGCGGCAATTAACCGTTATCCGATCAACTGAACAGCTTTCCGGATCCGGCTGATGGTCTCTTCCTGCCCGATCAGTTCGCAAATCCGGAAGAGGTCAGGACCAAGGTTTCCGCCAACCAGGCAGAGCCGCAGCGGATTCATCACTCCGCCAAAATTCCAGCCTTTTTCATTCATAAAAGCGGAAAACTGCTCTTTGATGGCACCAGCCTCCCAGCTGCCGATGGTTTCAAACAGGGCTGCCATGGCTTCCAGCTGGGCGGGAGTTTCTGCCTTCCACCGTTTGGCAACGGTTTTTTCGTCGTAAACGGCAGGCGCCTCAAAAAAGTAGTGCCCCTGTTCCCAGATGTCAGCCACAAAGTCGCACCGGTCTTTGATCTCTTCGATAACCGCAACCACTTTGTCGGGAGCGGCCTGAATATTTTTGGCTTCGAGGAGCGGCATAAACAGCGCAGCCAGCTCGGCAGCGGATTTCTGCTGCAAATAATAGCGGTTAAACCAGCGGGTTTTTTCGGGATCGAAACGCGATCCAGATTTGACCACCCGTTCCAGGCTGAAATTTTCGATCAGCTCTTCCATGGTGAAGATCTCCTGGTCGGTACCGGCATTCCAGCCCAGCAAGGCCAGCATATTGATGAAAGCTTCGGGGAAATACCCGTCTTCGCGGTACCCCCGGAAGTTTTCGCCGCTTTCGGGATCTTTCCACAGCAGCGGAAAAACAGGGAATCCCATTTTATCGCCGTCGCGTTTGCTCAGTTTCCCTTTTCCCTGCGGTTTCAGGATAAGCGGCAGGTGGGCAAAGCGCGGGCGGCTCTCTTCCCATCCAAAGGCCCGGTACAGTAAAATATGAAGCGGCATTGAAGGCAGCCACTCTTCGCCGCGGATAACATGGGAGATCTCCATCAGGTGGTCGTCCACCACGTTGGCCAGGTGGTAGGTGGGCATGCCGTCGGACTTAAACAGCACTTTGTCGTCCAGCTCGCGGGTGTTGAAGGTGACACTTCCCCGGATGAGATCCTCTTCGGTAACATCCATATTTTCGGGCATCTTGAACCGGATGGCATACGGCTCTCCGCTGCTGATGCGCTGCTCTGTTTCGCCGGGGGTCAAAGCCAGCGAATTACACAGCGATCCGCGGGTTTGCTGGTTGTAGGCAAACACCTCTCCGGCAGCTTCCGCCTCGGCACGCAGACGGTCGAGGTCGCCGGGCGTGTCGAAAGAATAATACGCCCATCCCGAATCGACCAGCTGCCGGGCAAAACTGAAATACATCGCTTTCCGCTCGCTCTGCCGGTAAGGCCCGAAACTGCCGCCAAAACCCGGACCTTCATCGGGGACCAGGCCGCACCACTTCAGGCTTTCGGTAATGTACGCCTCGGCGCCCGGCACATAACGGGTTTGATCGGTATCTTCGATCCGCAGTAAAAAATCCCCGCCATGTTTCCTGGCAAACAGGTAATTAAACAGAGCGGTACGCACCCCGCCCATGTGCAACGGACCGGTGGGGCTGGGAGCAAAACGTACGCGTATTTTCTTTTGATCCATAATTTTCGGAATTTGCCGCAAAGATAATAAATAAGGCGCGAAGCGGTGATGCGATGAATCGCTGAATGTCAACTGATCGGAGAAAGTAAAAAATTGATAATTTTAGTTGCAAAAAATCTTTCCTGTTTTAATCCTTATTAGACCCAACCAATGAAAAACAACAAACACCAAAAAAGATCCGGGAAAAAAACGGCGCCTGCCGTACCCGACAACAACAAGAGAGAGTGGCTCCTGATCGGGTTAATACTGGCACTTACCTTTCTGATTTTTTCGCCGGCGCTGAAAGGTGATTTTGTCAACTGGGACGATGATGTGAATGTGACCAACAACGAAAATGTCAAAACACTCAGTAGCGAAAGCGTCAAAAACATGTTCACCCAAACGGTGATCGGCGGCTACACGCCCCTGACCACCCTGAGTTTTGCCCTTGAACACCATTTTTTTGGCTTGGATGCCGGCGTCTTTCATCTCAACAACCTGCTTTTGCACCTGCTTTGCACCGCCCTGGTATTTTTCTGGATGAGGCAACTCGGCCTGAACCTGTTTGTGGTGGGGGCCGCAACCCTGCTGTTCGGCATCCACCCGATGCGCGTTGAGTCGGTAGCCTGGATCACCGAGCGCAAAGATGTGCTTTACAGCTGCTTCTTTTTACTCTCCCTGATGTCATACACCGCTTTCCGGAAAAGCAATCGGCGGATCTTCTATTTTCTCTCCCTGCTGGTTTTTGTCCTGTCGCTGCTGTCAAAAATCCAGGCCGTCTCCTTACCCCTGATTTTAATCCTGATCGATTATTTTTTCGAGGGAAAATTCCGCCTTCGCCAGCTCTGGAACAAAATCCCCTTCTTCCTTCTTTCGCTGACCACCGGACTGGCCGGCATTTACTTTCTGGGGCAGGAAGGTTCGCTGGAAACCAATACGGTCCTCCCCTTCCACCTGCGGATTTTTATTGGAACCTACTCGCTTTGTGTTTACCTCCTCAAAGCGGTGATTCCTTACGAAATGTCGGCGATTTATCCTTATCCCGACCGGATAACCACTATTTACTACGCCAGTGCCGTGGCGGTGGCCGCGCTGGCTTTGGTGGTTTACAAACTTGGCAAACAGCGGAAAGAGCTGGTTTTCGGCGTCCTCTTTTTCCTGTTCAATGTCGTGTTTATGCTGCAGGTAGTGGGCGCCGGACAAGGTTTTATCGCCGACCGCTTCACCTATCTCCCTTACATCGGCCTCTTTTTTCTGATGGCCTGGCTGCCCGGGCAGCTCCTCCCCGGAAAATGGAAAACTCCGGCCGCGATTTCAGCAATCATCTACCTGCTTCTGTTGGGTGGAATGACCTACAGCCGCACGAAGGTGTGGGAAAATTCGGAAACCCTCTTTACCGATGTCCTTAAAAAATACCCCAATGTAGCCGTGGCTTACAACAACCTGGGCCGCTATTACCGGGTGCAGAACCAGTACGAAAAGGCAATTGCCGCCTACGACAAATCGATCGGGTTAGATCCCGAAGGATATCTCAGTTACAGCAACCGCGGCAAAGCCTATTTCGACCTGGGAGAGATGGGCAAAGCGCTGACCGACATGAACAAAGCTCTCGAAATAAACCCCGATTTTGTGGAAGCGCTCAGCAACCGGGGCGCAGCCCATGCCTCCCGAAAAAATTTTGACCTGGCGCTGAACGACCTCGACAAGGCGCTTTCGCTCAACCCCCGCAACCTGAACGCCCTGTCGAACCGCACCCTGCTACATTACACGCTGGGCAATTTCGACAAAGCGATCCAGGACATCACTTCCTACCTGGCCATTCAACCCGCCGATGCCGATCTGCTCAATCTCCGGGCGCTGAGCTACAGCCAGCTCAATAAAAACCGGGAAGCGCTGGCTGATTTCAACCAGGCCATCCAGCTGAAGCCCCAGCAGGGCGTTTTTTACCAGAACCGCTCCTACCTGCTCAACAAGCTGGGCGAACGGGCTGCCGCCCTGCAGGATATCCAGAAAGCCCGCGAACTGGGCATCCAGGTAAATCCGGAGTATCTAAAACTGCTTCAACCCGGATAAAACGCCTTGCCTGCCATTTGTCAGCATATAAAAAACAGGTATTTACTTACTTTGCGGTTACTTTAAAAAAATAGAATCATGTACGGAAAAATGAAGAGCGACCTGTTGCAAACCATCCAAAGTTTGAAAGAACAGGGGTTGTATAAATCGGAACGGATTATTACATCGGCGCAAGGCGCTGAAATTACCTTAAACACGGGTAAAAAAGCACTTAACTTCTGTGCAAACAACTACCTGGGGCTGGCCAGCCACCCTGCGGTGGTCAAAGCGGCCCAGCAGGCGATGGACCAGTGGGGATTTGGGCTTTCTTCCGTCAGGTTTATCTGCGGAACACAGCAGATCCACAAAGAGCTGGAGCAAAAAATGTCCGAATTCCTCGGGACGGAAGATACCATCCTCTATTGCGCCGCATTTGATGCCAACGGCGGAGTTTTCGAACCGCTGCTGGGCGAAGAGAGCGCCATCATTTCCGATGAGCTGAACCACGCCTCCATCATCGACGGGGTCCGTTTGTGCAAAGCCCAGCGTTTCCGGTACAAACACTCCAATATGGAAGAGCTGGAAAAATGTCTGCAGGCATCCCAAAATGCAACCTACCGGATTGTTGTCACCGATGGCGTATTTTCCATGGACGGCGACCTGGCCCGCCTTCCCGAGATTGTGGCCCTCTGCGAAAAATACGAGGCCCTGGTTATGGTTGACGACTCCCACGCCACCGGCTATATTGGCGCCACCGGCCGCGGAACCGCCGAACATTTCGGGCTGATGGGCAAAATCGATATCATCACCACCACTTTCGGGAAAGCCCTGGGTGGCGGAAACGGCGGCTGCACCTCCGGCCGGAAGGAGATCATCGAACTGCTCCGCCAGCGCTCGCGCCCCTATCTTTTCTCCAACACCCTGGCGCCGGCAACGGTAGGTGCCAGCCTGAAAGTGCTGGAGATGCTCACCGAAAACGCCGACCTGCAGCACCGCGTCATGGAAAATGCCAACCGTTTCCGCAGCCAGATGGAAGCGGCCGGGTTCGACCTGGTGAAGGGCGACACCGCCATCATTCCGGTCATGGTTTACGACGAACCGCTGGCCATTCGTTTTGCCGATGAATTACTGAATGACGGGGTGTATGTAATCGGATTTGTCTTCCCGGTGGTCCCGCGCGGAAAAGCCCGCATCCGGGTTCAGCTGTCGGCGGCCCACACCACCGCCCAGATTGACCAGACGGTTACCGCTTTCATCAAAGCAGGGAAAAAACTGGGAATCATCTCCTGAAAATCGGGGGGTGATCAGGGGAAAACAGCTCCCGTTTCAGCTCTTTGGAGGGGTCGAAAAAAGAAGCTCTCTGCATAAAAACGAAAAAGAAAGGAATTTCTCCTGCCGCAGGAAGTTCCTTTCTTTTCTTTACCGACCCCTCCATCATACCGTTCACAACATTTTCGGGCAGAAATAATGTTTTTTCAAAAACCAATATTATCTTTCACCGTTTGGGTGACACCTAAAATTTGCCTTTGCGGGCATTTTTTTTGGTCACCGGCAACATTACAAGGTACTTAACCGTAAATCAAGCAAAAAAAAATATAAGATGACGACAAACAACTTAGCGGGTCTCTACAACCGTTCGTTTCACAAAAACTGGGAGAAACTTGCTTTTTCCGATTACGACGGGGGAGACTTTACCTACCGGGAGGTGGCTACCATTATTAAATCGCTTCACCTGTTTTACCAGGTTTCCGGCATCCAGCCGGGCGATAAAATTGCCGTTCTGGGCCGCAATTCCGCCCACTGGGCCACGGTCTTTCTCTCAGCCCTCTCGTCGGGGACAGTCATTGTGCCCATCCTTCCCGATTTTAATGCCAGCGACACCAACCATATCCTAACCCATTCCGAGTCAAAAATCGTTTTTGCAGCCCGCTCGCTGCTCGACAAAATCGACTTGGAAAAAGCCGGTTCCCTGCAAACGGTTATCTTCCTCGACGACTTTACCGTCGCTGCCTCAAACGACGAAAGCGCCGCCTACAAGCTGGCCGACGCCTTTGAATATTACCGGAAAAACCCGGTTTCGCCTGCCGGATTCAACTTTTACGAATGGAGCCGGGAAGATCTTTGTATTATTTCCTACACCTCCGGAACTTCAGGATTTACCAAGGGGGTAATGATCCCGGAGCGAAGCCTGACCTCCAATCTTGTCTACGCACAGGTGCACATGCCCCTGGAGCCGGCCCACAAGATCATTTCGTTCCTGCCCATGGCACACGTCTACGGATTGCTGTTCGAGTTCCTCTTCCCGGTTTCGCTGGGGTGCCACATCACCTTCCTCAACCGGATGCCTTCGCCGCAGGTCCTGACGCAGGCATTCCAAAAAGTGAAGCCGCACCTGATTTTATCGGTTCCGCTGATCATCGAAAAAATCTACAAAAAACGGATATTGCCCACCATCGAAAAGCCGGCCATGAAACTGGCGCTGAAAACTCCGGTTTTGTCGGGTATCATCCTGAAAAAGATCCGGGCCAAGCAGGTCGAAACTTTTGGAGGGAACTTCTTCGAAATTGTCATTGGGGGGGCGCCGCTCAGTCCCGACGTGGAAAAATTCTTCAAACGGATCAACTTCCCGCTGACCGTTGGTTACGGGATGACCGAATGCGGACCGCTGATCAGCTATGAAGCGTGGAATAAAACAGAACCTTCGTCGGCCGGCCGG
>JARKOX010000041.1 GCA_029975525.1 Prolixibacteraceae bacterium | reverse complement strand
CCCCGGTTATTTTCAAGCCAGCTTTTCAATTTCAGTTTTCTTCCTTTCCGCGTGGAGTCGACCAAACCCTGGTCGACCACGATCAGGGACGGCTGGAGTTGGTCGATCAAGGACAAAGCGGCGCCAGGTTTGGCGATCAGGGCAGCCGATTGCAGTTCGAACTGTTTCTCACCGAAACAGGTGTGGAGATACTCGGCAATGAAGTTGGGCAGTGCATCCTGTTTCTCCCGGGAGATGATCCGCAGGTCGACCGGAATTTTTTCTGCCGGAAAGGGAAGACGCGACAGGTACTCAATTTTTCGGGGTACCGTGCCGGTAGTTGCAGTCAGAAACAGCACCCGTTCAAAAGGCCCCTCCTGCCACTGGTCGGGCAAAACAAACAGCGGCCGGGTCGACTGAACGGCCAGCTTCCCAAGGCGATCGTCCAACACCTGCACGGCTCCGGGAAACGACTTTTTCAGGCTGGTCACCAGAAACTCCGGACTGACCATCTCCTGCCCATACCGAACGAACGATCCCCAGTCGCCCTCAAAAGGCAAAACAGAAATTTCATCTTCGTGGTACTGGTAGTGCCTGATGGTTCGGTTTTTCAATTCCAGGAGTTCATTCCGGGCTATTCTTTCGAGTACGGGGGTGAGATTATTCAGTAACGACTGACCAAAATCGGGTTTGCGGTAGGTTTGTACCAAGACCAATCCCAGCTGGGGCCGAATCAGTTTTTCCATTGCGAAACGCACGGATTCCCACGCTCCTTCGGGAAATTCAGCCAAAACGACAATGTTCCGGCTGTTTTTCACTTTACAATAGATACGGCTGTCTTGCATGAGCAAATTTTTGTTGCACCTGCAAATTTACCAACCGGGCAGCTGGATTTTCGAAGGGTTCTTCCCCATTCGGCATAGGAAAATCCCTATTCCGGACGGGGAAATTCCCTCCCCCGCCTCTTCCTTTTACCCCAAACTGCTTGCAGCAAACAGCCATTGAACAGCGAAAATCTCCGGAGAAGTTTCGCGCTGCTTTTCCAAAAAGCAGGGTAAACGGATGGGTTACTTTTCAGGAAACGGCCGCTGGCACAAAAACGTTCAAAGTGGGGAGACAGCCGTTAAAAACTGATTGAACAAAATTTCCCTGTCCGGATGAATGCCGGAAAGCGAACCCTCTTTTTCCAATCGTTTCAGTTCTTAAACCACATTTTGAGGCTTTCCGTGCAGAAAAGCGGCCAGATTCTCCACCGCAATCTGCATCAACCGGGTCCGTGCTTCGAAAGTTGCCCAGGCGATGTGGGGGGTGATGAAACAGTTTTTGGCTGAAAGCAGCGGGTTGCCCGGGCGGGCAGGTTCCACCGTCAACACATCGAGGCCGGCGCCGGCCAGACGGTTGCTGTTAAGTGCGTCGGCCAGGTCGGCTTCGTTAATCAGCGGCCCGCGGCCGGTGTTAACTAAAAAAGCGCCGGGCTTCATCAACGCCAGCATCGACTTGTTTACAAACCCCTGGTTTTCGCTGGTCAGCGGACAGTTGATGCTCACAAAATCGCTTTCCCGGAAAACCGTTTCCAGGTCAACCTGTTGAAAATGGCCGTGCAGACCGGTTTTTAAACTCCGGTTCTGGAAAATCACCCGCATGCCAAACGCCTGTCCGATACGGGCCACCGCCTGTCCGATACGCCCAAAACCAACGATCCCGAGTGTTTTCCCGGCCAGTTCGGTTTGCGGCGTACTCCAGAAACAGAAGTCGGTGTGGTTGGTCCATTGCCCGCTGCGTACCTGCGCAGCATGCAGTTCAACCCGCTGCGCAAAGTTCAGGATGTGGGCAAACACCATCTGCGCAACCGAAGCGGTGCTGTAGGCCGGAATGTTGGTTACGGTAATACCGGCCTCGCGGGCGGCTTCCACGTCCACCACATTGTAGCCGGTAGCCAGCACCCCAATGTAGCGCAACCGCGGGAGCTGCGCAAGGATGTTGCGGTCCAGCACGACCTTGTTGGTAAAGAGCACTTCGGCCTGTTGGGCACGCTCAACGGTTTGGGCGGCCGGCGTCCGTTCGTAAACCACACAATCGCCCAGCTGCTGCAGGGCAGCCCAGCTCAGGTCGCCGGGATTCAGCGTGTAACCGTCGAGAACGACGATCCGCGGTGTTTTTCCCTCCAAAGAGGACAAATAGGTATTCTTGGACTCTGTCATCGTTTCACTATGTAATGGGTTCTCTGCACTTCGATGGGGTGAAAATAGCAATATTTCGCCAGCCACCCGGAAAGCAGCGGCGGAGATTTCGGTTTTCAGCAGAAAAACCGGCCGGACCAAATGCCCGGAATGGTGAATTGCTGAAACGAAAGGAGATAAATCTGATGACAACTGTACAAAACCGGAGTTATCAACCGTTTGCTATTGTGAAACAGGCTGAATCACCGCTTAAATGTTGAATAATTCCTAAAAAGGTAGTGGGATTATTTCACTACATTTGCCGAAATTATCACCTGAAATTCAATATCCGAATGGCACTGAATACGCGAAAACCTGGTAAAAACAGCAAAAACACCAAGGAAAGCCCGAAAAAAAGAGGCTCCTTTTTTAAAGATCAGCGACTCCGCTTCACCGTCGCGATCATCTTACTGATCGTAGCTTTTTACCTGACCATCGCGTTTATCTCCTTCATTTTTTCGGGCGCTGCCGACCAAAGCAAACTCGACCTGAAATGGAGCGAACTGATCTTCAACTCTGAAATCAAGGTGGAGAACAAAGCCGGCAAAACCGGCGCGTGGCTGTCGGATGTGATCATCAACCGCGGCTTCGGCGTTTCGGCCTTTATCTTCATCTACCTGATGGTGCTTGTCGGGTTGCGTATGATGGGCAAAAAAATGGAGAAATTCGGGAGAAATTTTACGCTGGCAACGCTGTCCATCATCTGGCTGTCGCTCACCCTGGGCCTGCTCTTCATGAAAACCGATGCCGGCTCGTTTGTCTATCCCGGCGGGAAATACGGTTTTGTGGTCAGTGACTGGCTGAGCGCCATGCTCGGAAAGATCGGCGCCATCCTGCTGCTGCTGCTTTTTGCTTTCATCGTGCTGGTGGTCAGTTTTCAGGAACTGCTTCCGTGGGTGATCGAGAAAGCGCGGTCAAAAGAGAAGCTTTTTGCCGGAAGAGCTGCCGAAGAGGAGCCGGAAGAGGAGGAGGAAGAAGAAGCCCCTGCACCGGTCAAACCGGCACCCGAAATTTTGGTTGAACCGACCATCTCGAAGGTGATCGAAAACGACGATGTGGTCAATGCCATTTTCGATCCGGATTCCGAAGAGGAGAAACATCCGCACATCGGGCTGGAGGTTGAAAAAGCGCCGACCATACCGGAACCTGCCGAAGAACCTGCCCTGCCCGAGATTGAACTCGAAGCGGTGGAAAACAACAGCGACGACGAAGAATTTGTGGGCGACGGAATGGAAAACTACGATCCGAAACTGGAACTGTCCGACTTCAAGTTCCCCACCCTCGACCTGCTCGACGACCATCACCAGGGCAATGCCGAGGTGAGCAACGAAGAGCTGATTTCGAACAAGAATAAAATTGTGGAAACCCTGCGCCACTACAAGATTGAAATCACCAAAATCAGGGCGACCATCGGGCCAACCATAACGTTGTATGAGATTGTCCCGGCGCCGGGAATTCGAATTGCCAAGATCAAAAACCTGGAAGACGACATTGCGCTGAGCCTGTCGGCGCTGGGAATCCGTATCATTGCCCCGATCCCCGGGCGTGGCACCATCGGGATCGAAGTACCCAACCAGAACCCCGAACTGGTTTCGATGAAATCTATCCTCGGCTCGAAAAAATTTGTGGAATCGACAGCCGAACTTCCGGTTGCACTCGGCAAAACCATTTCGAACGAAACCTACATGTTCGACCTCACCAAAATGCCGCACATCCTGGTCGCCGGCGCCACCGGACAGGGAAAATCAGTAGGGCTGAACGTCATCATTGCTTCGCTGCTCTACAAAATCCACCCAACCGAGCTGAAGTTTGTCTTTGTCGACCCCAAAAAAGTTGAGTTGAACCTCTACTCTGTCCTCGAAAAGCATTACCTGGCCAAACTGCCCGACGAGCCCGAACCCATCATCACCGATATCCAGAAGGTCAAAAACACGCTCAACTCCCTGAATATTGAGATGGACCAGCGCTACGACCTGCTAAAAAAAGCCCACGCCCGCAACATCAAAGAATACAACCAGAAGTTTATCCAACGGCGGCTGAACCCCGAAAAGGGACACCGTTTTATGCCCTACATTGTGGTGGTTATCGACGAATTTGCCGACCTGATTATGACCGCCGGCAAAGAGATCGAGCTGCCGATTGCCCGCATCGCCCAGCTGGCGCGTGCGGTGGGCCTCCACATGATTATTGCCACCCAGCGCCCTTCGACCAACATCATCACCGGGGTGATCAAGGCCAATTTCCCCGCCCGGATAGCTTTCAAGGTAGCCTCCATGATCGACTCACGCACCATCCTGGATACGCCCGGGGCCAACCAGCTGATCGGAAAAGGCGACATGCTCATCTCCTCGGGAAGCAACATGACCCGCGTCCAGTGCGCCTTTATGGACACACCCGAGGTGGAAAACCTCTGCAAATTTATTTCGCAGCAACGCGGTTTCCCAACCGCCTTTTTGCTGCCTGAATATGTTGGCGATGAAGAAGGGCCGGTAGAAGCCGACCTGGCCAATAAAGACGAGCTCTTTGAAGAGTGTGCCCGACTGGTAGTGGGAACGCAGATGGGATCGACCTCGATGATCCAGCGAAAGCTCTCGATCGGTTACAACCGCGCCGGCCGCATCATGGACCAGCTGGAAATTGCTGGTGTTGTCGGTCCCAGCGAAGGCAGCAAAGCACGCCAGGTACTCATTCAGGATGAATACACTTTGGAACAGTTATTGAACAGCCTCGGATAATCCAAAAAAATGACCGTTTCGACCGGCTCAAAACAGTGTCGTGGATAATATTTCTATATAAAAATTAATTAGTTACGTATGAAGAACTTTTTTTTATTGTTGGCGGGATTCATGTTGACAGGAATAGTTTTCGGGCAGAATGACCCGAAAGCCAAAGAAATTCTGGAGCAGGTAAGCAAAAAAACACAATCGTACAGTACGCTTTCGGCCAGTTTTGTTTTCACCATGGAAAACAAACGCGAAAACCTGAAGGAACAAAACTCCGGTTCCCTCTTGCTGAAAGGGAAAAAGTACCAGGTCAAACTGCCCGATCTGGGCCTGCAGGTTTTTTCGGACGGTGTTACCGTGTGGAATTACATGGAGGCAGCCAACCAGGTGACGATCAACCATGCCGGCGACGACAGCCAGGGAGTACTGGATCCGGCGTCCATTTTTAAGGTCTACGAACAGGGATACAACACCAAGTTTGTAGCCGAAAAACAGGAAGGCGGCAAAACGGTCATTTACATCGACCTCTTTCCGCAGGATAACAGTAAAGAGTTTACCAAAATAACCGTTGCCATCGACAAGGCCAAAATGATGATCCATTCGCTCATCACCTTTGGAAAAGATGGCAACCAATATGGCATTGCAGTCAAGGAACTGAAAACAGACCTGCCGGTAGCCGACAGTGAATTTGTTTTCAATAAATCGAAATATGGAGATGTGGAGGTTGTTGATTTCCGCTAATAAAAAATCCGGCCAGCAGCCGGATTTTTTATTTAATCAACTTTAAAATTCGAGACGGTGGAGATTTCCATAAAGGTGGCTCCGGCATCTTCGCCAAAACGTCCGCCCACATAAATTATCAAATCATCCTTTTCCAGGTTGCCACTGTTGATGAGCGAAGTGATGGCCGCTTTTTCTATTTTAAACTTATTCTTTTTGATCTCCAGGTAAGAAGGAAAAACGCCATAGGAAAGCGCCATTTCGCGCACCACGTGCATGGAGTGGCATTTGGCAAAAACCGGTCTTTCGCCGCGGTAAGCGGCCAGATAACGCGAGGTGCGGCCGGTGGTGGTGGTGGCCACAATAGCTTTTGCCGGCAATTCCAGAGAAGCTTTGATGGCAGCCTCGGCCAGGTAGGCCGGAATTTCATTTTCAACCGGCGGAATGGTAATATCGTTACGTTTGTCGTGCGAGGCTTCAATCTCTTCGGCAATCCGCGCCATCATCCGGATGGCTTCCGCCGGATATTTTCCGTAAGCTGTTTCGCCGCTGAGCATAATGGCATCGGTACGTGAAAAAACAGCGTTGGCCACATCGTTCACCTCGGCCCTGGTAGGCCGTGGATGCTCGATCATACTGTGCAACATCTGGGTGGCAACAATCACAGGCTTTTTCCGCTGAACAGCCTTTTGAATCAGGTTACGCTGAACACTGGGAAGCTTTTCGGCCGGAATTTCAATCCCGAGGTCCCCGCGGGCAATCATAATTCCGTAGGCGTGGTCCAAAATTTCGTCAATATTATTAACTCCGTCCAGGTTCTCGATTTTGGCAATAATTTTAATCGGGCTGTTGCGTTCGTCCAGAATCTTCTGCACGGCAATCACGTCGTCTTTGTTCCGTACAAACGAATGGGCAATAAAATCGAGGTCATTCTCAATGGCAAAGAGGATAAACTGCCGGTCTTTTTCTGAAATCGACGGCAGGGTAATGGAGATCCCCGGCAGGTTGACGCTTTTATTGTTTTTGATCACCCCCTCATTTTCAACGCGGCAAACCAGACACTCCCCTTTTTCAACAACAGTCAGCTCAATATCGCCGTCGTCGATCAGGATTTTATTTCCGGGGCCAAGTTCATCCTGCAGATTCTCGTAATTAACCAGCAACTGGTTACCTTCCGAGCGCTGAAATTTGCCGGAAACGCAGATCTGGTCCCCCTCTTTTACCACCAAATCCTGATCCAGCTTGTGTGTCCTGATTTCAGGACCTTTGGTATCGATAAGCAAGGCGATTTTATTGGAAACCTTGCGGATATTATTAACAATTAACTGTCCGCTATCGGTACTGATATGAGCGGTATTGATCCGGGCCACATTCATCCCGGCAGAAACCAGCGATTTGATAAAATCGACATCGCATCGCAGGTCCGAAATACTGGCAACAATTTTTGTAAGCCTCATGTTGATGATGATTTTTTTTAAAAAAAAAGAAGCGGCAAAACTACATAATAACCAAATGCCCCGAAGCAATCGGAGTGGATTCGGAAACTATTTCGTAAAATATTAACATTGGTTTTTAACCGGTTTGTTAGCGATCACAAAATAAGCACTTTATATTGTTTATTCCAAAAAACTCAATAAAGCCAGGCGGTACGATTGCAGGCCAAACCCCATAATACACCCCCGGCAAACCGGCCCAATGAGTGATTGGTGCCGGAACTCTTCCCGCGAGAGGGTATTGGAAATGTGCACCTCAACAACCGGCGTGGTAATCCCGGCAATGGCATCGCGAAGGGCAACCGAAGTGTGGGTGTAGGCACCGGCATTAAACACAATTCCATCGTAACTAAACCCACATTCATGCAGTTTATTGATTAATTCACCTTCAATATTGGATTGAAAATAGTCGATGGTGACTTCGGGGAAGTCCTGAACCAATGTTTCCAGGTAATCTTCAAACCGCTGATTACCATATATATTCTTTTCTCTTTTTCCCAGCAGATTTAAATTGGGACCATTAATAATCAAAATATTCATATTTATAACATTTTTTTGTTTATCTTAATACAGAAATTTCAGGCTTTCTGAATTTGACATGGTTGCAATTCACATCAACATGAAATACATATCAAACTTAGATATTTTTTTAACACCAGAAAGTTTACTGAGAGAAGAAACAATATACAAACAGCTTAAAATTAGCTTATTATGAAATGGACAGATAGTAAAAAAGGGTATGAAAATTTTTTGCGGCTCGAAAAATCGCTATCGCAAAATTCGGTGGCAGCTTATGTGAATGACATCAATAAGCTGATTAGCTTTCTGGAAGAAGAATATAAAAAACTTCCTCCCGAAAAAGTTAAATTGCAGCATCTGAAAAGGTTTCTGGAATGGCTCAACGAAAAAGGCGTCAGTCCGCGCACACAAGCCCGGACAATTTCAGGAATCAAATCCTTTTTTAAATATATGCTGATGGAAGAGAAAATCAGCAACGATCCCACCACGCTGCTTGAATCTCCCAAAATCGGCAGAAAACTCCCCGATATCCTCTCGATGGAAGAGATTGATGCGCTGATAGAGGCCGTTGATGTCTCCAAAGCAGAGGGGCAACGTAACCGCGCCATGCTGGAAACACTTTACAGTTGCGGACTGAGGGTTTCCGAACTGGTCAATCTCAAGCTGACCAATCTCTTTTTCGACCAGGGCTTTATCAAAATTGAAGGGAAAGCCGGCAAAGAGAGACTGGTCCCGATCAGTAAACGGGCCATGGAAGAGATCAACAGGTACCTTGCCGGCTACCGCAAAACACTGCGGATTAACAAGGAGAGCGAAAATGTGCTTTTCCTCAACCGTCGTGGCAAAAAACTCAGCCGCGTGATGATTTTCACCATCATCAAAAATTTGGCCGACAAAGTGGGGTTGAATAAAAAAATCAGCCCGCACACTTTCCGTCACTCGTTTGCCACTCACCTGATCAACGGAGGAGCCGATCTGAGGGCCGTGCAGGAGATGCTCGGACATGAATCCATTCTCACCACCGAGATTTACACCCATCTCGACAAAGATTATCTGCACAGCACCATTCACCAGTTTCACCCGCGCTCGTAAGTAACTTTTGTATTGAATCATAAACAGAAACAGGGGATATAAATTAATTAAAATTTAACATTCCCTGTTTTCCTTCTGATTTACCCAACACACATTCAATCAAACCATTAAACACCACCGGGTTTGTCGTTTTTCCTCCTGTTTTTTATGCACACTCCTTCGTCGGGCAGGTAAAAGGGCACTTTGTTTCCCTCATTTTATTGTTCGATACACAAAACCAAAGGCAAATCACCAAACAAATCACTGAACCACAGCAAACTAATGGTATTTTTTAATTTATAATTTTCCCAATCCTTCTCCGTTTTACAAAACATTTAGGCTTTCAAACAGTTGACCGGAATGGTTGAGAGAAGCCCGTCCTGGGGAAATGTCTCGAAAGAATAAGAAGATAAGGATTATATTTGCCTGTGTTGAAAAACATTTTACGACTATTTAAAATGCTGATTATTAATTTCATAAATTCTTTACTATGACAAAACACAAAAAATTGGCGGCATGGGTTCAGGAGTGGGTAGAATTGTGCCAGCCTGATAAGGTTTATTGGTG
This sequence comes from Prolixibacteraceae bacterium, assembly GCA_029975525.1. Classification (GTDB taxonomy): domain Bacteria; phylum Bacteroidota; class Bacteroidia; order Bacteroidales; family Prolixibacteraceae; genus UBA1413. The sequence continues at coordinate 46,918 of JARKOX010000041.1, read as the reverse complement.
TGATGGTTCGGAAGAAGAAAACCAGGCTCTTCTTGATCAGATGGTTGCTGCAGGAGCAGCAGTCAAACTGAATGAAGAAAAACGCCCGGGCAGCTACTACTTCCAGAGCGATCCCTCCGACGTAGCCCGCGTTGAAGACCGCACATATATCTGCACAACCAAAAAAGAAGATGCTGGCCCGACCAACAACTGGTGTGCTCCGGCAGAAATGAAGGAAACCCTTCGCGGCCTGTACAAAGGCTGTATGAAAGGCCGTACCATGTACGTGATCCCCTTCAGCATGGGTCCGCTCGGCTCAAACATTGCCCACATCGGCGTTGAAATCACCGACTCAGCTTATGTAGTGGTGAATATGCGCATCATGACCCGCATGGGAAAAGCTGTTCTGGACCTGCTGGGCGAAGATGGCTACTTTGTTCCCTGCGTCCATTCGGTAGGCGCTCCGCTTGCTCCCGGACAGGAAGATGTTGCCTGGCCTTGCGCTCCGATTGAAAAGAAATACATTTCGCACTTCCCCGAAACGGGCGAAATCTGGTCGTTTGGTTCAGGTTACGGCGGAAACGCACTGCTGGGCAAAAAATGCTTCGCTTTGCGCATCGCTTCTTACATGGCCAAAGAACAGGGCTGGCTGGCCGAGCACATGCTGATCATGGGCCTGACCAATCCCAAAGGCGAGAAAAAATATATTGCCGCCGCTTTCCCCAGCGCTTGCGGAAAAACCAACCTCGCCATGCTTATCCCGACGATCCCCGGATGGAAAGTTGAAACAGTAGGCGACGACATTGCCTGGATGAAATTTGGCAAAGACGGCCGTTTGTATGCCATCAACCCTGAAGCTGGTTTCTTCGGCGTGGCTCCGATGACTTCGATGGATACCAACCCCAACGCCATGCTGAGCATGACGAAAAACTCCATCTTCACCAACGTGGGCTTAACTCCCGACGGTGATGTGTGGTGGGAAGGTATCGGCACCGATTGCCCGGCTGGCACCATCACCTGGAAAAATAAAGTTTACGATCCGGCCTCAGGCGAACCGGTTGCACATCCCAACGCCCGCTTCACCGCGCCGGCCAGTCAGTGCCCGGCCGTTGACCCGGATTGGGAAAACCCGGCTGGTGTTCCGATCTCGGCCATCCTGTTCGGGGGACGCCGTCCGTCAACCGTACCGCTCGTATTCCAGGCCTACAACTGGAACCACGGTGTGTTCATGGGCTCAATCGTAGGTTCGGAAGTAACAGCTGCCGCCATCGGTCTGAAAGCCGGTGTTCGCCGCGACCCGTTCGCTATGCTGCCCTTCTGCGGCTACAACATGGGCGACTACTTCCAGCACTGGATCACCATTGGTGAAAACGCCCCGGAAAAAGAGAACCTGCCTAAGATTTTCAATGTAAACTGGTTCCGCAAAGACGAAAACGGCAAATGGCTGTGGCCTGGCTACGGCGACAATATCCGCGTACTCGAATGGATCTTCGCCCGTTGCAACGACGAAGTGGATGCCGTGACTACTCCGATCGGTTTTGTTCCGAAAAAAGAAGACATCGACCTCAAAGGCATTGACAACGTTGCCGAGAACCTCGATGAACTGCTTGACGTGAACAAAAACAAATGGCTCGAAGAGTGCCAGCTGATTGAAGAGCACTATGCAAAATTTGGCAACCATCTGCCTAAAGAACTGGCTGCTGAATTCGAAACGCTGAAAAGCCGTTTGGCATAACGCAGAAACGTAATCCAATACGCTTATATCCTAAAGGCCGCCCGTCGGGGTGGCCTTTTTTTATTCCTCCCTTGTCACCTCCTTCCCAAACCCCACATAATCATTTCAAAGCTTACTTTTCAGAGAAAAGCTCCCTGTTCAAAGCCCATTCTGCCGGCAAATTCGTATTTTCGTTCCCGAGAAATAAAAAAACAATGAATAAACTGAGCCTTATTTTATTGGCTGCGATTCTGGCAGCTTGTTCAACGCCTAAAAAAGAATTGGTTATGCCTTACACCAAAGCTGATTTCGAAACCGAAATCAATGGCAAAAAAACAACCTTGTTTACCTTAAAAAATGAGCATGGAACCGTTGTAACCCTCACCAATTACGGGGCTAAAATTGTTTCGGTATGGGTACCCGACAAAGAGGGTAACTTTGCCGATGTGATGCTGGGTTTTAAATCAATTGCCGAATATGAGCAATTTGGCGCCAGTCATGGAGCGGTGGTTGGTCCTTATGCCAACCGGATTGCCAAAGCCTCGTTTTCCATTGGCGACTCTGTTTACACCCTCCCGCAAAACAATGGCGAGAACTGCCTGCACGCTGGCCCCAACAGCTTTTACCGGCAAGTGTGGGATGCCGTTCAGGAAGGAAACTCGGTAACCATGACCCTTGAAAGCGGCGACGGCGAGTTCGGCTTTCCGGGAAACAAACTGGTAAAAGTGATTTATACGCTCACCCCCGACAACGAACTGCGCATCGATTACCAAGCCACCACCGACAAACCCACCCACTTCAACCTGACCAACCACGCCTATTTTAACCTGCGCGGCGAAGGTAACGGCGATATTCTCAACCACCAGTTAACGATCAATGCCGAACAGGTGACAACGGTAGATGAGAACATGATTCCGACGGGCGAAATTGCCGACATCCGCGGAACCGAGCTGGATTTTACCACGCCGCATGCTATTGGCGAACGCATTGACGCCCCCCATCCGCAACTGCAAATTGCTTCCGGATACGATTTCAATTACATCATCAATAAACCCGACGGAAAACTGGATTTTGCCGCCAGCGCCTACGAACCGGAAAGCGGCCGTTACATGGAGGTGTTTACCACCGAACCGGGTGTACAGCTCTACACCGGCAACCACCTGAAAGGAAAAGAGATTGGCAAAAGCGGCAATGCCTACACCACACGCACCGGCTTCTGCCTCGAAACCCAACATTTTGCCGACTCTCCCAATCAGCCCCACTTCCCGTCAACACTGGTTGAACCGGGCCAGGTGCTGGAGTCGGTTACCATCTACAAATTTTCGGTGAAAAAATAATTTTCCCGGAAGAGTTCATCTCGGCGAATAACCCGTTTGGCTTTCAAAAGGCAGGCGGGTTATTCTTTTTACCCCCTTTTAATCTTTCTGAAAGATCAAAGCCGCTCCCGGATGTAGCTATCGACCAGTTTGTCATAAGCCGCTACCAGACGGCTCATCCGCGGATGTCCCGTTGCATAGGTAAACCCGTCAACCGACCGGACCGGCAATACTTTGGGAGAAGTGCCGGTCAGGAATACCGCCTCCATCCCGGCCAGCTCGACCACCGAAACCGGCCTCTCCTCCACCCTTTCTCCCAACTGCTGCAGCAACTGCAGTACTTTCAGGCGGGTTATTCCGGGCAAAACGGCAACAACCGGCGGGGTGATAAAAACATCCTGGTTCAGAAAAAAAACATTCGACCGGCTGCCTTCGGTAACCTGCCCCTGTCGATCAACCAGCAAAACTTCATAAAAACCTTTTTCGGCAATCAGCTGGTCGGCAGCCGCCCGAAGCCCGGCCTGCACCACTTTGGCGTTCGGATCCTGCCGCTCGGCAGGCAGCAGGCCGCAGCGAACGCCGCTTTGCACCATTTCGGCATCGGGATATTTGTGCGGAATAAAACTGGCCAGAAAACCGCCTGTTTCTCCGGAAATAAAGGAAAAACGGATATTTCCGGCATAAACACCGTTGGCATCCATCAACTGTTTCAGTCTCCGGCTGATCTGTTCGCCTGTCAGCGGTAATCCGACCCCTTTTTGTAAAGCCGAGCTAAAAAAACGTTCCAGGTGATCTTCCAAAAAGAGCGGAACTCCATCGGTAACACGGATCACCTCGTAGATTTCAAGGCCGCTCATCTCCGGGAAATGAGAATTTTCCACAACCTCGGAATGATGGATAGAAAAAGAATACAACCGGGCTGGTTTCATTGTAACTTGTTTGCGGCAAATTTAAGCCAAAAGTAAAAACTGACCGGAAAATGGGAGAAAACAATTTGTCGCCGGTGCGCTTTAATCCGCTGAAGCACCATTTGGGCTGGCTGTTGCAGCAAATTGAGCGCTGGAAACAATCCGACCATTCAACGGTGATCGAAGAACTGAAGAGCCTGGGTGAAAACCAGTTCGACCTCTACACCGGGGAACTGTCGTGTGCCGAAATCCGGGATCTCGTGCTGCAAGCTTTGCAAACCGAAAACATTTCGGCGCCGGCTTCGCTGCAAAAATGGCTGGGTTCCCGGGGCTACAAAACAATGACATTCCCCGACGGTTCGGTCTGGATTATCCGCTGTGGCACCAATCCGGAGTTATACATCCACCTGCACCCGGCCCGAAACCAGCCGATGATCAAACGGATCAAGGCCAATCACCTGAAAACAGTTGTCGGATTGCTTCTTGCGGGAGATTCCGTTCCGGAGCAGGTAACCGGACAAAACGAAAAGATCAACCGTATCCGGCGGCAGGAGCTGGGACTTTCGCCGGTAAAATCCCTGGTTGAATGCCGTCGCATCGTTGAGACCTGGAGATTCTTCGCACAACGGTGCAGCTAATTGACACCCGGCTTGCCACCGTAATGAAGGGCGTTCTGCACAATATTGCGGTAGCTCCGGCCAATGGGCAGCTCTTTGCCGGGAATGGCTACCGAGGTGGCCGTAAAGGCTTCAATCTTCTTCAAAGCTACAATGTACGATTTATGAATACGCAGAAAACAATCTTCGGGCAGCCGCTCCTCCATCTGCGTCATACTGGTTTTGGTTATAATTTTTTTGTTTTCGGCAAAAATCTTCACATACTCACTCAGTCCTTCGATATAAAGGATTTCATTCAGCAAAATTTTAACCACTTTTTTATTCTCTTTCACATAAAGGAAAGCTTCTTCGGGTTGTGCTGCGGGAGGGGGCGCCGCCGGAGCCGGCAGTTCGCCCTGCACCGCTTCGAAATAGCGGTTTATCGCCTTCAAAAAGCGTTCGAAAGTGAAAGGTTTGAGCAGATAGTCGAGTACGTCGAGTTCAAAGCAGTCGATGGCATGCTCGCGAAAGGCGGTGGTAATGATCACCTTTGGCGGTTTTTTCAGGATCTTCAGCAACTCGATCCCCGAAATACGGGGGAGCCGGATATCGAGAAAAATCAGGTCGATTTGATTTTCGCGCAACATCTGCAATGCCTGGATCGCATCGCAACATTGTCCGACAATCTCGAAGTTTTCTAATTTCCGCAGGTAGCTGCAAATTAACTCCCGCGCCAACGGTTCATCGTCAACAACAAGGCATCTTGTTTTCATGGCTGAAATTTCTAAGTTCTCAGGTTTTCTGATTGAATGGCTTATCTATTTAGACTGTCGAACATTTATTTTGTTACAGTTTTTCAAAAAAAACAGCATCTTTTAACATATCGTCCCCAATGGAGGGAAAATACTTTTAAAAAGCAAGCAAAAAAGCCGGAACCCGAAATGGCCAAAAGCGTCAATCTGCTTTTAAAGTTCACCCCAGATGCGCGCCAGCGAATAGCCCGGAGCCTTCAGCTGCAAGTCGAGAAAATAGCCAAACGGTGTTTGGGCGGTTTCATATCCCGAATTCCGGAGCCGCTGTTCGGCCAGGTCAAACAGCTCGCGGGTAAACTCCACCGAAGCTTTCGAAGAAGAGAGGTGGGCAAACGAATGCAGCACGATTCGTGTGGTATTGTTCTTCCGGGCGGTCCATTTCAGGTGGTTCACCAACTTTTTTTCGCGGCTCTTTACTTCGTAGGCTTCGTCGCTCTCCTCTACCTGGATGAAGGCCAGGATGGCGTCGGAAAACCGGGCGCCTTCGGTTATATCGGGGGCATCATCCAGCGTTTTTTCCGCCGGCACATAACTAAACTCGTTGACATACATCACCAAAACCTTCATTGTCCTGTCTTTTAAAAAACTTAAAGATACAACCCTCGTCCGAGATGTTAAAACCAGTACAATTTTTCGGCAGCAGCTCCTCACATTTTTACAAAAAACAGCTTCTCCCTCCTGCACATTCCGTAACTTCCAAAGAAAATTTAACTTTGAGGCTCAATTTTGGGGGATGAGAAAATTTTTACTGCTAACAATAGTCGCAGGGCTGGTTTTGGTAACGGCGGGCTACGGTCAGATATCCGAAGGAGGAGTCCCGCGGCAGGTTACCGGCTTAAAAAGTGCGAGGCAACTGGTGAAGGTGATGCCGCCCGTCGACAACCTGCAACTGCTTTTTGAAAGCCAGCAGGAAGAGAGGAGTTCGCCGGAACTCAAACCCTTCCGCTTTGCGCATCCTTTCGAGGTAAATTTTACGCCCTCCGCCGATGGGCAATGGCAGCAATCGGCCGACGGCTGGTGGGTGTGGCAGTTGCAGATCCGTTCGGCAGGCGCCCTTTCGCTCAACCTGCTGTTCGAAAGATGCCACCTGCCACAGCAGGCCAGGCTGTTTTTGTTTACGCCCGGCCAGCAGGAAATCCTGGGCGCTTTTACGGCAAACACGATCCAACCTTCGGGAATTTTTTCCGTTTCGCCGCTGCCAGGCGACGAACTGGTGGTACAATACGAACTTCCGGAACAGCCGGCGTCAGCGCCCGACTTTGTCATCACACGGGTGAACCACGATTTTATCGGGATATTAAAAGCGGAAGTCCGCCGCCCGCTGGGAAAGATTGCCGGCGCCTGCAATGCCGACATCAACTGCCAGGTGGGCAACCCGTGGCGCGACGTGCAAAACAGCGTCTGCCGCCTGATGGTCGAAGGCAAGGAACTTTGTACCGGCACCCTGCTGAACAACACGGCTCAAAACAAAAAACCTTACGTGCTGACTGCCAACCACTGCATTGAGTCCTCGTTTAAGGCCCAATCGACTGTTTTCCTCTTCAACTATGAAAGTCCGTATTGCGGGGCGCTCGACGGCGACGTCTCCAACTCTATTTCGGGCAGTGTACTGAAAGCCCACCTCGACAGCCTCGACTTTTCGCTCGTCGAACTTTCTATCCCGCCTCCACCGTCGTTTCGCCCGTACTATGCCGGCTGGAACCGTTCGGAAATCCCGCCCGATTCGGCAGCCTGTATTCACCATCCGCAGGGCGACATCAAAAAAATTGCGGTGGACTACAACCCGCCCGTGATCTCAAACTTCCAGAATGGTTATCTCAAACAGGGGTTCTGGCGAACGCTGCGATGGGAGTTTGGTACAACCGAACCCGGATCGTCGGGTGGTCCCTATTTTAACCAGGACCAGCAGGTGATCGGCACCCTGACCGGTGGAGCGGCAACCTGCGGGAGCCCCACCAACGACTATTTTGAACGCTTCGGCCTGGCCTGGGACTACAAGCCCGACTCGGCCCGACAGCTGAAATACTGGCTCGATCCGGCCAAAACCAATGCCGCCGCCATCAGCGGAAAGCAGTTCAACCAGCATGAAAACCTGTGCGGCGCTTTCACCAACCTGCGAGAGGGGGACCAGCACCAGCTGCTGAAACTCACTAAAAACAACGGCGCACCGGCCGGATACTGGACCGGCACCAACAGCGAAAATATCACCGAATTTGCCGAAAAATTTATTGTCCCGGGTGACGAGGTGCTGCAGGGTGTTTCGCTGGGAATTGGCAGAATCTTTCTGAACAGCCCCACTTCGGCCAGCAGGCTGACCATTAACGTTTATGAAAAAAACCTGCAGACGGCAACCCGTTTGCACACCCAGCAAAAACTGGTTCGCGACCTGGCTCCCGACGCAATGAACTACATTGCTTTCGACCAGAAAATTACGCCGGAAGACACCTTTTTTGTGACGGTCGGTATTGAAAATATGATTGCCGGCGACAGCATCGCCTTCTACCAGTCGGTTCGCACCAACAAGCCGGGCAACACCTTTCTTTTCAAACGCAACGCGGGCTGGTACGACTTTGCCAAAAGCAACAACAGCGGTTACAGCGGGGCGCTGGCGTTCGAACTGATCGCCTGTAATATCGGAAACAACTCCATCGACACGCCGCAGGTCAACCAGCCGCTGGAGGTTAAACTTTTTCCGAACCCTACCAGCCGGAAAGTCACCGTTTCGGCAGCCGTCGATTTGCGGAGCGATTTCATAACGGTTTACAATCTGCTGGGCAAAGCGGTCAATATTCCGGTCAACCGCCTGTCAACAAAAAAAATGGAAATTGACTTCACCGGGAAATCGCCCGGCATGTATATCATACGGGTCAACAACGGGATAAAACATTTTGCCGGAAAAATAAACTACATTCCTTAATTGTTGTGATGACTTTACGTTTCTGGATTATTTCCTTCGCCGCTGTTTTTTTCTGGAGCTGTTCTTCGCCCGATCGGCCGCGGCAACACAGCCGTTCCGCCAACCACTATGCGCTTGGTTTCGAAATTTCGGAACAAAATGGCATCCGCCGGCTTACCGTAAAAAATCCATGGGAACAGGCCCGCAATGTGGCAATCAACTACTACCTGGTGGACAAAAACCAGCCGGTTCCCGACTCACTGGCCGGCAAAAAGATCATTCGCACACCGGTTGAACGGATCGTTTGCCTCTCCACCTCGCACCTTGCGTTCCTGGAAGCGCTCGGAGAGGACCAGGCTGTTACGGGAATCTCCGGCGCCGGCTACATCAGCAGCCCTTTCATCCGGCAGGCAGTCGACGAAGGCCGCGTGGCAGATGTCGGTTACGGGCAGAACCTGAACTACGAAGAGATCATCCGCCAGGCCCCCGACGCCGTGATGGTTTACGGCGTTGACAGCGAAATTACCGGCTTCCTGCGAAAATTTGAAGATTTGGGCATTCCGGCCATCATGAATGCCGAGTACCTGGAAGAGACGCCGCTGGGGAAAGCCGAATGGATCCGCTTTGTTGGCGCCCTGTTCAACAAAGAGACGCTGGCCGACTCTCTTTTCCGTGAAACGGAAAGCCGTTACCAGCAGCTGACTGAACTGGCCCGGCAGGCCAGTCCCCGGCCTGCAGTCCTGGTCGGGCTCCCCTACCGCGACTCCTGGTGGGTGCCCGGCGGAAGATCGTACCTGGCGCACCTGATTGAAGATGCCGGTGGAAATTATTCGGGCCGCGACAATCCGTCGCACGAAAGCTATGTCATCTCGTTTGAAGAGGCTCTCACCCGTGCCGCCACCGCCGATATCTGGCTCAACGTGGGCATGGTTTCGTCGAAAGCCGAAATTCTGGCTGCCGATGCCCGTTTTGCCAACTTCCCGGTTTTCCGCAACGGCAGAATTTTCAACAACAACCAGGTTTCCACCGAAATGGGAGGAAACGACTTTTGGGAAAGCGGCACGGTTCATCCCGACCGAATTTTGTCGGACCTGATTCAGCTGTTTCACCCCGGACTGCTGCCGCCCGCTGAGTTATTCTATTACAAAGAGATCAAATGAGCAGGAAACAAACACCGGATTACCGTATGAGTCAGTCACTGCGCTTTGCATCGCTGATATTTTTGCTGGGGATACTTTTCCTGCTCGACATCCTGCTGGGATCGGTAACCATTTCCGCGGAATCGGTTTTACGGGCGCTGTTCTCCCCCGCTTCGGCCGATGAAACCATCCGGACCATCATTTTCCAGTTCCGCATTCCCAAAGCGCTCACAGCCGTTCTGGCCGGCGTAGCCCTGTCGATCAGCGGCCTGCAGATGCAAACCGTTTTTCGCAACCCGCTGGCCGGCCCCGACGTGCTGGGAATCAGCGCCGGCGCCAGTTTGGGAGTAGCGCTTTTTGCCCTTGGTTTTTCGTCATTTTTCAGCTTCGGCATACTGTCGTTTGCCGGCGCATGGCCGCTGGCGCTGGTAGCCTGGCTGGGCGCCTTTCTGGTCATGTTGCTGGTGTTGTATGTCTCCACCCGTGTCAACGACATCATGACCATCCTGATCCTCGGGATTCTGTTTACCAGCGCAACCGGCGCCATTGTCAGCATCCTTCAGTATTTCAGCAGCGAAGCCATGCTCAAGGCCTTTATCGTGTGGACGATGGGCAGCCTGGGCAGCGTCACCAGCGGACAGCTTACAGTGATGGCAACCGCCGTGATCTTCGGAACTTTTTTGAGTTTCCTGAAAATCAAAGCGCTGAATGCTTTTTTGCTGGGAGAAACCGTAGCCCGCTCGCTGGGCGTCAATGTGACCCGCAGCCGGCTGGGTGTATTTTTCAGCGCCAGTCTGCTGGCCGGCACCATCACCGCTTTTTGCGGCCCCATCGGATTCATCGGAATCGCCGTGCCGCACCTGGCCCGCGTGATGTTCCGGGCTTCGAACCATCTGGTTTTACTGCCCGCCGTACTCCTGCTGGGCGCCAACGTGATGCTTTTCAGCGATATCGTGTCACAACTGCCCGGCATGCAAACCACATTGCCCATCAATTCGGTAACAGCCCTGATCGGCATTCCGGTGGTGGTGTGGATGATTGTACGCAATAAAAAATTTGTATCGGTATGACGGGACATCAGCCAGATATGGCCATTGCAATCCGCAACCTGTCGGTTGGTTACGCGTCGGTGAGTGGCGAGGCGTTTTTTTCGCGCAGCAACCTCTCCTTTTCCGCCCGCAAAGGCGAGATGGTAGCGCTGATTGGTCCCAACGGAATCGGAAAAAGCACGCTGCTGCGTACCCTGGGCGGCTTCCAGAAACCGCTGGCAGGCGAGGTGAGCTACTACGGAGAGCCACTCCCCGGATTTTCGCCGGGCAAACGTGCCCGCACGCTGAGTTTTGTTTCTACCGAGAGCCTGCAGGTTCCGAACATGCGGGTAGCCGAACTGGTCGCCTACGGACGTTTTCCCTACACCAACTGGCTGGGGAAAACCTCGGCCGCCGACCGCCGCCTGGTGCTGGAAGCAATCGAAAAAGTGGGCCTGGGCGGTTTTGCCAACCGGCAGGTGACGCGCCTCAGCGATGGCGAACGGCAACGGGCGCTTATTGCACGGGCGCTGGCGCAGGACACCCCCGTTATTCTGCTGGATGAACCTACCGCTTTCCTGGATGTCAACACCAAATACGAAATTTTTCATCTCCTGCACCAGCTGGCCCGGCAAAACGGCAAAACCATCCTCCTCTCGACCCACGACCTGAACATTGCCTTGCGCGAAATGGACAAATTCTGGATCCTGCTGGAAGACGAAGCGCTCGAAGGAGCTCCTGAAGATGCAGTGCTCAATGGCTGGCTCGACCGGCTCTTCAGCAGCGGACACATTGGTTTTGACAACAGCGCCGGTGAATTTTTCTTCCGGAAAAAACAGGCAGGGACCGTTGCCGTTGAGGGGGAAGGGGTAACCCAACTCTGGACCGTCCGGGCGCTCGAACGAAGGGGATATTCGCTCAACCAGGCTGAAAATGCCGACCTGCGGATTACCATCGAAACCGACGACCAGCAGGTAACTACCTGGCTGTTAACCACTGGAAGCCATCAGCAAAGATTTGACTCACTTTACGACCTGCTGATCCGGATTTAATAACTTTTCCCGTTTTGCCCGTAACGATCGCCCGATTCATACGTCTTATCCCCGTAACATAACCAGAACAGCTATGAAAAAATTAGTTTTCCCTTTTTTGTTTGCCCTGTTTTTCGGGCTTAACTCCTGCTCAGACGACCAGACGCTCAGCACTGCCTTCCACCGCTATTCGGGGCAGGACGGCATTGTATCGATTACCATTCCCGGGTTCCTGATCCATATGGCGTCGTGGAGTGACGGGCTTTCGAATGAAGAAAAGGAGTTGCTCAAAAATATCGACAAGGTTAAAATCTTAGCCGTCGATGACCCGGATAAATTCCGCAATGTCAACTTTCACCAGGAGTTTCACTCCCTGTTAAAACAAGGCAAATACGAAGAGCTGATAAATATCCGGGAGGAAAAACAGGAGGTTTCCATCGTGGGGGTGACAGACAGCGAGGCGAATATCCGCGAGATGTTAATCCTGGTTGGCGGCGAAGACAACGCCCTGATCTACGTCAAAGGAAACCTGAAACCCGAGCTGCTCAGTCAACAGGTGAAACTCGACTCAAACGGCCACCTGTCCGGACTGGGAAAACTCTACCAGCGCTAAAAAACCTCGGATTCCGAAGCGCTGTCGCTCAAACAGAGGGTCAACCGGCCTTGCCGTCGAGCGCAGCAACCAGTTCCTGATAGGAGACGATTTGCCAGTCGGCAGCCGACTGATCCTGGTGTTCGGCGCCGGGGCCGTTGTAGGCAATACAAAACATGCCGGCTGCTTGTGCCGCCCGAATTCCGTTCGTCGAATCTTCCACCACCACACAGCGTTCGGGCAAAATGCCCAGTTTTTCGGCTGCCAGCAGAAAAATGGCCGGATGTGGCTTGCTGGATTTGGCCAGCCTGCTGTTGACCACCACCTGAAAATATTTCCGCAGCCCGGTCTTGTCGAGTACCAACTCGATAATTTCGGGATACGACGAAGAGGCCAGCGCCAGCGGAACCCGGCGGCTGTGCAACAGTTCAAGCAATTCCGTAATGCCGGGCATCGCCGGAATGGCGTCTAACGACTGAAAGTAGGGGACCACCCGTGCGTTGGTCATCTCAACCAGCTCCTCCACCGGCTGTTGTAAACCATGTCTTTCACGGATGGCCGCCCACATCAGGTCGGTGGCAGTTCCCTGATAAGTCACATGCTCTTCATGCGAAATATGCAGGCCCAGCTGCCGGAAGTTTTCCTGCTCCACCCGGGTGTAAAAATTCTCGCTGTCAATCAGCACACCATCCATATCGAAAATAAAAGCCTCAAAAGCAGGTAACTTCATTTTTAAAAATTTTCTTTCAGAATAACAATTGATTAAAGCTCGCGAATTTTGATGTTCCGGAACCAGATGGGATAGCCATGATCCTGCAAGCCGATGTATCCCTCTTTTGCGATTCCTTCGGTGAAGCCCGGGAAGTTTTTAAACTTGCTGTTGGCCACCAGTTTGTCCCATTCGGGAGTCCACAGGGTGTACGACACCACCTGCACGCCGTTCATGGTATGGGTAACCTGGCCATCTTTAACGCGGATCACCACGGTGTTCCAGCTTCCGGCGGGATTTACGGTTTTGGGGTCGGCCGGGAGCATGTCGTAGAGTGAGCCGGCCAGGTGGCTGTCAATTTTGTTGTCGGAGGCATCCTGGTTGTCCAGAATCTGCACTTCGGGAGCGGCAAAGTAGATCGGTTTACCCGGCACTTCGCGCACGTAGTAAAAAATCCCGGAGTTTCCGGCTTTTCCGGCCTTCCAGTCGATAGAAAGCTCAAAGTTGCGGAACTTTTTCGGCGCATAAAGGATATCGCCGTTGGCTCCTTGTCCCGGTTTTTTCCCTTCACCGATGAAAACTTTCATGGCATCCTCTTCAATCACCCAGTTTTTGGGCATCTCCGTGCCATTACACTGTCGCCAGCCTTCAAAATTTTTACCATTGAACAACAGGGTCCAGCCCTCTTTTTTCTCCTGTTTCGACAGGCGGTTGGCTTTTTGGGCAAAAACGGCAGACGCGGTGAGCAAAATTGCAGTCAGCGTCAGCAACGAAAATAGATTTCGGTTCATACAATTTTTTGTTTTATAGGTTTTGTTTAGGCTTGTAACAAGCCCTTCAGGCTTATACTGCCCAAAACAAATGTAATCACTTTTGAAACCATTTGCCAAACCGCGTCGGAAATGTTTGACGCCACGTCGTAAAAGAACATAAAAATTAGGGACGAACCGTTGAACAGGGCTAAAACGCACAACGGTTGCCGGAACTACTCCCGGCAACCGCTGTCTGCTCTCACCGGCCTGAACCGGCATTTCTATTCTGGCAGGATTTTACCAGCCGAAAAGCGGAAAATCCTTCATCAGTTCATGTACTTTTTTCTCAACCATTGAAGGCCATTTTTCATCGCCGATGTGTGAGATCACCTCATCGATCAGCTGCACGATAACCGGCATCAGCTCTTCTTTCACGCCGCGGGTGGTGATTGCGGGCGTTCCGACCCGGATTCCCGAAGTTTGAAACGGGGAACGGCTGTCGAACGGAACCATGTTTTTGTTAACGGTGATATCGGCCTGCATCAGGGCGGCTTCTACCTGTTTACCATTAATTTCGGGATATTTGGAACGCAAATCGATGAGCATCGAGTGATTTTCGGTGCCGCCGGAGACCACGTGATACCCGAGGTCGATAAAAGCGTTGGCCATGGCCGCTGCATTCAGCTGCACCTGTTTCTGGTAAACCTTGAACGAGGGGTCCAGCGCTTCGCCGAAAGCCACCGCTTTGGCGGCGATCACATGCTCAAGCGGCCCGCCCTGCTGTCCGGGGAAAACCGATGAGTCGAGCAGCGACGACATGGTCCGGACTTCACCTTTTTTGGTCGTAATTCCCCAGGGATTTTCAAAATCTTTCCCCATCAGGATAATACCGCCACGCGGTCCGCGCAGGGTTTTGTGGGTTGTGGAGGTAACGATGTGCGCGTATTTGACGGGATTTTTCAGCAGATCGGCAGCAATCAGTCCGGCCGGATGCGCCATGTCGATCATCAGAATTGCTCCGACTTTGTCGGCAATAGCTCTCATCCGCTCATAATCCCAGTCGCGGCTGTAAGCCGAGGCACCGCCAATAATCAGTTTCGGTTTTTCTTTGATGGCCAGCTCTTCCATCTGGTCATAGTCCACCTGGCCGGTATCCTGCCTGACCTGATAAGCCACCGGGCGGTAGAGAATTCCGGAGGAGTTGACCGGCGAGCCGTGCGAAAGGTGGCCGCCATGAGAAAGGTCGAGTCCGAGGAAGGTATCGCCGGGTTGCAGCACCACGCTCAAGACGGCAGCATTGGCCTGTGCGCCCGAGTGCGGCTGCACGTTGGCCCATTCGGCACCGAAAAGCTCCTTAATCCGGTCGATTGCCAACTGCTCGGTCATATCCACAAACTGGCAACCGCCGTAATACCGTTTTCCCGGATAGCCCTCGGCATACTTGTTGGTCATTACCGACCCCATCGCTTCCAGCACCTGGTCGCTGACAAAGTTCTCGGAGGCAATCAGTTCAATGCCGCTCAGCTGGCGCTGCCGCTCCTTCTCAATAATTTCAAAAACAAGATTATCTCTCTTCATGATGTGTAAAAATTTCCGAAATGAATTGAAAGCCAAAGGTAATACTTTTTCATGCGGCGGGAAATTTCGCTCCTTTCAAAAAGTCATTATTTTTGAACACTTAACCTGTTGAAAAATGAGCCGATTCAATCGTCCGGTTTTGCTGGAAGCCCTTTGTTTACTATCGTTTGCAGGCAGCGGGACAGCCTTCCTGATCTACCTGGCTGCCTCCATCTTCGGGGACGCTGCCCAAACCTTCATCCTGAAATACAGCTCCCTGTACACCACCGCCATGCTCCCCTCCTACTATTTCCTGCTGTTTGGCGTATTTCATGCGCTCTCCTTTTGGGGGGTGTTTCGTATGTGGCAACTTCAAAAAAGCGGCTTTCCGATTTATGTTTTCTCCCAGCTGGTTCTGTTTGCACTGCCGTTTATCTGGCTGGGAAGCAATGGTTTTTCCTCGGTGAACATGATTTTCTCCACGCTCTTCGTCACCCTTTATGCCACGCAGCTCAAACGCATGAACCGCTAATCGCTTGAAAAATCCTGGACATTTTTGCGGTAATCGGAAAAAACGCGCGCCCGCGAAATAAAACCGACATACTTGCCATGATCGATCACCGCCAGGTTGTAACGCCCGGAGGTTTCAAATTTTTCAGCCACCTGTTCCATGCTGTCGTAGGGCGAAACAAAGTGCTCGGGCATGTACATCAGGTCTTTGATTTTCAGGGTATCATAAAGATCCCGTTCAAAAATCAGGGTACGGATCTCGCTGAGCTTAACCATCCCTTTCAGATATCCCTCGCGGTCAACCACCGGGAAGAGGTTCCGGTGCGAGCGCGAAACCGCTTTGGCCAGGTCGCGCAGGGTAGCGTCGGGCGAAAGCACTTCGAAGTCGGTCTCCACCAGTTTGCGCACCTGCATCAGTTTCAGGGCCGCCTTGTCCTTGTGGTGGGTAATCAGGTTTCCTTGCTGGGCCAGCCGTTTGGTGTAGATCGAATGGGGTTCAAAACGCATGATGGTGAGGTAAGCCACGGTCGAGGTGATGATCAGCGGCAGGAAAAGCCCGTAGCCGCCGGTAATTTCAGCGGTCAGAAAGATGCCGGTGAGCGGGGCGTGCATTACCCCGGCCATCAGACCGGCCATCCCGGCTAAGGCAAAATTTTCCTCGGGGAGGTTCAATCCCAGAAAGGTGTTCAAGGCCTTTGCCAGCAAAAATCCCGATACCGCTCCCATAAACAAGGTCGGGGCGAAAATTCCCCCGATACCGCCGCCGCCAGTGGTGGCTGCGGTCGCCAGCACCTTAAATGCCAGAATCATGACCAGAAACAACATAAACAGGTAAACACTGCTGCGCCATCCGTAGAAGATGGAATTATCGAGCATGGTTATGCCATTTCCGCTAAAAATCTTGACGATGCCGGTGTAGCCTTCGCCCCAGAGGGGAGGAAACAGAAAGACGAGCAGGCTGAGGATCAATCCGCCGGCAAACAGCCTGAAAATGGGATTTGCAACCTGCTTAAACTGCCCTTCAAACCACATGATCATGCGGATAAAATAGAAAGAGACCATCCCGGTAAAAATTCCGAGCAGGATGTAGTAGCCAATATTTTTGACCGAAAAGGCGTTGACCAGGTCGAACTTCATCACCATGGCGCTGCCCATAAATACATAGGAAAGCGAGGCGGCAGTGATGGAAGAGATGAGCAGCGGCAGCAAATAAGCCATGGTCATGTCGAGCATCAGCACTTCGAGGGTGAACACAATGCCGGCAATCGGGGCCTTGAAGATCCCGGCAATAGCCCCCGCGGCGCCACAGCCGACCAGCAGGGTCATGTCGCGGTAATTCAGCTTAAAGATGCGCGCCAGGTTCGACCCGATGGAAGCGCCGGTGAGGACAATAGGCGCCTCGGCCCCCACCGAACCGCCCAACGCAATGGTCAGGCTGCTGGCCACCATGGACGAATAAGTGTTGTGTGGTTTCAGCCGGCTCCCCTTCCGGGAAATGGCAAACAGAATTTTGGAAACCCCGTGGTTGATGTCGTCCTTCACCACCAGCCGCACAAACAGGTAGGTGAGCAAAATCCCCAAAAACGGATACGCCAGGTAAAAAAAGCTGTAGGTATCTTTTTGCAGCCAGTCGGTAAGCAGATTTTCGAAAAGGTGGACCAGCTTTTTCAGCAAAAGTGCGGCAATACCGCTCAAAATTCCAACCAGAAAACTGAGCAGGTAGATAAAATTACGTTCGCCCAGTTTTTCGAAGCGCCAAACCACTAAACGGTTTACCCAGGCCTGCCAGTTGATCTGTTTTTTATCCATTTTTATATTCCGGTTCAAAGATGAGCAGAAAACTGCTTCTTCAAAATTTCAAAATTACAGGAAAACGCCTGTGTCGGCACCATTTGAGCGAATGAATTTACAAGAAATTCATGTTCCGGCCAGCCACTACCGCTCCTTCTTTTTGAAAATATCTTTGATCTTCTGCCAAACCGGGACCTCCTGACTGCCGGCAGCTTTTTCCGGCTCCTGTACTTTAGCTTTTTCGCGGTCGGCCGGTTTTTCCCGCTTGCGGAAGATATTGAAGAAGTCGAAATCACGATCCTGTTCAATGAACTCCTTGTAAGGTGGCAGTTCGTTCAACTGGGCGAGGGTTTCGGGATCGGGCTGGTCGAAGAGCTGGTATTTCATTTCGGCGAACCGCCGGTCCGCATACAGTTTGCTGAAAAATTTCCCAACGATGGGCAGCGCCATGTAAGCGCCCTGGCCGTAGGTGATGGTGCGGAAGTGCACCGCCGGATCGTCGGCGCCCACCCAGCAGCCGGCTACCAGCGTGGGGTTGAAGCCGATAAACCAGCCGTCGGCCTGATCCTGCGTGGTGCCGGTCTTTCCGGCAAATTCGCCCGGAACCCCGTAAACCGCCCGGATGGCCCGGCCGGTACCTTCGTCGGTAACCGAACGCAGCATCTCCACAATAATCCGGCAGTTTTCGGCTGAAATTTCGGGATCTTCGCTCCGGGGCTCTTTGAAGGTCGCCAGCACGTTGCCCTCATTGTCTTCGATCTTCACCAGCAGAAACGGGGTTACCTTTCGTCCGCCGTTGACAATTGCCGAATAGGCTGAAACCATCTCTTTCAGGGGGATGGAGGCGGCTCCCAGCGCCAGCGACGGATACTGGGGCAGCTCGGCTTTTATCCCCAGCTTGCGGGCGGTTTCAATGGTGTTGCCAATCCCGGTCTGCATGATCATCTCGACCGCCACGGTGTTGAGCGACTCCGAGAGCGCCCCTTTCATCGAATAGTACCCGTTGTAATCATCGTGCGAATTGACAGGAGACCAGTTCTGGTAATCTTTGTACACCTTCTTTTCGTTGGAAAAATAGTCGAACGGACTGAGGCCATTCTCGAGGCCGGCCAGGTAAACCACAGGCTTGAAAGTGGATCCCACCTGGCGGGGGGCATTCACATGGTCATACTGAAAAAAACGAAAATCGATCCCTCCCACCCAGGCTTTTACGGCGCCGGTGTGGGCCTCCAGGGCCAAAAAGCCGGTATTGAGCAGTTTCAGGTAATGTTTAACCGAATCGAGAGGGGTGATTTTTTTCTGAACCAGTCCGTCCCAGGTAAAAAGGGTCCGTTCGGCCGGCTGGTCAAACTCTGCCTGGATCTCCTTTTCATTTTTACCGGCAGCCCTGGCCCGTCTGTAACGGTCGGAGAGCTTCATGGCGCGTGTTACCACCGACTGGTCGTTTCCCCACGGGTTGCGGCCTTCCCAGTGTTTGTCGAACACCTGCTGGAGGCTTTTCATATATTCCTGCACCGAATAGTTGGCATATTGCTGCAGGTTGTAATCCACCGTGGTGTAAATTTTCAGGCCGTCGGTGTAAAGGTTCCAGGGATCGCCGTTGGGTTTGCTGTTCGACTTGCACCAGTCGGTTAAAACAGGGCGTAACTGTTCGAGTACATACGGGGCCGGCCCCTGGTTGTAGGTGATCAGCCGGTAGTGCATATTGAGCGGGGCCGCTTTGTGTTTTTCGCCCTCTTCTGCTTTCAGAAAACCATATTTCACCATCTGGTCGATCACCACATTCCGCCGCTGTTTCGACTGTTCGGGATGGAGACGCGGATTGTAGGAGTTGTTGGCCTTCAGGATGCCGATCAATACGGCAGCTTCAGGAACGGTAAGATTTGCGGGTGTTTTGCTGAAAAAACGTTCGGCAGCCACTTCAATGCCAAAAATATTTTCGCCAAACGGAACCGTGTTCAGATAGAGCGTCAGGATCTCCTCTTTCGAATAGATACGTTCGAGCCGGTAGGCGATAATGGCTTCGCGCAGTTTGTTGACCGGCACGGAAAAGACGCCCAGGTTATTCCGCGGAAAGAGGTTTTTGGCAATCTGTTGACTCAGGGTGCTGCCGCCGCCGGCACTGCGGTCCTGCATCAGAATGGTCTTCACAAAAACCCGCAGCAGCGCCATCTCGTCGATCCCGCGGTGTTCGTAAAAACGGGCATCCTCGGTGGCAATCAGCGCATTGACCACATTGGGCGAGATCTCTTTAAACCGCACATTGCTGCGGTTCTCCACATAATAGCGCCCCAGGATTTTTCCATCGGCAGAAAAAACCTCCGTAGCCAACGGCGTTTTGATGCGGTTTAACTCTTCGGTGGAGGGAACTTTTCCTAAAAAACCCAGATAAACAACCAGGAAAAAAAAGGCAAGCAGCAGCAATCCGGCCAGGAACAACCTGACAGCCAGCCACCAGTAATTTGTCTTTTTCCTGTTTTGGGTACGCCGGCTCTTCCCAGCTGCCGGTGTACTCCGTCTCTTTTGAACAGTACCCATTTTAATTTTTGAATCAGGCGGCAAATTTAACGCTTCTGCACCGATCCTCCCATTTCCTGAAGGATTAACGCGGAATAACCGCTTTTCTTTTCCGGGAGGAAACAATTTGTTTTCAGCTGAAAGGGGCGGTTGCCGCCCCGATGTTCTCCCCCGCAAAAATCTTCCGGCAGTCCGGTCTCCCGAAGTTTATTTCCGGAGGAAAATTAAACAGAAAGCCGGCTGGTTTGTTGGTTTGTTGAAAACAGCAGCGTTATGAAAATTGCGGTATCGGGTTACCGGGGCCTCATCGGGAAAGCACTGACAGAGGGCTGTTTGGCGAGAGGACACGAAGTGATTCCGCTCTCCCGGGAAATGATTTACTCCCCGCCGGGCAGCGCACTAACCGGTTTGCTGTCGGGCGTCCAGGCGGTTATTCACCTGGCCGGCGCGCCGATCCTCTGCCGCTGGACTCACCCGCACCGAAAACTCATCTACGATAGCCGGGTGGAGACCACCTCCAACCTGACAGAGGCGATCTGTCAACTGCCAGACCAGCTTCGCCCCGAAACATTTATTTCGGCTTCGGCAATTGGCATTTACCGGTCGGAAGAAGACCACACCGAGCGGAGCGACCGTTTTGCCAGCCATTTTGCCGCCCGTGTGATCCGCGACTGGGAGGCCGCCTCGGCGGAGCTGCCCGCCGGTGTACGCCGGGTGATCTTTCGGATCAGTCCGGTGCTGGACCAAAACTCGCAGCTCATCCGGCAGTTACGGCTTCCTTTCCGGCTCGGACTGGGCGGCGCGATCGGCAACGGCAGCCAGCCTTTCCCTTTCATCCACCTGCACGATGCAGTGTCGGCCTTTTTGTGGGCCGTTGAAAACCACCAGGCGGCCGGCGTTTACAACCTGTGCGCCCCCCAGCAGGCCACCAACCGCGATTTTACCCAAACCTTTGCCCGGGCGCTTCGCCGCCCTGCTTTCCTCAGCGTTCCGAAAACCGCGCTGGACCTGCTGTATGGAGAAGCGGCCCGGCTGATTTACGAAAGCCCGCAGGTGTACCCGGAGAAACTGCTGGCTGAGAATTTCACCTTCCGCTACCCCACCCTCGAAGCTGCGCTGACCGAAATTGTCGGGAAAAAGTAACCCGCACTACTGCGACAAAAACTGGTAGTGTCCGCTGGAGACGGCAAATACCCGGTAACCCTCCTCCTCTTTCAGCAGCCGGATATCTTTTGAACGGTCAACCGGCTGGCCATTTTCCCATATCTTTTTTTCGCTGAGCAGCGGAACATAAACCGTTGCCCGGCATCCCACCGGAACAACCACCTGCAGGGCAAACTGCCGGTTTTGGTTTTCCCAGTGAATTCCGGCCTCGCCATAAGGCGTTTGGTTGAAATATTTTGCAAACGCCAGTTCTTCAACCGGCTGCGGCCGAAAGATGATGTGCCGGTAGCCCGGTTCGTCGGGATCGGCGTTCATGCCGGCCAGTTTGCGGTAGTACCAAACCAATCCGCCGCCAAACATGGGATGGTTGTGCGAGCCTTCCTCGCTCCACTGTTCCCAGGTGGTGGTCGCCCCCAGCCGGAGCCAGCGGCCATACCCCGGCTCCTCTTTTTTATTCATGGCGGCATAAGCCAGCTCGTGCATCCCGTTTTCCGACAACACTTCAAAAAAGAACTGGGTACCGAAAATGCCCGTATCGAGATGGCCCTTGTTGGCCTGGATGTCAGCTTTCAGCGCGCTGACCACCCGATCGTACTGCTGCGCGGGAACCCCCATTTTGAGGGCAAAAATGTTTCCGCCCGCTCTTCCGTAGGTTCCCTCTTTTTCATTGTAAAATCTTTTCCAGAATGCCTGTCGGGTTTGTTCGGCCAGTTCTGCAAAAATTTTTGCATCGCCCGATTTGCCCAGGATGCCGGCTGTCCGGGCGGTGATGTCGGCACAGCGCCAGAGATAGAACGTGTGCACCATTTCATCGGGAGGAAGTGCGCCGGGAGCAACCCAGTCGCCCAGATTGAACCACCGGAGCACTTTGCCATCTTTCCCGGTTCGTTGCGAATGCATGATGCCATCTTCGCCAACCCATGTTTGCATGTAGCGGACATACTCCATCATTCCGGAATAATTGTCCTCGAGCATATCCCGGGCCCCGTAGTGAAGGTAAAACTCCCAGGGCATGATACAGATGGCGGCTCCCCACGCTACTCCTCCGCCACATCCGGGTTGCCAGGGAGCTCCGTTGGGAACATAACCGGTGGTCACCTCCTGCGCCCCCAGAATATCCTGAATCCACTTGTGGTAAAAGTTGCGGGCATCGTAGTTGTGCATCACCGTGACGCAGGCTACCTGTCCGTCGCCGGTGTAGGGCGAACGCTCGCGATGCGGGCAGTCGCTGGCAATTCCGCCGTGCATATTGTCGGTTTGGCTGCGCCGCCAGATTTTGTTGATGTCATTAAAAAGCGGATTTGCGGTTTCAAAAGCAGCCGATTCTTCCACGTAGGTGTGCACCACTTCGGCAGTAATCTGCTCCGGGCGGAGCCACCCCGGCCAATTGCTGATTTCAACGGCGCTAAAGATAAACCAGTTGAAACGGGCGGCATACGATTCGGGGCCTTCTCCCCTGAAAATATATGAATTGTCGCCTGAATAACTATTGCTCAGGTAATTGATTTCGATTTTATGACCAGCCGGTCCGGTTACATCTGTCAACCGCACCCACCCCGAAACTTCCACGCCAAAATCGACGAGGTATTTTCCGTTGTAGAGTTTTTCAATTTTCACGGGCGACAGCCGCTCCATCACCCGGTCGGGATAAGCGGTGTGGGCCACCAGCCGGCCTTCGGGGGCTTTGCGGATGGCCACCGGTTGCCATTCCGAATCATCAAAACCGGGGAGGTTCCATCCGGACTGCTCCCGGCGGGCATCGTAATGTTCGCCGTAATAGACCATGTCCATCAGAATCGGACTTTGGGAAGCTTTCCAGCTCTGGTCGCTCACAATCACCTGTTCGGTCCCGTCTTCGAAGGTGAGGTAAACCTGCACCAGAAACCGGGGTGACCCGTAACTGCCGGCCCAGTGTTTGGCGGGATTGTAAAACCCGTTTCCAACGATACCGCCCAGCGCATTTTCTCCTTCCCGCAGCCGGTCTTTGATATCATAAGCCAGGTACATCACCTTGTATTCCTTGAAGTTGTCCGCCAGCGGGATCCCTTCGTTGATCAGCCCCGGACGCTTCCCGTAATTGGTTTGGTTGGGAACCAGCACATCGTCTCCCACCTTTTCCCCATTCAGGTAAAGCTCAAAATATCCGAGACCGGTGACAAAAGCCACTGCCTGGGAAACTTTTTTGGATAGCTTAAACTCTTTGCGGAACAGGGGAGCCGGCGGCGGCAGCTGATCGGGCAGAGTAACGCCCGGATTTTTGGGTTTGGGCAACGCCTCTTCGCCCTGCCAGGGCGCCCCAATCCACCGGGCCTTCCATTCGGAGGGATCCAGAATCCCCATTCGCCAAAACGCCGGTTCACTCCATCCGGAAACGTTCCCGTCTTGGTCCCACACCCGGACCTGCCACCAGCATTCGGTGCGCGATTTCAATATTTTCCCGCCATAAACCACCCGGTTCGACTGGCTGCTTTCCACTTTTTGGCTGTCCCACAAATCGGGTTTTTCAAGGCCGGCTTTCGAGGTGGCTACCCGGATCTGCCAGGCGGTTTGTCGCTGCCCGCGCTCGCCCTTTTCGGCCAGGTTAACCCAGTTGAGCCGGGGCTGCCGCACATCGACCACCGCCGGATTGGGAAGGTATTCGCAGGTCAGTTTGGTTGGGGTAATTCCGGCTGTTGAGGCAAGCCAGAGAAAAAATCCGGAAAGGATCAATAAAGTCAAATGTTTTGAAGTCATGGGTCAGTTATTTATCGGTTTATCCTTAAAAACGCTCTCCAATAAAATGGAATGGTGTATGCCACTGCCTTGGGCATTGTTTGGCCTCCCCTGACAACGGTTATTTTGATAACTATCCTGAAAGCTTATGCCCGACCGTTTTCTGCTCATAAAGCAGACTGCTAACCGTTAGCGGTTTCGTTTGCCAGCCACAAAATCAATTTGCAGGTTACCATTTTTCTCATAAAAAAAACGTGCCAAACGCTCAAAAGGTGCATACAAACAGTATTTCCCATCTTAATTGAAATCCTCCTTAAAACTAACAATTATTTCCATCGGGATCGAAACATTCGCAGCTGTGGCTTCAAAAAACGGTTACCTCCTGCTGCTTTGTTACCATACGGGGAGGCTGTCTGGCGCCCAATGAGACTGGAAAAAAGGCGATGCAGCTCTACAAATGTGTGTTGCAAACGAGGGGAGCGGGATTGCTGCCGGCAATCTTGTTTCCGCCCGCCGGTAACGGCGATACGGCGCAGCAAAGCACACGACCAGCCATTGCAGCGCCCCAGGAAACCCCCGAAAACCGGTTGCCGCCGGTTGCAATGCCCTGTACACTCCTGGCCGACAACCTGCCTGATCCTGGAATTCCTGTTTATCCCGGCAGCAGGCCGCTGCAAACCCCTGCAATCCTCCCACCACTCGTCGGTAATCTGCTGCAAGCCGTTGTAATCCTCTCCCAAAGCCTTCCCGGGGTATGGCGCCGTTTGGAAGGCTGCCCGAAAAGGTGAGCGGAATAACTACAAAGAGAAAATTTCATTCATTTCCTTCATTGGTGCAGACAGGTTGCCCGTGCCTGAAAACAGCTATCTTTGATATAGCTCTTTGACAGTAACACCACGCGATACCATCGCGCGGGAGCGGGGGCAATCGCGCGGGAGCGGGGATTTACCGGGGTGTATTTGTCTGATTTTTAACAACTCTCCTTCCAATCGAATTTTACAAAAAGTTTCTACCTTTGGGTAAATCCTAAAAAATCAAACGTTATGAATTCCTTTGAAAAAATTGAGTACAAAGGTGGTCATCCAAAATTAATCCGTCCTGGAACCATCAATGTTAAAATCGACGAATTTAAAAAATCAGTTATACTTGAACCTTCATCTTTTTGGGCCACAGAAGGAAAAGTAACAATCAATGCCGACGAAATAATAAGTATGTCTTTTGACGAAAAATCTAAACGCTCTGTTGGTAAGGCGGCGGCTGGCGCCATTATTGGAGGTGTTCTTACCGGAGGAGTTGGACTACTTGTTGGGGGTGCGCTTGGTGCCAGGAAAAAAGACACATCAAATCTTTATATAACTATAAAGCATAATGAACGAGAAATGGATATCATTTTAAAGGCAGGGAAAAAAGCCGATAAAATATATGCCGCAATTTCAGCTATTTTGTAATACCTCTGCTCCCGCGCGATTGTATCGCCCCCGCTCCCGCGCGATGGTATCGCGTGGTTTGAAGGAATAAGTTAAGGTTCCATTTTCTCCATCTGCCCTCTCTTCTTCGCGGCGAGAAACCGGTTGTTCTCTGTTTGTAATGGTATTTTGGCTAGGAAAAAGTGCAGCCCAAACTATTACCTTAAAAAACAATTCTTTGAAAAACCGGAACAAGGTCTGTCCCCCGCTGGTGCAGACAGGTTGTCCGTGTCTGAAAACAAGTATCTTTGATATAGCTCTTTGACAGTAGCACCACGCGATGCAATCGCGCGGTAGCAGGGGATACGGGGTAGAAAAAGCCGGGATTTAAAGAGTTCCGTCCCAGAGTAGACGGAAGGACATTAATGTTTTGTTGATTGCTACCCATAATTTGCACCTGACCGCAAATTTCAACAATGGCAGTTTTATATTGTGCTGTTGCTTATTATTTTGCCAGCGTAAACAAAAACTCCACCCCGCCTTCCGCGCGGTTGCGGGCAGTGATTTTGCCTTTATGCAGTTGAATGGCATTTTTCACTATCGAAAGGCCAAGCCCGGTGCCGCCGGTTTCGCGGTTACGGCCCAAATCAACACGGTAAAACCGCTCAAAAATACGTGGCAGGTGCTCTTCGGGAATGCCAATTCCATTATCGGAATAACTGAAATACCAGTAATTTTTATCTTCGAGGTAGTTTTTAATCTCGATTTTGATGTTTTCGCCGGCGTAGTTGACCGAGTTTTCAATAAGGTTCTGGAACACCGAAGCCAGCAGCGAATCGTTTCCGTTTACCACCACATCTTCGTCGATGTTCAGCGTAAATTTTATATTTTTCGCGAGCAGCCTGTTTTCAAGATTTTCAATAACATCGGCTACAATCCGTTTTACATTCACGGGTTTAATCTCGAAAAGTTCGCCCGCATCTTCAATGTTGTTAATCAGCGAAATATCGTTTAAAAGCAGTTGCAAACGTTCGGTCTGGGCAAAGGCGCGTTCAATAAAGTATTTCTTCTTTTCCTCCGAAACTGCCGGGTTATTCATCAGCGTTTCGATATATCCGCGAATCGATGCGAGCGGTGTTTTCAGTTCGTGGGCAATGTTCGATGTGAGTTGCTGTTTCAGCAGCCGGCGTTTTTCGGGCTGGGTAATATCGGTGATCAGGATTTCGAAACTTTTGTCAGCAAAAACGATACAGAGAATTTTAAAATACTGCTCATTTTTGTTAATGGTGTATTCAATCTGGGGGAGTTCGTTATTACGGAATTCGGTGTCTTTGTGGAGTTGTTTTTCGAGAAATTTGTTCAGCTTTTTAAAGTCGGGGAGATCAAAAATATTGTCAGGGGTAATTGATGAAGTGCCCGACAGGATACTGACATATTGAATAAAATGGCTGTTGGTGAGCATTCTTTCGCGGTTCGATCTGTAAAATGAAATGCCTTCGTTGAGGATGTTCATGTGGTTAAAGAGGCGTTCTTTTTCGACCGCCACGTCGTTGTTTGCAACGCGCAGTTTGTTATAAATTTCTATGATTTGTTTGCCGATTTCACCCAATTCATTGTCCGGTAAATCGTTTTCGTTTTCAATGGGTTCGTTCCGGGCTGCCCTGATGGCAAAATCTTTGAGTTTGGTTATGGTGAGTGACAGGCGTTTGGTCACAAAATTAACAACCAGGCCAACAGCCAGGAAAATGATGATGATAACGATTAAAAACAGGTGTTCGGCCTCCAGGAAATGCTTCAGGTTGATGTCGTAAAGGGCGGCGGTCCGCACAAAATAGTCGCCATAATTGTGCGCGTAAAAGTAATACTCCTGGTTGGTCGTTTCAGAGTGCCTGATATTGGATCCGGATTTTGCAAAAAGGGCACGCTGGATTTCTGGCCGCTGCAGGTGGTTTTCCATCCGCGAGTAGTCTTTTACAGAGCTATCATACAGCACCGTTCCTTTTTTATCGACAATTGTTATCCGGATGTTCTTCTGGGGAATAAGCTGTTTCAGCGTGTCGGCTTTCTGAAAATTGCCGGTTTGGGCAAGGTTATAAAACGCTATAAAATTGTGGGTCATTTCACTCACATTTTCGAGCGTATTTTCAAGCTGTGCTGTTTTATACCTTTTTTCCCGGTTAAGTTGAAACACCAGAATTGCTGCCGTAAACAGAATAAATACAGCAATAAAGTAGATGAAAATTTTCCGTCGAAATGAATGTTGCAGTAGCACTTTTTGTTGTTTTAAATGTTATTACTTTCTTTCTCTTTAAAGGCTCTCACAAAGCAGACAGCGAGCGGCTTCTATGCACTGAAGCAGTATCCGTAACCCGATTTTCCTTTGACATAGTCGCCATATCTGCCTATTTTCTTGCGCAGACGGGCGATATTTACATCCACATTACGTTCGGTAACAATAATATCATCGCTCCAAACACGGCTCAAAATATCCTCACGGCTGATATACTGCCCCTGGTGCTTCATCAGCAATAGCAGGATTTCGTACTCTTTCCGGGTGAGGTTCACTTCGGAATTGTCAATATTTACTGTTTTGTTGTTGGTATTAATTTCGAGGTTTTCAACTTTCAGTATATTGATGGCAGTCTGTTCGCCGGCGCTTCTTTTCAGCACAGCTTTTACGCGGGCAATCACCTCTTTGATGGAAAACGGTTTTGAAATATAGTCGTCGCCCCCTACATTGAACCCGGTGAGCAGGTCGTTTTCGGAGGTGCGGGCTGTAAGAAAAATGATGGGGACTGCCAGTTTCAGGTCTTTTCTGATTACCGAGGCCATTTTGTAACCCGACATTTCGCTCATCATCACATCCAACAAAATCAAATCAAAAGTATCAAGCGGTTTGCGCAGAGCCGCTTCGGCTGAATGGGCCACTTCGGTTTTAAATCCTTCGTTTGACAGGTTGAACTCCAGGATTTCGCACAAATCCTTTTCATCATCAACAATCAATATTTTGGGTATTGCACGCATAACATTCATTCAATCGGTTTATGTCTGATGTCTTTCCCTTCGATGGAATAAATTGCAGCTTCCGCAATGTTGGTGGCATAATCGGCAATGCGTTCAATGTTACTGACCACCCCGTTCATGTTGATATAGGTAATCAGCAGCTCCTTGTTCTCTTCTGATATGTTACTTTTTTTAATGGCTTTGTTCATCATTTTCTGTTTGATTTCGTCAACCACGCTGTCGTTTTTAATGGTCCAGATGGCGAATTCGCGGTCGTCGTTGGTAAACGAAAGCAGCGCTTTATTCACCATGATTGAACTTTGCATGTGCATGTTTGCAATTACATCGGTAAGACTGACGTAAACCTCTGGTGTTTTTATTTTTTCGATAAACCGGATAATGTTTGTCACCAAATCGCCAATGCGCTCGAGATTGATGATGATGCGGAAACAGGCGATAATTTTGCGCAGGTCGGTAGCCAACGGCTGATAAAGAACAATATAGTCAATAATTTTATCGCTCAGTTTTACTTCCAGTTTGTCTATCTTCTTTTCGTTTTCAAGAATCTCCATTACCATGTCTTTTGACAAGGTGGTACTTCCGGAGGTTACGATTCTCCCCAGCAGGTCGAGTTGGTGCAACACCAGGTTGGCAAATTCACCAAATTCGTTGAAAATGTTTTTTAGTGCTTCATCTTTTCTTGTTGACATGGTATGTTCAAATTTGTGTGAAGTTAATTTTTCTACCCGAATTTGCCGGTGAGGTATTCTTCGGTACGGCGGTCGCGGGGTTTGGTAAACATGTCTTTTGTTTTACCGTATTCAACCAGTTCGCCCAAGTACATAAACATCGAATAATCGGAAATACGGGCTGCCTGCGACATGTTGTGTGTCACCAGGATAATGGTGTAGTTCTCTTTCAGGGTCACCAGCAAGTCTTCTATTTTTGCAGTGGCGATGGGATCGAGGGCCGAAGTGGGTTCATCGAGCAGGATTACTTCGGGGTCGAATGCAAGCGCCCGGGCAATGCAAAGCCGCTGTTGTTGTCCGCCCGAAAGAAATGTACCCTTTTTGTAAAGCGTATCTTTTACTTCGTCCCACAACGTAACGTCGCGCAGCGAACGCTCCACAATCTCATCTTTTTCACTGCGTTTCAGGCTGATGCCGTTGAGTTTGTACCCGGCAATCACGTTGTCGTAAATGCTCATGGTGGGAAACGGGTTGGGCCGCTGAAACACCATGCCGGCCATGCGCCGCAATTGAATGGTGGGCATGTTTGTAATATCTTTTCCGTTGAGGATCAGTGTCCCGGTGGTTTCAATGTTTTCGTACAATTCGTGCATGCGGTTAATGGCCCTCAGCAACGTGCTTTTTCCACAACCCGAAGGTCCCATGATGGCTGTAACGCTGTTTCGTTTGATGTCAACCGAAACGTCTTTTACTGCGTACTTACCTTTATCATACGAAACCGACAAATTGCGGATAGATAAAACCGGATCTTTTATTTGTTTAATGTTATCGTTCATGTTTTTACTTTGTGCGGGCAGCAATTTGTTTCGAAATCAGGTTTAAAGATAATACAATAGCCATGAGCAACAGGGATGAACTCCAGATTAATCCGACCATATTGGGGTCGTTGTAAAACTCCCAGATCAGCAGCGGAACCGCACTGGTGGGTTTTGTAATATTCAGGTTGATAATGGTGCTTCCAAGTGCAGTGAGCATAAGCGGTGCAGTTTCACCCAACACCCTTGAAATGCCCAGAAGAATACCCGTGAGTAATCCGCTGAATCCTGTCGGAATCAATACTTTCAGTATTACCTTGTAATAGGGCACACCCAATGCCAACGCAGCTTCCTTGATCGTGACCGGAATCATTTTCAGCGTTTCTTCGGTTGAACGCACAATCATCGGTAGCATCATAATCGCTAAAGAAACACTCCCCGCCAGAGCAGAATACCCGTTTGTGATACTTTTCACCACCCAGATGTAGGCGATCAGACCGAGCACAATTGAAGGAACTCCCTGCAAAATGTCTGAAATGTTACGCGTGAGGTTGGCCATGAATTTACCGGGATTTTCATACAGGTAGATTCCTGTAACCACTCCGACCGGTATAGCCATCACTGCCGCAACAACCATCATCAGCAATGTTCCTGTAATTCCGTTGGCAATTCCTCCCGGTATCAGTTCACCATTGGCGAGTGCTGTCATTGCTTCGTACGAATTGGGCGGAGTTTTCAGGATAAAATCTAAACTGATTTGTTTGTACCCTTTTTCAATAAGCTTGAAAATGATGAGAACAATGGGAGAAATGGTAACCACAGAGAGCAGAACCACCAGCACCCGGATGGCTTTATCCTTTATGGTGCGGCTTTTCAGCTTTGATTTTGCTATTTGTTTGTGCTGGTATTTCATGGTAAATCAATTCAGTTTTTTGATAATGAATTTACCCACAGCGTTTATAACACCTGTGATAAGGAAAAGCAGCAGCCCGATTGCAATGAGCGAACTCAGTTTCAATCCGTCGGCTTCGCCAAACTGGTTGGCAATCACACTGGCCATGGTATTTCCGGTACTGAAAAATCCATCGGGGATGACATTGGCATTTCCAATCAGCATGGTTACTGCCATTGTTTCGCCCAAAGCACGGCCAAATGAAAGGATGTAGCCGGCAATGATTCCTGACCTGGCCGATGGTACAATTACATTAAAAACGACTTCTGATTTGGTGGCACCCAGCGAATAGGCGGCCTCTTTCAGCTCGTTCGGCACCATCATGATGATTTCGTTGCTCAGCGAAGTGGCATAAGGAATAATCATAATGGCCAGTATGATACTGGCTGTAAATACACCAAAACCCTGGTTGGGAAGTCCAAGTTCGACCAGGAACGGACGGAGGACATAAAATCCCCACAAACCATAAACAATAGAGGGAATTCCGGCCAATAAATCAACCATGGTTCCGAGTACTTTTGCCATGCGGGTTCCCCGGTAATATTCCCCCAGGAAAAGCGAAGCCGAAAACGATAATGGCAAACTTATCAGCAGTGCCGTTACCGATGTTATCACGGTTCCGGCAATAAATGGAAGTGCCCCGTAGTTTTCACTTCCCTGGGTTGGATTCCACGTGTTGCTGAAAACAAAGCCTGCCCCAAAGGTTTTAAATGCCGGAATGGCCCCTTTTACCAGCGAAAAAACCATGCCCCCTGCCACAAACAGGATTATGAATGAGGAGAGAAGCAAAATTACCTTTGTGATTTTATCGCTGTTCATAATTCAGACAATGAGATTTTGAGTATTCAGTAATGAGAATTACTGAAGTGAATTACTGATTTAACAACGGCTGTCCATCATAGGTAACTGTCCGAAGAATCGCTTTGGCTTTTTCGGCAGTTCCGGCGGGTAGCGGCGAATAATGCACTTTTTCAGCTTCTGCCTGTGCCTGGGCACTTACCAGCCAGTCAAGGAATTTTACGGTAGCCAGTGCCTGGTCTTTGGAACGGTTGTTATAGTTTTGTTCTTTGTACAAAATAATCCAGGTAAAACCACTGATCGGGTATGCATCGGCTGCTGCCGGATTGGTGAGCATAATGCGGGTATCCGCAGGGATTTCAGTTTGTGCAGCTGCACTTACCGATGCAATGGTGGGTGCAATATAGTTACCGGCACTGTTCTGTACTTTGGCAGTCTGTATTTTCTGTGCAAATGCGTATTCAGATCCGATATAACCGATTGAGCCCTGGGTTTGCGAAATGGTTCCTGCAACACCCGGATTTCCTTTTGCTCCCATGCCCACCGGCCACTGGAGCGATTTTCCCACGCCCACTTTTTCAGCCCACGCTTTGCTTATTTTCGTCATGTAGTCGCTGAAAATGTGCGTGGTGCCGCTGCCATCAGACCGAACAACCACAGTGATAGCCAAATCAGGCAGATTCATACCCGGATTGTTGCTTTTGATTTTCGGATCGTTCCATTTTTTCACATTTCCCATAAAAATGTCCTCGAGCAGTTGGTTCGAAAGTTTCAGGCTGTCGACACCGGGAAGATTGTAGGCAATAACAACTGCACCGAGAACCGTTGGAATGTGTACAATTTCGGCCGGCATTTTCATCATTGCCGAATCATCGAGAAATGCATCAGTTGCCCCAAAATCTATCACTTTATCGGTCAAAGAGCGGATACCGCCACCTGAACCAATTCCGCCGTAAGTGAGTTGGGTTCCAGTTGACTGAGTATATTGGGAAAAGACCATATTATAGTATGGCATCGGGAAAGTGGCTCCTGCTGCAGTGAGCGTGATTTTTGATGCAGGCTTTCGTGACTCGTTTTTGCTTGACTTGTTTCCGCACGAATAGAGTACAAGCACAGCCATCATGATAATTACCAATTGTTTCATTTTTCTAATTTTTAAATTCAAAAATTATTACACTTAATATCTTATTTCTACATTAATAAACGCGTAGGTTGTTGCTTTTTGAGCTTCGTCGGCCGGATTCCAATACCTGATGTTCGGAGAAACCCTGATGCCTTTCACCGGGCTGAATTCAAGTCCGCCCATCAGTAACTGACCGTCTTTGGCAAGTTGCCACGGAGTGGTTTGTCCTTTCAGCGGTTTCGATTGTAAATCATCAAAACGGGCGAAGTATTTAATTTTTTCGCCGGGTTTCCAGGTTGTGTAAACCGATGTTCCGTACATGTCCTGACCTTCGATCATTTTGGTATTCCACTGGTAGTTATATTCGGCAGCAGCTACAAATTTTTTACCTGCATAAGCGGCAAAACCTGCAAAAGAGGTTTGTTTAACTTCTTTACCCATGTAATCTGCATAAATACGTGCTGTAAAACTTCCAAGGTCTTTTACGGTAATTCCTAACGCCGGGCGCAGAAATTCGTCGCGCTGATGCGATTTGTAACCTTCGCCGTTAAAAACAGAAAGATCGGCACTGATATTTTTTGTAAAAGTATAGTTAGCGGTTACCCCCAAATCGGCACTTAAGTATAAAAAGTAAGCGTCCATAAACACTTTTTCAATATAACGCAAGCCCCAGATATCTTCGGAGTATTTAAACTGTGTGGTTGGAATCATCCCGAATAGTGCTTTAAAGTTTTCGTTTTTATACTGCATATACGCAAATTTCAGGAATGCGGTGTATTGCAGATTGCCAACTTTGGGGTCGCCCACGTCAACGGTTAAACGTCCATACCAGTTCTGGCTGAAATTATATTCGTAACCCAGGTAGGCACGTGTAATTTCAAAAGCCGGTGTGGATTCGCCATCCAAAAATGCAGTATTGAAGTTGGTGAAAATCAAAGCTGTTGGTTTTCCTCCCGGTTTAAATGTTTCGGTGGTGGTTTGCCCCCAGGTATTCAGTGCTGCTAAAATTGCCAGCAAAAGAAGTGATAATGATTTTTTCATTTATTTCAATATGAATAATTTTATGCTGCAAAAATGAAATATGTACATTACAACCCTGTTACTAAAATATTACAAAACGATTAAATTTTACGGATTGTACTGTGTAAAGAATTTTTTAACAGGAAGTTATACCGGTTTCATTTTTGTTACAAAACTGTAAACCAGTGCTGAATAGGTCTTTTCGTTTTCAGAATATCCCTCGCTCCCACGCGATTGCCCCTTAAATCCGCATGTCGAGATTCCATTTTCTTCATCCGCCCCCTCGTCTGGCCTGAAGATGCGAGGCTATAACACCTGGATTTTAAAAATTGGGGGGCACCCTCCAACAGGTGGCGCCGTATTCTTTCGTCTTTATAAAACCTTTACGTCCTTCCCCAAAATCCTTATAAAACCCTTATAAGTTTCACTGCAACTTTGTATTGAATTAAAGTGACAGTGTATGACAACTACAATTTTAATGGCAGTACAGCAAACGGATAATTTTTTGGGTTACATTTTTGGAGCAACCATTGCCCTGTTTTTACTGGGTTATCTTTTCTATTCGCTGGTTAAACCGGAAAAATTTTGAGCCATGACAACACAAGATGCAATCCTGCTGATTTTGTTTATTTCCATTTTAGCCGGTCTAACTCCGGTGGTAGGAAACTACCTGTTTATGGTTTTTACAGATGGCAAACATTTTATGCGACCTGTTTTGGGTTGGCTCGAAAGCGTGACTTACAAGTTTGCCGGAATAAACCCCAAAGAAGAAACCAATTGGAAAACATACACCTCAAATCTATTGCTATTCAATCTGATTGGTATTGTTTTCCTCTTTGTAATCCAGCTCACCCAGGCCTATTTACCATTAAATCCAGCCCATCTGGGAAATACCTCCTGGCATTTAGCCTTTAACACGGCTGTGAGTTTTGTGACCAACACCAACTGGCAAAGTTATGCCGGCGAAACGACACAAAGTTATTTGGTGCAAATGCTTGGATTTACTGTTCAGAATTTTGTAAGCGCAGCCACGGGGATGGCTGTTCTGCTGGCTGTCATCAGAGGAATCTCGCGCAAAACAACTGATAAAATAGGAAACTTCTGGACAGACCTGACACGCACAACCATTTACATTCTTCTGCCTGCTTCTGTTGTACTGGCCATTGTGCTGGCCGGACAGGGAGTTATTCAGAATTTCAAAACTTACGAAACAGTTCAAACGGTTGAAGGCTCGCTGCAAATACTTCCCATGGGACCTGCCGCCTCCCAAATAGCAATAAAACTCCTGGGGACCAACGGCGGCGGGTTCTTTAATGCCAACAGCGCTCATCCTTTCGAAAACCCGACTCCGCTAAGCAACTTTTTACAAATGTTGGCCATTTTTATTATCCCGATGGGATTGACTTACACCTATGGGAAAATGGTCGGTTCCCTACGTCACGGGCGAACCATCTTTCTGACGATGGGAATCCTGTTTCTTCTCGGGCTGGGGATATCCCTCTATTCCGAATATTCTTCCAATCCGATTTTTGGAAATCTGCCATTAATGGAAGGTAAAGAAACCCGGTTTGGAATTACCAACAGTGTTTTATTCTCTGTAGTAACCACCAATGCTTCCTGCGGCGCTGTAAATGCCATGCACGACAGTCTTTCACCCATTTCCGGCATGATTGCCCTCATCAACATGATGCTCGGCGAAGTGATTTTTGGGGGTGTGGGCGCCGGACTGTATGGCATGATTATCTTCATCATCCTTACCGTATTTATTGCCGGCCTTATGGTGGGCCGGACACCCGAATATTTAGGAAAAAAGATTGAAGCCTTTGAGGTCAAGATGGCCATTGTCGCCGTTCTGGCGCCAAGCCTGGTGATACTGCTTTTTTCTGCCTGGGCATCGGTAAGTCCTGTTGGTTTAGCCGGGCTTAACAATCCCGGTCCGCATGGACTTTCGGAAATATTGTACGCCTACAGTTCGGCAGCCGGAAACAATGGTAGCGCTTTCGCCGGATTAAATGCCAATACAATATTTTACAACCTTACCACTGGAATTGGGATGTTGATTGGCCGGTTCGGCATCATCGTTCCGGTTCTTGCGATCGCCGGCAATATGGCACAGAAGAGAGTAACCCCCTTGTCGTCGGGAACTTTCCGCACCGATAACTGGCTGTTTGCCAGCCTGCTCACTGCAGTTATTCTCATTGTTGGCGGCCTTACCTTTTTCCCGGCCCTCTCGCTTGGCCCGGTGGTTGAACATTTACTGATGAACAGCGGATTAACCTTCTGATTTTACAACCATGAGCACAAAACCTGAAATAAAGCTTTTCAACAAAAGGTTGTTGCGACAGGCAGTCCAAGAGAGCTTTGTCAAGCTGAACCCGGTTCTTTTGATAAAAAATCCTGTTATTTTCATTGTTGCCATCGGATCGGTTCTTACAACCCTGGTTGTTTTTATGGACATTTTCAATGGCAGTTTTTCCTTTTTCAACTTCCAAATAGCTGTTTGGCTTTGGTTTACGGTGCTGTTTGCCAATTTTTCAGAAGCTGTTGCCGAAGGACGGGGAAAAGCGCAGGCCGACAACCTGCGGAAAAATCGCACCCAAACGCAGGCCCGTAAAATGACAGGGAAGCACGAAGTTTTGGTTTTTGCCACTGAACTCCGGAAAGGAGATATTGTCCTCTGCAAAGCAGGCGACATCATCCCTTCTGACGGCGAAGTGATTGAAGGTATTGCCAGCGTTGATGAATCGGCCATAACAGGCGAATCAGCCCCTGTGATCCGCGAAAGCGGAGGCGACCGCTCAGCCGTTACCGGTGGCACGAAAGTTATCAGCGACCAGATCGTCATCCGGATCACCTCAGACCCCGGCAGTACATTTATCGACCGCATGATCGCCCTGGTAGAAGGGGCCAAACGCCAGAAAACCCCCAATGAAATTGCGCTGTCGATCCTGCTTTCGGGCTTGTCAATCATTTTCCTGTTGGCCGTAACGACCCTTCCGGCATTTTTCGCATATAGTTTGTCGGCTTCAGGATTACCCGGGTCACAAAACCTTACCCTTCCGGTGCTGTTTGCCTTGCTGGTTTGCCTGATTCCAACCACCATCGGAGGACTGTTGAGTGCCATCGGGATTAGCGGCATGGACCGGCTGTTACAACGCAATGTAATAGCGACCAGCGGACGCGCCATAGAAGCTGCCGGAGATGTTGATGTGCTTTTGCTCGATAAAACCGGAACAATCACCCTGGGCAACCGCATGGCAACCGATTTTATCCCCGCCGAAGGAGTTACTCCCGCAGAACTGGCTGATGCCGCCCAGTTGTCCTCACTTTCCGATGAAACCCCCGAAGGGCGTTCCATTGTTATCCTGGCCAAAGAAAAATTCAATATCCGCGGACGTGAAGTACACCGTTTGAATGCCTCGTTTATCCCCTTTACGGCACAATCGCGCATGAGCGGGATCGATCTGAGAACCGAAGATGGCCTGCACCAGATCCGCAAAGGCTCAGCAGAGGCAATCCGTTCATTCATTCTGAACAACAACGGTTTTTTCCCTCAAAAAATTCAGGATATTGTTTCGGAGTTGGCCCGAATGGGCGCTACCCCGCTGGTGGTGGCAAAAGACAACAAAGTGTTGGGAGTAATTAATTTGAAAGATATTGTCAAAGGAGGCATCAAACAACGATTTGCCGAACTCCGGAAAATGGGTATCCAAACCGTGATGATTACCGGCGACAACTCATTAACAGCAGCCGCAATCGCAGCCGAAGCCGGGGTGGACGACTTTATGGCAGAAGCAAAACCCGAAGACAAAC
Source organism: Prolixibacteraceae bacterium (assembly GCA_029975525.1). Lineage (GTDB taxonomy): Bacteria > Bacteroidota > Bacteroidia > Bacteroidales > Prolixibacteraceae > UBA1413. The sequence continues at coordinate 9,576 of JARKOX010000041.1, read as the reverse complement.
TACGCCGCATCCGCGAAGAGCAGGCCAACGGCCATCTGGTAGGCATGATCGGCGACGGGACCAATGATGCGCCGGCCCTCGCGCAGGCCGATATTGGCATTGCGATGAATTCTGGCACCCAGGCAGCCCGCGAGGCCGGCAACATGATCGACCTTGACAGTAACCCGACCAAATTAATCGAAGTGGTGGAAGTTGGCAAACAACTCCTGATGACCCGCGGCGCACTTACAACATTTAGCATTGCCAATGATGTAGCAAAATATTTTGCAATCATCCCGGCCATTTCAGCTTCGTTATACGTGGGCAAATCGGGCACAGGAATATTGTCGGCCTTGAATATTATGCAGCTGGGTTCTCCCCAGAGCGCAATTTTAAGTGCTGTCATATTTAATGCAATCATTATTGTCCTGTTAATTCCGCTGGCATTAAGAGGAGTACGTTATCATCCGGTTTCGGCCAATACTGCGCTGACCCGTAATCTCATAATTTTTGGAATCGGAGGTTTAATCGCCCCCTTTTTCGGAATTAAACTGATAGATATCCTGATCAATTTATGAAACGATGAGAACAACGCTGAAAACAATTAAAATCTTCCTGTTTCTCACGGTACTGACAGGTATCATTTACCCCTTGCTGGTTACAGGCATCGCCCAGGTTGCTTTTCCGGACAAAGCCAATGGAAGCCTGATAACCGACAACCACAAAATCATTGGAAGCATTCTGATCGGGCAGTCGTTTGATTCGGCTATTTATTTCAGCTCCCGTCCGTCGGCTGTCAGGTACAATCCTTTACCGTCGGGAGGCACAAACTACGGATTAACCAATGCCCTGTTACGGGAACAGGTCGAGAACCGCAGACAACAGTTCATTACCTTTAATCAACTTGATCGTACGACCGAAGTTCCTTCCGAAATGGTTTTTGCCTCGGCAAGCGGCCTCGACCCCCACATTTCTCCCCGGGCCGCCCTCCTGCAGGTAAACCGTATTGCCAACGCCCGAAATTACAATAACGAACAAAAAACCAAGCTCATAGAATGTATCGACAGCCTTACTGCCTCTGCACAATTTTCCTTTTTGGGAAAAGAACGGATCAACGTATTATTGCTTAATTTAGAGTTAGAAAAGATCTCGTCAACGTTAAAACAGTGATTCATCTTCCTTCTTCTGATTACTCAAGCAGTTCATTTTAAAATCATGATTGATTTCAATGACAACCGGCCGAATCCCGACGAATTGCTGGCCTCCTTGCAAAACGAAGAGGAAAAAACCAGACAGGGAAAACTGAAAATCTTTTTCGGGATGTGTGCCGGCGTGGGCAAAACATACACGATGCTTCAGACAGCGCATGCAGAGAAGCAGAAAGGAAGCGATATCATTGTAGGTTATGTCGAAACACACAATCGCAAGGAGACCGACGAACTGGCAGAAGGCTTTGAGACAATCCCGCGCAAAACCTACGAATACCGATCGGCAACTTTTCAGGAGATGGACCTGGATGCCATTATTGCCCGCAAACCCCAGATCGTTTTGGTTGATGAACTGGCGCATACCAATGCCCCGGGGAGCAGGCATGCCAAACGTTACCAGGATGTTCTGGAAATCCTGGAAAACGGGATAAATGTGTACACCACCCTGAATGTTCAGCACATCGAGAGCCGGTCGGAAACGGTTGCCCAGATCACCGGCATTGTGGTCCGGGAAACCCTTCCGGATGAAATTTTTGAAAATGCCGACGAAGTTGAGCTCATTGACCTGACCGCCAAAGAGCTGTTGCAACGCCTTTCCGAAGGTAAAGTTTACACGGCCGAACGTTCCCGCGAGGCGGTGAAAAATTTCTTCCGCAAAGGAAATATTACCGCCTTGCGCGAAATGGCTTTACGCATTGTTGCCGACCGTGTAGATAAACAACTGCGCGACTACATGCAACAAAAGCGCATCCAGGGTCCCTGGAAATCGGGGCTGCGCCTGCTGGTGGCCATTGATTACAAGCCGCAATCGGGCAATTTATTACGCTGGGCTAAAAACCTCTCCTACTCCATGGGGGCCAGCATTCAGGCTGTTTACATCGAAACCCTCCACAACCTCACTCCGAAAGAACAGGAGCAGCTCGACAAAAACATCAATCTGACCAAGCAGCTGGGAATAAAATTCAGAATAATCACCCACACCGATGTGGTAAAAGGCATTGTAGGCTTTGCCCATAAAGAGAATGTCACCCACATTATTGTTGGTAAACCCAGGGTCCGCAACCTGCTCTCGATGTTCATTCTCGGAAGTTTCGTCAACAAACTTATCCGCTACAGTGGAAATATCGATGTTTATATTCTTGGCTCTGACACCGATGCAAAAGATAAATTCGGTAAAAAAGCATTCATCCCTTCCTTCACCTCAAACAGCAGTCAATATTTTCTTGTCACGGCTATAATACTTCTCTTGTCCGTAATATGTTATTTTATTAAAGACTATACCGGATACCAGGTCATCTCTTTCATTCTGTTGTTTGCCGTTTCAATTTTGGCGCTCTTTTACGGGACAGGTCCGATTCTGCTGGCGGCCACATTGTGTGCCATCATTTGGGATTATTTCTTTATCCCGCCGCAAGGTACGCTACACATTGAAAAGCCGCTGGATGTCCTGATGCTGATTATGTTTTTTATTATCGCGTTGCTGAATGGAATTTTGACATCCCGAATCCGGCACCAGGAAAAGAAGATCCGCATTCGCGAAGAACGTACCGAAGCGGTATATCAGCTAACCAAAGAATTATCGATAAAATCAGGGCTTTCGGAAGTTTCAGAGGTTGCAATAAACTATATCCGCAAATATTTCCTGCTGGATTGTGCAATCTTTCTGAAAAACAAACACAACAGTTTAAACCGCCCGGTAACCAAATATTCCTCTCTCCAGTTATCGGAAAATGAGACCAGTATCGCCGCCTGGGTTTTAAAAAATTCCACAAAAGCCGGAAAATATACGGACACCCTCCCTTCAACCGAGTTCACCTTTTACCCCTTAATTGGAATTACGGAAAACATGGGAGTTGTGGCGGTTAAACATCCCAAAAACTTTACCCAGGGCGAATCTCAGTTTTGGGATGCTTGTCTCTCCCAAATCTCCGGAAAATATGAAAGGGAGTATTTACGCGAAGCAGCCAAAAAAGCCTATCTGTTAAACGAATCCGACAAACTTTACAAAGCACTTTTCAATTCCATCTCCCACGAATTAAGGATCCCGGTTGCAACCATCATGGGCGCGTCCGACACCTTGTTGTCTCAGGGGTATCCTGAAGAAACCAGGTTGAAACTTTACACCGAAATAAACCTTGCCTCCATTCGCCTCAACCGGCTCATCGAAAACCTGCTGAACATGTCACGCCTCGAATCGGGACACATTACTCCCCGCATCGACTGGTGCGATGTCCACGACCTGGCCCACCAAGCAGCCGAAACGCTCAGGCAGGAGCTTCATCCCTTTAAACTTTCCGTCATTATTCCGCCCGATATGCCTTTGGTTAATATAGATTTTGGGTTAACCGAACAGGTTATTCACAACCTTTTACTTAACGCAACCCAATATGCTCCCGCCGGTTCACGTATATATCTGAAATTTTTCTTTGACAATGGCCTGCTCCATATTCAGGTGATGGACCGGGGCAAAGGTTTTTCTCCCAACGAACTGGACTTGGTTTTTAATAAATTTTTCAGGGGAAAAGATTCCAAAGCCGGAGGAATCGGACTGGGGCTCTCCATCGTAAAAGGCTTTGTAGATGCCCAACAGGGAACAGTTTCGGCCGAAAACCGAAAAAATGGCGGAGCGCTGTTTACGGTTAAAATCCCCGTTAAAACTCCCGATATTGATTCGTTTAATAAATAAAAACCATCAATGGCCAACGAAGAAACGATATTAATAATTGACGATGAAGCCCCAATACGCCGGCTGCTCGAAATAACCCTGTCGGCCAATGGCTATAAAATAGCCGAAGCAGCAACCGGGAAAGAAGGACTAACCCTTGCCGCCTCTGTTCATCCCGCTTTAATTATTCTCGACCTGGGTTTACCGGATACCGATGGCCTGGCAGTTTTAGGCAAACTCCGCAACTGGTACAACAATCCGGTTATCATTTTATCTGTTCGAAACTCGGAGGAGGATATTATTAAAGCGCTCGACAGTGGCGCAAATGACTATCTCACCAAACCATTCCGGACAGGTGAGTTATTGGCGCGTATCCGGGCAGCCTTTCGTCAAAGCCAGGGAACTTCCAATAATCCCTTATTGGCATTCGGATCATTGACCATCGACATTGCCAACCACACCGTCCGTAAAAACAACGAATTACTGAAACTGACATCAACCGAATTTTCTTTACTGGCGCTTTTGGCAAAAAATGAAGGCCGTGTTCTTACCCATCAATACATTCTGAAGGAGATATGGGGGATGGGGTACCTCGAACAAACCCAATATTTAAGGGTCTTTATCGCCCAGCTGCGTAAAAAGATAGAAGACGACCCGGCCAAACCCAAGCTCCTTAATACAGAATCGGGAATTGGGTATCGGTTTAGCAGTTAGTTCTGCCTGAACAAAGTCCCAAAAAACTGGAAATATGCCCCTGCCGGATTACTTTTTTGAAAAATTTTCCGCGTTTTAAACGTAAGTATCAAAGCAACATTAATATTCCTGCAATTTTCAGAAAATCAATCGGCTCAAGCTTGTCAATCCAAAAATTAACCTACCTTTGCGCCCTATTTTTTACGTACACCATTTTACATGATTTCATTCAATGAAACGGGGTTGAACCCCACTTTACTACGGGCCATCGAAGAACTTGGCTACGAAACACCTACTCCCATCCAGGAACAAACTATCCCGCTTTTGCTGACTACCCCCGGCGATGTGATTGCCTTTGCGCAAACCGGCACCGGAAAAACCGCTGCTTTCGGGCTCCCGGTCATTCAGCAAATCGACTCCTCCAGCCCGGTTACCCAGGCGCTTATTCTTTGCCCCACCCGCGAACTGTGCCTCCAAATCACCAACGACCTGGTAAATTTTGCCAAATACCAGTCGGGCATCCGTGTTGTGCCGGTTTACGGCGGAGCTTCCATCAACGAACAGATTAAACAGCTGGAACGCGGGGCGCAGGTGGTGGTGGCCACCCCCGGCCGTGCCGTTGACCTTATCCAGCGCAAAAGACTGAAGCTGAACCACGTCAGCTGGCTGGTCCTCGACGAAGCCGACGAAATGCTCTCGATGGGCTTCAAAGATGACCTCGACACCATTTTGTCGGGGACTCCCGACACCCGCCAGACGCTGCTTTTTTCGGCCACCATGCCGGCCGAAATGATGGCTATCGCCAACAAATACATGTGTCAGCCGTTTGAAATTTCGGTAGGCAAAAAAAACCAGGGAGCCGACAATGTTTCCCACGAATATTTTCTGGTACACGCCCGCAACCGCTACGAAGCGCTTAAACGGATTGCCGATGTCAACCCGAAAATCTACGGAATCGTCTTCTGCCGCACCCGCGCCGAAGCCAAAGAGGTGGCCGACAACCTGATCCGCGACGGGTACAACGCCGACGCGCTGCATGGCGACCTTTCGCAGGAACAGCGCGACATCGTGATGAACCGCTTCCGCATCCGCCACCTGCAGCTGCTGGTGGCAACCGATGTGGCAGCCCGCGGCCTCGACGTTAACGACCTTTCGCATGTGATCAACTACAACCTGCCCGACGATCCGGAGATCTACATCCACCGCAGCGGACGTACCGGCCGGGCCGGAAAAAAGGGAATTTCCATCTCCATCATCCACCAGAAAGAGAAGGGAAAACTCAAAGATGCCGAGCGGATGCTGGGCAAAAAGATCGAATACAAACCGGTTCCTTCGGGAAAAGATATCTGCGAAAAACAGCTCTTTAACCTGGTCGATAAAATGGAAAACGTGGAGGTGGACAGCGCCCGGATCGACCAGTTTTTACCCGTTATCTACAAAAAACTGGAATGGCTGAGCCGCGAGGACCTCATCAAACGTTTTGTTTCGGTGGAATTTAACCATTTTCTGGATTCCTATAAAAATGCTGCCGACCTGAATATCGAAGTTGGCGGAAAAGCCGATTACGAAAGCCGGAGCGCCCGCAACGGGAAAAACGACTTCAACGGAAAAGCCGACCGTTTTGCCAAATCGGGCCGCGGAAAAAGAGTGGCTTATACCCGCTTTTTTATGAACCTGGGAAAAAAGGACCAGGTTGACAAACGGTCGATCATCGACCTGATCAACCAGTACATGCCGGGAAAATCGGTCGAAATCGGTCAGATTGAAGTGCTGAAAAGCTTCTCGTTTGTAGAGATCGACAACCGCTTCGAACGGGATATCCAACGGGCTTTCAGCCGCGTGCAGTACAAAGGGAAGCGGATCGGACTGGAATCGGCCCGCCCGAAAGGTTTCTAACCGCTCCCGCACCACCAAAACAATGCTCCGGTAACCACTGTTTGCCGGAGCATTATTTTTTGGGATCAGCCAAACAGGCCCATAATTTCTTCGCGGGTAATGGTCTGGAAAGGATTGTTTGAATTGATAAACTTGTCGGCCAACGCACTTTTGTGCTCCTTCAACCGCTGAATTTTCTCTTCGATCGAATTTTCGGTGATAAACCGGTAAACAAACACGTGCTTATCCTGTCCGATGCGGTGGGCGCGGCTAATGGCCTGGTTTTCGGCAGCGGGGTTCCACCACGGATCGATGATAAAAACATAATCGGCGCCGGTGAGGTTGAGTCCTACCCCGCCAGCTTTCAGCGAAATCAGGAAAATGCCGTTTGCCGGATCTTCCTGAAACTCCCGGATCACCTCCGCACGGTTGGCGGTTTTTCCGGTCAGCAGGCTGTATTTCCACCCTTCCGCTTCGATACGCTGCCGGAGCAGTTCGAGGTGGGTGACAAACGAGGAGAAGACCAGCACTTTATGCTTTTCGGCCAGCAAACTGCCCAGCGACCGGACAATCTCGTTAAACTTGCCCGATTCCGAATCCTCCTCGCTGTCGAGCATCGAGGGATGGTTGGCCAGCTGCCGCAATTTGGTAAGTCCCTGCAGCACCACCAGCGAGGAACGGGCCACGCCGTCCCGTTCGATATTGGCCAAAATAGCATTCCGGATAACCGACTTCTCCTGTTCATACAGCGACTGCTGTTTTTCGGTCATCGGACAATAAAGCACCTGCTCCATCAAGGGCGGCAGATCACGGGCCACCTCGGTTTTGGTGCGGCGCAGCACAAAAGGGCGAATCAGCAGCTGCAGCTTTTGCTGGACATCGGCATCGCCGTGTTTTTCAACCGGGGTGATAAAATTCTGTCGGAAAAAGGCAAGATTGCCCAGCAATCCTCTGTTCAGGAAGTTCATCTGCGCCCACAGATCGGCCAGCGAGTTTTCGATGGGCGTTCCCGTGAGCACCAGCCGGCGGCGCGCTTTCATGCCCATTACCGCCTTGTAGGTTTTCGATGCCGGATTTTTGATATACTGGCTCTCATCCAGAATCAGGTAAAAAAATTCCATTTGCGACAACATTTCAAAATCGTTGCGCAGGGTGCCGTAAGTGGTCAGGATAACATCGTAAAGCGGCGCCACACGTGCCAGGTTCGACGACCGGTTACGCAGGGCGCCCACATGTTTGTAGGCTTTCAGCGTAGGGGTAAATTTGCGGATCTCACTCTCCCAGTTGTGCACCAACGACGTGGGCAGCACAATCAGCGAAGGGGGCTGAACTGCCTCACCGGTTTCGGGCGAGGTAAAAAGAGTCAACTGTCCGGGCAGTGCATTCCCGGTTGGGGCAGCCTTTTTCAGCCGTTTGAGTTTCAACAGCAGGGTGAGGGTTTGCAACGTTTTCCCCAGCCCCATGTCGTCGGCCAAACAGCCGCCCATTCCATTTTTGTGCAACGAATACATCCACTGGTACCCCTCTTTCTGATAGCTGCGGAGGGTCGCTTTCAGGTGGGGCGGCAGGGCAACCTCTTCGCCCACTCCTTTTCCGGCCTGCTCCAGCTGACTGAAAATATCAGGTGAAATCCCCTGAATACGGTTTTTCAGCAGGGTAAAATGGTGCTGCTGCACCACCAGCCGTTCGCCTTCGGTTTTACCAAAGGTGAGCAGGTCTTTGTAGCGGGCAAACCACTCGGCCGGCAGCAGGGCTACTTCGCCGTTCGGCAGCTCAAACTCCCGGATATCGTTCAGAATATACTTTTTCAGCTTAATAAAAGGGATCCGGTACTCTCCAAATTGTACGTGGGCATAAATATCGAACCAGTCACTCACCTTTTTAAGCTCAAAATCGAGCGACTGTCCGCCGGTAAAATAAGTTTTCCCCCAGCGCTCCTGTTTGATTTCGACACCACGCTGCCCCAACTCGGGGCGGTTTGCCGACAGCCACGAAACCAACAGATGCAGGGCGTTCTCCCTGTCGAGCAGGTTTTGCCCTTTCAGCAAAAAATAGCCATTTGACTCCACCAGCCCCTTTTCGCGCAAGAAATTGGTGATCGAGGCCTCCCAGTGTAACAGACGGGTAGTTTTGCTGAACACGAAACGCTCTCCTTCGCGCAGTAATTTTACGGCTACTTTCCGGGTCGAATTGGGTAAGAATTCATTCCCGGCATAAAAAAAACGCAGAACCAGCACCGGATCCAGTTTCAGGTCAGGTTCCAGGCTGAGCACCGCCTGCGGCGGATCGGCCTTCTCCCGGATCTCAAACCCCGAAGCTTTCACCGGATGGTCGCGGATCACATTCAGCACAAAACTCTCGTAATATTTCGGCTCCACCTTCACCGGAATGTGGAGGGTTTCCCGGGCCAGGAAGGGGTTCAGCTTTTTGGCATCCAGGTCGCGAAAAATCAGCAGACGGTCGCGCACCAGCAACACACAGGGGTCGTTGACGATGACTTTGATCTTTTTGTTGATAAGCCGCACCGCCTGGTTCTCCTGAAAAACGCGCAGCGTGTAATGGGTCCCCGCCTCATTGCGGTCAAACTCAAAAACGGCTTCAGCAAAACTATCGGGCACCTGAATCAGGTCTTCATCGTAAAGATTGGCATATTTGGGTTCCTTCTCAAACAGGCTGATTCCGCCCTGCATCAGCAACATTACGCAGGAGTAGAGATGTTTCTCCATGTAGGGAGCAATGTGTTTCTGAAAATAGTCGGGTTTCAGACCGGCCAGAAACTCAGCCGCAGGCACATTTCTCGAAAATTTGGAGGCCAGCTTCTCATCACTGTACTGGTTGGTGATCTTCACCAGTTCCTTCTCTTTTTCGGTAAACGGATAGCCGTAATTGCCGATCTCCTTGAGTAAAACCTGGTGTTTGACGGCAAAATAGGGTCCTTGCCGCTCAATCAGGTAAGGCAAAAAGATCTGCCCAAAATGCCTGTGCTCGGTAAGCGCTACAATAAATTCCAGTCTATGCTCCTGCTCCATCCGGTTTAAAGTTTTGGAAGTCGGTTCTTTAACTGCTGCATCACGATTGATCAGAGGAAAAGAACCCCAAAACTACAAAAAAGTGGCCAGTGTGTTATAAAAAATAGGGGTCGCCGGCGAATTTTAG
>JARKOX010000108.1 GCA_029975525.1 Prolixibacteraceae bacterium | reverse complement strand
ATTTTCCTTCAGGTAGTCGGAGCCGGGATAAATGCCATGTTCGAACTTTTTCCCCCATTCAAAATATTTATTCCCCAGGAAAACCAGCGCCAGAAAAACCGTAATTCCCAGCAAAAGCAGGGTGAGCCGGTAATTTTTCTGCTGAACAGCCGTGGTTGCCATGGCAATGGTCATACTGCTGACCAGCAACACCACGGTGTTGACGGCCCCGATAAAGGTGTCCAGCTCCGCGGCTGCCAGGTGAAAAGCCTCGTGGTTGAGATAGCGATAAACCGAGTAGATGATAAATAAACCGCCAAAAAGCAGGAGTTCGGTAAAAATAAACAGCCACATCCCGATTTTTGATGCTTCGGGATCATATTGATCGTGCTGCGCGTGCAAAGTTTGTTCCATGCTGCGTTAGGTTAGTTACTATTTGTAATTGTACGGACCGTCGTTCTCTCCCACCACCGGGATTTGCGGGAAATTTTCGGCCGGCGGCGGCGAAGGCACCGTCCACTCCAGCGTCTTTCCCTGCCAGGGGTTGGCTTCGGCAAGCGGTCCCTTCCGGGCCGAGCGGACCAGGTTCACCACAATAATAATAAGCCCCGTGGCCAGAATCCATGAACCAAAAGTGCTGAGGATATTTCCGCCGTGAAACTCTTCGAGATAATCGTAATAACGACGCGGCATCCCCTGCATCCCCAGATAAAACATGGGGGTGTAAAGCGAAACAAATCCGATAAAAAAGAGCAGCCAGCCGGTGTTGGCCCAGTTTTTATCGTACATCCGGCCAAAAATTTTGGGGAACCAGTAATGGATGGCGGCAAAAAAAGCAAATCCTACCCCGCCAAAAACGATGTAATGAAAGTGCGCCACCACAAAAGCCGTATCGTGCACATAAATATTGGTGGCCAGCGCCCCCAGCACCAGACCGGAAAGTCCGCCGATCATAAAGATGAAGATAAACGAAGCCGCCCAGTAAAAGGGCGTCTGCATATTGATCGACCCTTTGTACATGGTGGATATCCAGTTAAAAACCTTGATGGCGCTCGGAATAGCCACGATAAACGTCAACAGCGAAAAATAATACTGCGCCGTGCCGCTCATGCCGGCCGTGTACATGTGGTGCCCCCAAACGAGGTATCCGACAAAAGCAATGGCCATGGTAGATATAATCAGGGCTTTGTAACCAAAAATCTGTTTCTGGGAAAAGGTCGGAATGATCTCCGAAATCGCTCCCATTGCGGGCAGGATCATAATGTAGACAGCCGGGTGGGAATAGATCCAGAAGAGATGCTGGTATAAAATCGGGTCGCCACCCAGCGCCGGGTCGAAAACTCCGATGCCGAAAATCCGTTCAAGGGCAACCAGCACCAGGGTGATGCCCACTACCGGCGTTGCCAGCAGCTGAATCCAGGCAGTTCCGTAAATTGTCCACACAAACAGCGGCAACTTGAGCCACCGCAATCCGGGCGCCCGCATCCGGTGAACGGTAACAATAAAATTCAACCCGGTGAGAATGGAGGAGAATCCGAGTACAAAAGCGCCGAAGATGGCCGGCAGCATATTGGTTCCGGTCTTAAAACTGTAGGGCGCGTAAAACGTCCAGCCGGTGTCGGGTGTGCCGGGGCCGAAAAGCAGGGCGGCCAAAACCAGAAAAACGCCGGTTACATAAAGGTACCACGACATCAGGTTGAGCTTCGGAAAAGCCACGTCGCGGGCGCCAATCATCAGCGGCAGCATAAAATTCCCGAAAACTGCCGGCAGTCCCGGAATCACAATCATAAAAATCATAATCACGCCATGAACCGTAAACACGGCGTTGTAGTCTTTCGCTTCCATAATGGTTTTCCCGGGAGCCAGCAATTCCAGCTTCATGGCAAGGCCCAACAAAACCCCCACCATAAACATGGTGGTGATGGAATAAAGATATAGCAACCCGATCCGTTTGTGGTCGGTCGACAAAACCCACCCGAGAAACCCCTTGTATTTCCCCTGGCTCTCCAGATAACTGTGGGCATGAAGTGTGTGCGATGTTTGCATAAAGTTTAGTTTAATGGCTACTTTTTCGCCTGGGTTTCAAAACTAGATATAGTAAAAACAGAATGGCAAAAAACATGATAAAAGCTCCGCCCAACCGCATGATATTCAACGCATAGGTCTGCCCTACCGGATCGTAGGAGTAGCAGAAACGGAGCACCTTGTTAAGCGTTGGCCCCGACTTCCCTTCGGAAGCCTCGATGATGGCCATCTTCCACTCAAAAGGCAAAAAATACATCCCGTTCAGGTAGCGGGTAATTTTCCCCTGCGGGCTGATCACAACGACCGACGCGGCATGCAAAAAATCGTTCCCGGTTTTTTTGTATCTGAATCCGACGGCATTGGTAGCCCGGGCGATGCTGGCGCTGTCGCTGACAAAAAAACGCCACCCCTGGCCGGCTTCCTCACGCTTTTGCATCAGGTTCAGATAGTTGTTCTTTTTCAGGATTCCCAGATCAATGGTTTCGCGCGGGTCGAAACTGATCGTCAGCACCTGGTAATCTTTTCCCAGCACCAGCTCCGATTTGTCGATCACGCCGGCAATTCCCTCCATCAGGGGGCTGCAAATTCCCGGGCAGCGGAAGTAAACAAAGTTCAGCACCGTAGGTTTGTCGATCAGGTCAGCCAGCCACACCTGCTGCCCCTGTTCATTGATCAGCGAAATACTATCGGGTAAAAATTCATCGAGATGCTCCACCACCCCGATTTCCATCTCGTCGGCAGTCGAAATAACCGATTGGGCCGGCGCTTGAAATCCGCTCAAAAAGAACACCAATAAAAAGAGCCTGAACAGGTTGCCCTGTATTTTCCGGTTATTCATAGTGATTCGGCTAAAAATTTATTTCGATAATTGTCTTTAAAAACTTCAAACTATGAAACCCAAAATCACTATTGATTGTTTATGGAGAAGCTTATTTATCTGATTTTGTCCGGGAATTTTTCCGGACAAAGTTTTTAAATTTGAATACGAACTAAAAAAGCCATCCAATTTGAACCGGAACATTTTTTACCGCATCTGGAAATTTTACTTTGAGGGGTTTAAAAACATGAGCAGCTGGGGCCGTCAGGTCTGGATCATTATCCTGCTCAAACTGTTTGTGATGTTTGTTATCCTGAAACTTTTCTTTTTCCCCAATTTCCTTAAATCCAATTTTGACAACGATCGTGAACGTGGGCAGCACGTTCTGGAAAATCTGACTGAACCTTAATCTTGATATACATGATTGAAGCTGTTGATTTAACCTTAGTGAACTGGTCGCGGGCCCAATTTGCCCTGACGGCCATGTACCATTGGATTTTTGTTCCGCTCACGCTGGGGATTACCATCATCATTGCCATGATGGAGTCGATTTATGTGCGGACCGGCAATCCCGAGTGGAAGCGGATCACCAAATTCTGGATGACCCTGTTTGGCATCAACTTCGCCATTGGAGTGGCTACCGGAATTATCCTCGAATTTGAATTTGGTACCAACTGGTCGAACTACTCCTGGTTTGTGGGCGACATTTTCGGCGCCCCGCTGGCGATCGAAGGAATTTTTGCCTTTTTTATGGAGTCGACCTTCATTGCCATTATGTTTTTTGGCTGGAACAAAGTGGGCAAAAAGACGCACCTGCTGGCCACATGGCTTACCGCAATCGGCGCCAACCTCTCGGCCCTGTGGATCCTGGTGGCCAACGCCTGGATGCAGCGCCCCGTCGGAATGCAATTTAATCCTGAAACAGCCCGCAACGAGATGAATAACTTCTGGGAGGTGCTCTTTTCGCCTGTTGCGGTCGACAAATTCCTGCATACCACATCGTCGGGTTTTGTGCTGGCGGCCATTTTTGTCATTGGGATTTCGGCCTGGTACCTGCTCAAAAAGCGGGAGATCCTGCTGGCCCGCAAAAGTATCCTGATCGCCTCCCTCTTCGGACTGGTCTCGTCGATTTACCTGGTCCTCACCGGCGATAACTCAACCCGGACCATTGCCACCACCCAGCCCATGAAATTTGCCGCCATCGAAGGGTTGTACAATGGCACCCAGGGAGCCGGCCTGGTAGCGGTTGGTGTTTTTTCGACCAGCAAAACCGACCCCAACAATGAAAACCTCAAGGATTTTTCTCTGAAAATTGAGATTCCCAATGTCCTCTCCTACATGGCATTCCTCGACTGGAACGCTTTTGTGCCGGGCGTCAACGACCTGATCAACGGCAACGAACAGCATGGAATCATGTCGGCGTATGAAAAGATGGAACGGGGAAAGCTGGCCGTTGCCAAACTCACCGACTTCAAAAATGCCCAGAAAGCGGGCAACGATTCGCTGGCCAATGTTCTGAAGACGGAGATCATGGACAAAGCGTTCCAGGACAATTTTTTCAAATATTTCGGCTACGGATATGTGGATGATCCGCACAAGTTGATTCCCAGCATACCGCTCACCTTTTACAGCTTTCACATCATGGTGATGCTGGGCGGTTATTTCGTCCTTTTCTTCATCCTCTCGCTGGTATTCACCCTGAGAAACCAGCTGGAAAACCGCCGCTGGTACCTGCGCCTGGCCATCTGGACCATCCCGCTGGCTTACCTGGCTTCGCAGGCCGGCTGGATTGTTGCCGAAATGGGGCGCCAACCCTGGGTAATTCAGGACCTGATGCCCACCTGGACAGCCGTAACCCGCATCAGCGCGGGCGCCGTACAAACGACTTTCTGGCTTTTTGCCCTTATTTTTACCATCCTGCTGGCTGCAGAAGTAAAAATTATGCTTCGTCAAATTAAAATCGGACCGAAACATTAAAGGAGGACCAAAACATGTTTGAAAATTTATCGCACTTTGCGCTTCAACAATACTGGTGGGTGATCGTTTCAATCCTTGCCGCGCTTTTCATTTTTCTGACTTTCGTACAGGGCGGCCAGACGTTTATCTACCGGATTGCCAAAACCGAAAGCGAACGCTCCCTGCTGATCAACACCCTGGGCCGGAAATGGGAATTCACCTTTACCACCCTGGTCACCTTTGGCGGAGCCTTTTTTGCCTCGTTTCCGCTCTTTTACGCCACCAGCTTCGGCGGGGCCTACTGGGTGTGGCTGGCCATTCTGGCCGCTTTTGTCATCCAGGCTGTCTCTTACGAATTCCGGAAAAAACCGGCGAACCTGCTGGGGGCACGCACCTTCGAGATATTCCTAATTTTAAACGGCGTACTCGGAACGGTGCTGATTGGCACGGCCGTCGGTACTTTTTTTAACGGCGCCCAATTTTCGCTCAACGACCTGAACCAGGTCGACTGGCACACCTCCACCCGCGGACTGGAAGCAGTGCTTACCTTCCACAATGTGGCGCTGGGACTGGCCGTCTTTTTTCTGGCCCGTGCGCTGGGACTCCTCTACTTCATCTTCACAGTCGATCACGAGCTGCTGGTGGCACGTTCCCGCCGGCACCTGCTTTACAATACCATCCCTTTCCTGCTCTTTTTCCTTTACTTCCTGGTCTGGCTGCTGCTCAAAGAGGGCTTTGCCGTTGACCCGGAAACCGGTGTGGTTTCGATGGAAAAATACAAATACCTGCACAATATTTTACAAATGCCGGTGAACACCATCCTGCTGCTGGCCGGCGTTGTTGGCGTATTGTGGGGAATCGGCTCCTCCCTGTTCCGGAACAGCAACAAGGGATTTATTTTTGCCGGAACCGGCACCGTGCTCACCGTGCTGGCGCTCTTTATTATCGCCGGGTTTAACAACACCGCCTTCTATCCGTCGATTGCCGACCTGCAGTCGTCGCTTACCATCCGGAATGCCTCGTCGAGCCACTTCACGCTGACCGTCATGAGCTATGTTTCGTTGTTTATCCCGTTTGTGCTGGCCTACATCTGGTACTTCTGGAAAGTGATGAACCGGAAAAAAATCGCCGAGAGTGAGCTGGCAGAAGAATCACATACTTATTAACCGTTAATAAACTGATTATGTATTGGAGTTCAATTTTCTGGTTTCTCACCTGGCCGGTACTGGTCATTTTTTCCCACTATCTGGTCAGATTTATGGTGAAGAAATATGAAGCCAAACTGGAGAAGGATGTTCCGCCGGAGTAGGCTGAACACCGGAGAACAATTTAGTAACTGAATAAGATCAAAAACCGCGGGGTGCAACCTGTTTGACAACGACAACTGCTGACTCGCGGTTTTTCTTTTCCGCTACCGGAGCTGAAACCTCCGCCCGTTCCGGAAAAGTGTCTGCTCCGACAACTGCCAAACCTCCACTCCCGCTTCGCGGATCAACAATTCGTCGGCCGTCAGCGCCGTGTGAGGCAAGATTTTATTGATGACCGAAAGGGTGAGTTTCTCCTCGTCGAACCGAACCTCAACCGGAACTTCGATCAAGGCCCATTCACCGTAAAACGCCCGGATATGCCTGAAAAATTCGGTGACCGTCCGCTGTTGCTCTCCGGCCTGATTTTGCTCCGTCAGTTCGAGGTGGGTGCGCAAAACGGCATCCTGCTGGTATGGGTTTACCCAAAAACTGACCCAAAGCCGGGTTCCGGCAGAAACGCCCGACAATTGGCCTTCCCACATCACTTTCCTTTCACGGCTGGAAAACGAAAACGCTCCGGCTCCTTTAAAAATGGCCGTTGCAGGCATCTCGTCGAAAGTTTCCTCCCGAAAGAAACCATCCGCTTTCGAGAGCAACAGGTGATGCTGCGGAACAAGCGTACTGTTCTCAAACTGTTCAACCGTCCGTTGATGCCAGATGCTGGGCAGCCGGCGCAAATGTTCGACCGGCAGGCGCAGCAACCGGAAATGGTCGGTTTCACAAACCGGTTCGGCCCCCTGCAAGATCAGCTGCTCGATTTCACCCGGCTGGTAACCGTTGGTCACCAACACCAGAAAAGGTTTTTCATTGGGCAGGTCGCTGATAAACTCCAGCGGCTGCAGCGGTTCGGTAAACAGACTGTAGCTGGCAAATGTCTGGGCAATCGAGGTGCGGCTCAGTTTTACGCCGGTGGTGGGTAACCCGGTTTTCAGGGAAGCCAGCATCGTTCTGAAGTCGGACTGACCATCGCCGGTAATCCAGATATTTTCAGATCCCACATGAAAATAGGGAATCGGGATAATAGCCTGGTACTCGTCCGGGTTAATTGCTGCCACCCAACTGTTGGCGGCGGAAACATTCTGGCGGTCTTCCAGTTCGGGAATCCGATGATTCAACGTAGCGGCGGTGCTGCCCACATTCCATCCCCCCTCGAAAAACAAGAGAAGCAGCGCTGCCGCCGCAACAACCTTCCAGCGCAGCGAAGCCGGCTGCCCGAAAGCCTTGTGGTAAACCGCGGCAAAGACAACAATATTCAGCATGTAAAAGAAGGGCCAGGAAAATCTGGCCAGCGCCCGCAACTGGCGGACCGGCTCGAGGTGGTCGGCCAAAAAACTGAGCCCGTAAACAAACGGAATCCCGAAGGCAAACAGCAACTCCAAAACCGTGATCCAGAAAATTGCCCGCACCACCGGCGCTTCGTGCGACAGGGCTGCGGGGGACTTCCCCACCGCCTTTTTCAGCAGGCGGGCTGCACCAATCCAAAAACCGACCATGGCGACGGTCCCCACGTAAGCCCACGACTCCCACGGAATATGACGAAAAACCGTGAGCAGCCGGGGAACAAAAGCCCACGGCGGCCCCGAAGGGAGGAAAATTGCCAGCGGATGGGCGGTGGTACTTCTGAATCCAAAAGGAAAGGTCGTCCGGTCAACAACATCGTCGTGCAGTAAAATCAGCACCTGAATGATGATCAGTGGAAAGACAAACTGCAGAAAAAAATGGAGGAGATCGCGGTACCAGTAGGTAGACGATTTCCGGTAACGGATAAATCGCCAGCCCCAGTAGCCGCCAATCAAAAAACCAAAGAAGCCGATAAAATAGAGATGCATCTCCCCGGCCAGGTAAGTCGTCACCCCAATCAACAGGGAATATCCTATCCGCCGGGTTTTGTCAAACCTGATCAGCCAGTAAATCAGGGCGGGAATCCAGAAAAGCCAGGCCAGCGAAAAGTGGCCGCCCATGCGGGCCACCTGCGGCGAAAGCATAACGATCCCCACCGAAGCCAGGGCGCCAAACCACCAGGCTACGTCCATTTCATAAAATATCAGCAACAGAAAAAGGGCGCCCAGCACCAGCGAGGCCAGCATCAGCAGGTTCAGAACTGCCACCAGGTGATCTCCGGAAACAACTCCGTGATCGCGCAAAAACTTCACACTGTTGACCACCAGCGGCTGACTGTCGGTAAAGGCCACCATTTCGCCATACGGATAATTCATGGCCTGGGTGCGGAAACTCTCCGGATCGTGATGCAGATGGTAAAGCGCTCCGTAATAAGCCTTAAAACCATCGCCATCTGCGGCAAAAAAGCTATTGTCGGGATCTTTGAGGATTTTTCCAAAAAAAATCACCAACACAGCGACGGACAAAAAAACAGTCAAAACAACTCCGGAAAGCCGGTTTTTCATATTCTTCGCAGTTGAAATACATTTACAAATTAAACTATATTTACAAAGTTTAACGCAGGGCACAGATGAATTATCCGTTGAAAGTATCGGTTGTTTTTTCGGTTTACAATGAGTGTGAGTCGCTTCCGGCATTGTTCGACACCATTTCCGGTCTGGTTCAAGCTTCCCGCCACCACTTCGAGCTCATTTTTGTAAACGATGGCAGCACCGACAACAGCGGGGCGATCATCGGCGAATTCCGCGGGCGGTTTCTCTCCCCCAACGCGACGGTGCGCTACCTGCAGCTTTCGCGCAACTTTGGACACGAAGCCGCCATGATCGCCGGAATTGACCACGCCACCGGCGACGCGGTGATCTGCCTCGACGCCGACCTGCAGCACCCGCCCGAGCTGATCCCGCAGATGCTGGAACACTTTGAAAAGGGGTGCGACATCGTTACGATGGTGCGCCGGAAAAATGCCGGAAGCTCGCGGCAGGGCCGCTTTTTTTCCTCTCTCTTTTACTGTTTCATCAACCAGTTATCGCCGCATAAACTGCAGGAAAACGCTTCGGATTTTTTCCTGATTTCCAAAAAAGTTGCCGAAATCCTGAAAAAAGATTTCCGCGAGCGCAACCGTTTTTTGCGGGGAATTATTCAAACCATCGGTTTCCAAACCGCGACAATCGGGTTTGAAGCCCCCACCCGGCAGGCCGGAAAAAGCAAATATCCGTTCTTCAGGCTGCTGTCATTAACCTCAGCCGCCATCTCCTCCTTTTCCAAAGCGCCCCTGTTTCTGGGTATCTGGTTTGGCTTTTTCTTTGCCCTGATCTCATTTTTACTCGGCTTCTACACCTTGTGGGTATATCTTTTCGGACAAACGCCGCCGTCGGGCTACACCACCATTGTTCTGTTTATGAGCGTCAGTTTTATGATCCTCTTCTTCCTGATCGGCATTATCGGCATTTATGTAGGTTATTTATTTGACGAACAGAAAAACAGACCCTTGTACATTGTGGAAATAAACGAATAAACAACAGCCACTTATGAAAATACAGCTCAAACTTCCATTGTACATTTTTCCGCTGGTTTATCTGATATTGGGGTTCTATTTCCGCCAGATCTTTGGCGATTTGTCACTCCGGTCTACCGACCCCGATTATATCTATTTCATTAGCGGCATGTGTGTTTCGACCGGGCAGTTTGATCAGGCCAATATTGACCATCCGGGCTCGGCCTTACAATTGGTTTTGGGTCTGGTCTTCCGGCTCATCTACCTGATCAGGGGAAAGTCGCTGCCCTTTTTCGAGGATGCCATGATCCATTCCGATTTGTACTTGTCGGTGGGCAATTTAATGATAACGGTTATACTGGCGCTGGCCTTACTCTGGGCTGGAATTTCGGTTTATAAAATAACCAAAAACTACGTTTATGCCGTCATCATCCAGACCGGTCCGTTTTTGATTGAGGTGTGGTACGAGATAATTGGGCGGATATATCCGGAACTGTTTATACTCATCCCCCTGTTAATCCTGCAGGTACAAATTTTAAAACTCTTATACCAGGACAATCAGATGTCCACAAAGGATATCCTGATTTTTTCATTTGCCATTGCGATGGGAATGGCGGTAAAAATGACGTTCCTGCCATTTGCCATCATTCCGCTTCTACTCCTTAAATCGGCAAAAGCGAAACTGCAATTCCTCTTTTCGGCGATCCTTTTCTTTTTGATCATTGCTTTGCCGGTAACCTTCCAGCTGGAAAAATTCTGGAACTGGATGAAAGGAATCTTTATTCACAGCGGGATGTATGAAAGTGGCGCCAAAAACGTCGTTGACCTCAACGTATTTGCAGCCAACCTGCAACACCTGGTAAGTTCGCAAAAGCCATTTTTTATTGTCCTTTCTGTTTTTATCATCAGCCTGCTCGTTCTGTTTTTTATGAAATCGCCCCAGGCTGCGCGCCGAAAAATCCTGATCAACATCGGCCTCTCTTTGATCATCACGCTGGCCGGGGCAATCTTTATTATCAGTAAACAGTTTGCCATCCGTTATTTTATGCCGGCTTTGTTGCTCTATCCGTTTCTGCTGATCCTGATTTCGGAAAACATTCAGCAATTTTTCAAAATCAGGCACCAGCGGCTGATCCTGAATATTCTGATTGCCATGGTTATTTTGATGGGGTTGCGCAAACACATGCCTTACCTCAGAATTGCGTCGGAAGGAATTGGGAAAGATATGCAGGCGAGAATGGACTCCAGGAATTTTATTAAAACCCTGCCCCGGAACTCCTACAAAATCATTGCTACCCAGGACTACGGCTGCCCTTTTCAGGAATATTCCGCCATGTATTGTTTTTGTGTTGGAGGAAAAGAGTGGCCCGGGCACGTTGAAATCATGAACAGCATCTATCCGGACACCTATTTCCATTTTACCGGCGACAACACCATCCGGGGATGGGGAGATGAATTTGATCCTGAAAAAGTTATCCATTCAGGAAAACCTGTTTATTTATATCTTGAAAAAAACAACGCAGAAAATTTCAGCAAAACCATCGGCAAGCTCTTTGAGAAACACCCGGAATTTAAAGTAGAAAAAGAGATTTTGTTTGAAAATCCGGTCAACGGAGAAGGCATTCTACAGCTATTCATTCAACGGGATACCGCTCAACCCGACAAAACCATTTAAATCAACCATTTCCGGTTTATGAAAAATGTGAACTACTACGGATTTTTCATCATTTATGGAACTCTTTTTCTGCTGATTTTAAATAAGGTCATGGCGGTTCCGATTACCTGCGACGAGGTGCCAGCCACGCTTTTTTATGCCAGGTTCAGCTTCTGGGAGATCATGATGTATCCGGATAATATCCCCAACAACCATATTCTCAATACGCTTCTGACCAAATGCTGCATTATCTTTTTCGGGAAAGAACAGTGGGCGGTCCGGCTGCCCAATTTACTGAGCTTCTTCATTTTTGGTTTTGCTGTGTTCAACATACTTCGACATACCCTGAAAAACGACTCCTGGTACTTCCTGCCCGCCGCGTTACTTTTCGTAAACCCCTACCTGCTCGATTTCTTTGGGTTATGCCGCGGATACGGCCTTTCAAGTGCACTGCTCACCTTGTCGTTAAGTTATTTTATCTCCGGTTTTCGCTTATCAAACGAGCGGCAGATCTGGCTGGCGCTGGCGTTGTCTGTCGCGGCTTCGTATGCCAACTTCACCCTGCTGGTTTTCTGGGCAGGCGCGACCCTGTTAACCTGGTTCTATTTTTTACAAAAAAAGGGAGTGGGTTTCTCCAAACTCATTAAGCCCACGCTGTTAATAGCCCTGATTTCCATACTGTACCTGGCCCTGATTGCTGTCCCGATTTACAAAATCCACAGTACCGACGAACTCAAATATTGGTCTTCGCAGGGATTTTACCAGGAAACCATCGGATCGCTGATCTATTACTGGCGCTACGACTCCAGGCTGCTGTCGACAATCAACACCGGCATTTGGGCTTCTGTTGTTTTCATCACTCTCAGCATCAACAGTTTCACGATTATTTATAATCTTCGCCGGGCAAAATTTAAACTTTCGGCCTTAAAAAACCCGGTTCTCGTAACCACCGCCATGCTCTTTTTAACCGTTGGCGTCAATTTTATCCAAACGACACTTTTGAAAACTCCCAATTTAAACGGAAGAACCGCCTTGTTCTTCTATCCGCTGTTTTCAGCAGCATTAATCAGCTGCCTCAGTTTAATCCCGCCCCCCGCCACAAAAGTTGCCAAATTGCTCCCGGTTATTTTGGGAATTGTTTGCGCAGTAAACCTGGCCAGCCGCACCCGGCTCAAAAGTGTTAAAGAATGGGCCTACGACCAAAACAACCTGGAAGTTATTAATTTTCTGAAAGATCAATCCACCGGCAAACCCGTTTCGCTCAAAACCAGCTGGTTCTTTAATCCTTCGTTTGAATTTTATGTTTCTACCGGAAAAGCGCCGTGGATCAAACTCTATCCTTACGATCAAACGATAGATATCACTACCGATGCCGCCTATTATTACATTTTTGCGGAAGACTACAAATTACTGGAACCCCGTTTTGAAATAGCTTACAAATTCAGCGATGAGCGGTGGCTGCTGAAACAAAAAAGCCACATCCAGTGATCCGGGCGCAGTTGGTTCTGCCGGGTTACAGCAGAAACCACTCATTTTGTATCAGAAATAAAATTTGCCGGCCCACCCCAAAGGCTGGCTTGAAATAGAAAAGAAATCATACTTTTATTGACCGCATACTTTAATCTTGGTTCAGATGGCCAGTGTTAAGCTTAACAAACAACGAATACCGTGGGTTATTTTAATTTTCTTTGGTATCATCCTGTTTACCATGGGAATTACCAACCACTATTTTTTCCGGACCTACACCTTTGATTATGGCAACTACAACTTTGCATTCTGGGATTATGCCCATTTCAGGATCAGTCCGATGCCCACCTACCCCGGCAATTTCCTGCAGTACCACTTTTCGTTTACCCTGATGTATTTTGTCCCGCTCTACTGGCTTCTCAACTGGCTGACCGGCACCTACACCCTGATCCTCATTCAGACCTCCCTGATCATGATTGCAGCCTGGTACACCTATCAGCTTATCCGGCTGAAATCCGACAACATCTGGCTGGGAGCGGGGGTGCTTTTTTATTATTTTACGTTATTGGGAAGATACACCACCTTTTCATGCGACGTAAACATTGCCGTAATTTCGGCCTGTTTTATTCCTGTTTTTCTGTACTTTTTTGAGACTCGGAAATATGCTACAGCCTTTATCATCCTGATTCTCTCTCTTTTATCCCGGGAGAATATCCCGATCTGGTTTGTGTTTATTTTCCTGGTGCTGATCATTGAACACCGGAAAGATAAAAAGGCCGTATTACTGAGTATTTTGGGGATGACCCTTTCGGTGGCCTATTTTATCCTGCTGTTTAAAGTGTTGATCCCGTCGGTGGAAACCGATGAAAAACAATTTACGCTTTTCAATTATTCGGCGCTGGGGGCAACGCCCGGCGAAGCGCTGGTTTTTGTGCTGCAACACCCGGTGGAAACCATTAAACTGTTTTTTGTAAACCACCTCAACGATCCGGCTTATGACGGGGTAAAAACCGAATTCTACCTGGTTTACCTGATATCGGGCGGATTGGTGCTGTTTTTCAGACCGCAATACCTGATTTGGTTCATCCCGATTGTGGCACAAAAAGTGCTGAACGACTCGGTCCTCCGCTGGGGAATTGCCACCTACTATTCCATCGAGGTGGTAACCCTGCTTCCCTTGTCGGTTTTTCTGGTACTTTCTGGCATCAAA
Source organism: Prolixibacteraceae bacterium (assembly GCA_029975525.1). Taxonomy (GTDB): domain Bacteria; phylum Bacteroidota; class Bacteroidia; order Bacteroidales; family Prolixibacteraceae; genus UBA1413. The sequence continues at coordinate 41,625 of JARKOX010000108.1, read as the reverse complement.
AAAAGAGTTGTTCAAAACACACTGGTTGCGGTAACCTGCCTGGCTACCCTGTTAACTACCTTCCGCATGCTGGATGCCCCAAACCACCGCATGCAATGGGTAACCAATCCCTTCAAAGAAAAAATTTACTACCATCGTTATTTCAAACCCGATTTTGACATCCAAAAGGTAAACTCCGTGCTGAAAAAGATACCGCCGCAGGCAGCAGTCAGCGCTTCGCAGCGTTTTTTTCCACACCTTTCCCAGCGATTTGGCGTCACGCTTTTCCCGACAGTGGCAGATGCCCAGTATGTCCTCTTTTCGGTTTTCGATGACTATTTTATGCATTCGCACGAAGTAAACGAAGCAGCCCGGGAGAAAATCTTCTCGGACCCCAACTGGCAACTGATTGCAGAGGAACATCCGGTTTTTTTATTCAAAAGAAAAGAACCGGACAGCAACAAATCTTTCGACGACTATTTTGCCAACCTCCATACAGACACCTTGTTTTGCAGCTATGAAATTCTGGACCAGGCCAACCAAAAAATTCTTTTCAACAACCAGAGAATCGCTGAAAATTCGACAATAATTACCAATCAAAAATCCTTCAGCGATCGGCACAGCATCGAACTTTCTCCCAAAAACCCTTTCAGCAGCATCACCCAAATTAAAATAGTACCCGACACGATTAAGCTGCAGGTGAGCGCCTGGTATTTCAGCAAAGAGGAAAAAAGAGCCCATATCATCGCCAACTGCGGAAAAGGCTTCTATTTTATCAACAATGAACCGGACACCATTTCTCCCACCGGATGGAAAAGATTAACCTTGAATTTTTGGCTTCCGCAGCAGAAAGCAGCTCCGGATTGTTCGATCAGCCTGTGGAATACCGGAAGTGACCCCGTCTATTTTGATGACTTGCGAATTATTAAATTTTACAAAGAAGCTACCTCTTTAAATACAGACTTAAGCAGCGACCATTGAAAAACCGGTCTGGAGATTTTTTTATCGGCCGTTAATAACTTAAAACATGAACGGTCAACTCTTTGATGTAGAAATGTTTTTTATCCTTATTCCAGATATAGATCACAAACCTTGCTGTTTCGGGAATTTTGGCAGACATTCTTACCTGCAGGGTCGCCTTTTCCCAACCGGCAGCATCCGAGGAAACAAGGTCAGCCTTTTCATACCGCAGATTTTCGCCTTCCTTATCGAGCGATAAAACCAGCAATACTTCATCTTTATTCAGTTTTTCCGGGGCTTTAAACTGCAATTCAACAGCAAACTCAATGACTTCATACCTTACAATCTCCTGGGGAGAGAAGATCATGTTGGGACTAAACTCCTGCAGGTTGTCCATCTCCCAAATTTTCGCCCCGTCAATTTCCTTTACATGCTCGTTAAGGTAATTTTCGAAACTTAGTTTTAATTCAGCCTTATCCGACAACAAGACCGAATCATTCTTTTCGGTTGACTTTTTATAAATCTGAATGCTGTAATCGTATCCCCCCAAAACAGTGATCTTCTCGACCGGATAAAACGATTTGATTTTTTTCAGATACGGGTCTTTTTCAACATTTTCCAAAGAAACACCCCCTTCGTTGGGACCAAAATGGGCATCCCAAACCAAAACATCCCCCCATTCCATGCTGTTGGAAGGCTGCTGCCGGTCGGCAACCCACCAGTTCGACTTTGTAATGTCATAAGGATCTGTCTCCAGGTAATGAATGAGGACCGGATTGAAATAAAAAATCTTCTTTTCAGGTTCATTAAAACGTAAAAAATCAGCGCTTTTCTTCATCAGCTGTTCGGTGGGATCGGCGTGGACAATGGGATCATTTTTTTGGAAGAACCAGACCAGTTGCGCAAAAGCAAACAATCCCATCAGAACAAACCCCAACACCGGCCCCCGGAAGAAGAGCGAAAAAAAACGAAATCCCTGGATGGCAGTTAACGCGGCCAACGGTACGATTCCGCCCATTACCCTTATTAACCCCAGCGATCCGCCTGTTCCTTTCCACCAGACATAACTGTGTGCTGCAAAATAGGTAATCCAGCTGCCGGCGATCAGAATGAACCAAATGGCCTGGTCGCTTCTTAATGATTGGCTTCTCAACATATCCCAGCCCCAAAACACCAGTCCCAATACGATCAGAACCACCATTGGAAAGCCAAAAATTTCATTTCGGTGCGCGATAAAATGCAACAACGAACCATGTCCATAAATACTGTCGCCCATTGAATAGGGCATTTGGTGGATCAACCACAAAAGGTCTTTAAAAACCAAAAAGCCAACCAGAGTATAGAAAATGGTACCGGTCAGTAAAAAAATAATGGATTTGTATTGTTTTTTCAACAACAAAGCCAACAGAAAAACAGGCAGCAGGACCACCCCTTCGGTTCGCACAAATGGTATAAACGAAATCAGGATGGCCGCCCACAGAAATCTTTTTTCTGTAAACAAAAAAACCGAAGCAACAATGGTCAGGCTGAAGAGAACTTCGGTCAGGCAAGTTGTGGCCAAAAAATAATACACCGGAGAAAAGGCGGCAAGGATCACAACAAACAGCGAGCTGCCTTTCAGGATTTTCTCACTTACCCGCGCCGTAAAAAGCAGTGCAACAACAAACAGGAGGATATTGAATGCCCGGGCAACTCCATAGCCCAGTTGCGCAAAGGGCGCCGAAAGGGTCGTATAGAGAGGTTTTCCCCAGAGATCCAGCAACAAGCTGGGATATTTGAAAGAATATTTGGCAATCTGGTAATGCCCAATATTGTCTGCCCCGCCATAGGTGCTGGTGCTGAAAAGCAAGACAAAAACCTGGAGCAGGATCAGAACGGTACCAACAAGATATAGCAGATGTTCCTTTACCCTGCTGTCATTTACAGCTAAATGGGCAGCATCTTTCCCCACCGACTGGATTTGAGTTGCCAAACGTTTGATCAATGCCATACCTGTTTTTACAAGTTAATATCTGATATCCTCCTTGCCGGATTTTACAAATCTTCCAACCGTCGCCCCAGCGTTTGGGAAAAAACTGCTCATCAGGCATGCGCTAAAAAATAGTATTCCGTGTTTTGCCTGTAATGGTTGCAAAACTGCTCTTCCGACAAGGTATTGTGCTCATTTTTCAAAAAATCCTGCAAGGTAGAGACGTGCATCTGCACCTTTTCGCTGAAAAAACGGTACACCTCTTCCGGCTGGGTTCCGTAATAATCGCTGGCGCCCAGGCCACATTCAAAAATGACATAAGGTTTGTTGCGGCCGATCGTCTTTTCTGCTCCCCGCAAAACTTTCAGCTCAGCCCCTTCCACGTCAATTTTGATAAAACCAACTTTTTGCTGATCGTCCAGTATCGCATCGAGCGTATTCATATCGACTTCTATCTCCTCAATATCGGGATCGTTGATCTCATACCGGCGTTTTTGTATTCCGCTGTAAGCCGGGGCATTCCGGACAAACTGAAACGTTGTTTTACCAGCCTCGTCGCTTAAAGCAACCGGAAAAACTGCGCACCCGGGCGAATACTCCTGCACCAGGTGCCGATAGAGCGCCGGAACCGGTTCAAAGGCATAATGCCGCCCCCGGGGAGCATAGTGCAGAAACAGGTCGAGAATTTCGCCTTTGTGCGCGCCAACATCGATGCAGGCAGTGTCTGGCTTTACCACTCCGGCGATGATTGCTTTGGTCAGTCGGTCGTATTTCAGGTTCTGGGTCAGATCGAGATGCAACCCATTTAACCCCTTCCGGAGAAGTGATTTCAATTTTTCATTCATTACCGCAAGCCTTATCATTTATGCAGACCGGTCTGCAATATTGTATTTCAGGATACACCACAGCGCCCTGAAACCATCTCTCCAGTTGATCTTTTTTCCCTCCTGGTAGGTCCTTCCGTAATACGAAATGCCCACCTCGTAAATTCTGACCTGAGGTATCCGGGCGATTTTTGCGGTCACCTCGGGTTCAAACCCGAAACGCTGCTCTTTCAGGTCGAGCTCTTTGATCATGTCGCTCCTGAAGAGTTTGTAGCAGGTTTCCATGTCGGTCAGATTCAGGTTGGAAAACATATTGGAGAGAAAGGTTAAAAATTTATTTCCGATGGAATGCCAGAAAAACAGGATCCGGTGCGGGTTTCCGCCCATAAAACGCGAGCCGTAAACCACATCGGCAAAACCTTCGAGTACCGGACGAAGCAGCAGGTTGTATTCGCGGGGATCATATTCCAGGTCGGCATCCTGGATGATCAGAAAATCGCCGGTAGCTTCGGCAATGCCGCGGTGCAGCGCCGCGCCTTTTCCCATATTCCGGGGCTGTTCAAACAGAAAAACCGGCTCGTCGGGATATTCGGCCATAAACCTCTTGACCACCTGCAGGGTACGGTCGGTAGAACAATCGTTTACAACAATGATCTCTTTTTCAACGCCTCCGATTAAATTTACTGCCAGCACCCTGGAGAGAATAGCTGTGATGGTTTTTTCCTCGTTGTAGGCCGGAATAACGACAGATAATTTCAGATTCATATCAGAACGGTGTGTGTGAATTACTGTGAGCTAAAAATACAAAAAAACAGTTTCCCGGTCTTGTCAAAACCAATATTTATCAGAAAGTATAACCCCCTGTATCCCGTCCTGCAAGCCGCTGTTCAGCAGGTCAAACAAAACCACCGGCGTGGTACCGGACCATTGGCCAGGCGGCATAACGGCAAAAAGCAATAAATTAATTTCAACGGGCGTTTTAAAGGAGCTCTGCAAAAGATACTAACTTTGGTGCCGCATGAAACCATTTATTAAACGGATAAAATGGAAAAGATAGCCATCTTCCCCGGATCTTTCGACCCGTTTACGGTGGGTCACGAATCGATTGTACGAAGGGCCACCCGGCTGTTCGATAAAATCATCATCATGATCGGGCACAACACCAGCAAAAAATCGTTTTTCCCTCTTGAAAAACGGGAAAAATGGATCAACCAGATTTTTGCCGACGACGAAAATATCTCTGTCCAAACCTTTGAAGGGTTAACGGTTGATTTTTGCAAAAAAGTGGGGGCACAATATATCCTGCGCGGGTTACGCACCTCGGCCGATTTTGAATTTGAGCGCGCCATCGCCCAGATCAACAAGCAGATGTATCCCGAAATCGAAACCGTCTTCCTGCTTACCATCCCGGAACACACCCCGGTAAATTCCACCATTGTCCGCGATATCATCCTGCATGGCGGTGACGCCAGCCGCTTTTTGCCCAAAAGCCTGAACATGGAGGAATTTAAGGTCAGTCGCTAAAACAACCCGGCCGTTTTTCCTGGCAGAATGAGGTATTGAGTTTATGAAAATGGGAAAATTCTTTGTAGTTACAGCGCTTTTTTTTCTTTCCGTTTCGGGATTTGCAGCCCGGATAGAAGGGGTTGAACCCGATTACGCCGGTCGAACGCTCGAATTTTTCACCTGGAGCGACCCGATCAGCCAAACTGAAAAAAAGCTCTTCGCAGCGACGATCGATGCGCAGGGCCGTTTTTCAGCAGAAACCGGGGTAACCGAAACCGTTTACGCCTATTGCGATATCGACATTTACCGCCTCAAACTGCTGCTCACCCCGCAGCAACCGCTTAAAATCAAACTGCCTCCTCTGCGAAAAAAGAGTTTCGCCGACAGCAAAAATCCCTATTTCGAGCCCCTGGAAGTTTGGCTGAAAACCGAAGATGTTCCGCAAGACGAGCTGACTGCGCTGATTTCAAAATTTGACCAGCGCTATTTTCAGCTGACCGAAAAATATTTCAACCAGCTCTATTACCAGCAATCGCAGCGGCACCTCGACTCGGTAAAGGTGACCCTCGACCAGGAGTTTTCCCGCTTTAAAACGCCGTGGTTTTTAGCGCACCGGCAACTGCAGCTCACCGCGCTCGAAGCCGACCTGTCGCGCACCGGCCGCGAAAAGCTGATCGGCCAGGCTGCTCCGGTTGATCCCCGGTTGTGGAACCAGCCCGCTTTTGCCGACCTGCTGCAACGACTTTTCAGCCACACATTAAGTACGGAAAGCAAATCGCTGGGCGGACAGAAGATCCGCATGATGGTGAACAGCAAAAACCTCGACGAACTCCGGAAATGGACAGCCGGCTTCACGGGAACCACTTCTCCCCTGACCGAAATGGTGCTGCTCAAACTGTTGCACGACGCCTTTTATTCGGGCGATTTTTCAAAAGAGGCGGTCATGCAGATGGTGCAGGCGCCGCTGTTTGTTGCGCATCCGACCCCGCAGGTACAGACCGCTGCCCGCCAGGTGGCTGCCAAACTGGCTTATCTCTATCCCGGCACGGTAGCGCCGATCATTTGTCTGCCCGGAGCCGACAAAAAACTAATCTGTTCCAGCGAAAATCAAAGACCTTATCTCTATCTCCTGTTTGCCGACGTTGAAATTCCGGTTTGCCAGGAGCAGCTGAAATACCTCAACACGATGGTGGAAAAAACAGGGAACAACCTGTCGGTTTTTATTGTCCTGCGAAACACCGGCGCCGCGTCAATCGAATCTTTTCTGCAGAAAAACCCGCTTCCCGGCACCGTGGTAACCGACCTCGACCAGGTGAGCATCGGAAAACTCTACCGGGTCCGCTCCTATCCTTCCGCCTTTTTACTGGATCAATCGCACCGGGTGATCCTGGCGCCGGCACGCACGCCACTCGACGGATTTGAACACCAGTTTGCCGGCTTCAACAAAACCAGGTAAACAAACGGTACCCCCCGCCGGGTTTTCGTCCGGAGTTACCTTTAACTGAAAAACTCGGAAGATCTTCTTCACCCCGGAGTCAAAGCGCTTCGATTAACGGCACCAGGTTGTAATAGGTATTTTCGAGCACCTGTTTCAGCTCGGGGCGGGCAAACCAGCGGGCCTGTTCAATATCTTCGCCGGTTTCGGGCACCAATGTCTCATCTCCGCCGGCATGCATCAAATACCAGCTGGTCTCTTTCAACACCCACTCTCCAGCAGTTTCCGGATAGGGCGACTGGTACAAGTGCCAGGTAAAAGGCAGTTTGCCGGTGATGGTGATTCTTTTCAGGCCGGTCTCTTCCGACACCTCCCGCAGGGCAGCTTCGGCAGGCGTTTCGGCTGCTTCAATTTTTCCTTTGGGAAGATCCCATTTTCCGCGCCGGTAAATAAAAAGATATCCCTTCGGACTTTCCACCACCCCGCCGGCGGCCGGAATCTGCAAAAAAAGATTGCAAAAATTTTTCCACAGCCACTCGTGGTCTTCATTCCAAAGAATCAGGCGGCTGAAATCCCCGCTTAAAAAGCGGCTGACAAGCCGCTTCAACTCCGGCTCTCCGGAAACTTTTTCGATCTTTATGTTTCCGTTAAGTAACGGTTGACACCTTGGTCCCGAAATCTCTACAATCCGATCATTCAAAAAAACTTTATAACTTTGCATCGAATCAAAAAATTTGGCTCTGCATCTATGGAAACAACTCAAGTTGAGGTAACAAAATTGCTCCTGCAAATTAATACAATAAAAGTACAACCATCAAACCCGTTTACCTGGGCATCAGGATGGAAAGCCCCGATTTATTGTGACAACCGGAAGATATTGTCCTATCCGGACGCACGGAATTTCATCCGTGACCAGTTTGTAAAAGTGATCCGCGAAAAGTATCCGCAAGCCGAGGTGATTGCCGGAGTAGCTACCGGTGCCATTGCCCACGGCGTGCTGGTTGCCGATCAGATGGGGCTTCCGTTTATTTATGTCAGGGCCGAACCCAAAAGTCACGGATTGGAGAACCTCATTGAAGGTGACCTGAAACCGGGACAAAAAGTGGTGGTGGTCGAAGACCTGGTGTCAACCGGGACCAGCAGCCTCAAAGTGGCCGAAGCGATCAACAATTTTGGCGGCGATGTGCTGGGGATGGTGGCTATTTTTAGCTACAATTTTCCGCAGGCCCGCGAAAATTTCAAAAAAGCCAATCTGGAACTGACTCCGCTGAGCCGTTACCAGACCCTGATCGAGTTGGCGCTGGAAGCCGGCGAAATCACCGAAGAGGAAGTCGAAAAACTGATGCAGTGGCGCGAAGATCCCGCCAACTGGGGAAAATAAAACAACAACCCGATATCAAAACAGCCCGCTCCGGCGGGCTTTTTATTACCACAACTTATGGCAGTCAGCAAATACGTCAGTGAGGTAAAAACCATCGACCACAACCAGCAGGTCATCTTCAACTACCTCTCAAATTTCGAACATCTCTCCCAGTACCTGAATGAGGGGTTGCTGGCGAAAATCACGGAACGGGTTCCGCAGATCAAAATTGAAAATTTTGAATCCGACTACGACTCCTGCCGCTTTTCCATTGCCGGACTGGGGTTGGCAGAAATCCGCATCACCGAACGCGAACCCTTTAAAACCATTAAAGTGGAAAGTTCCGGAAACCTGCCGGTTGACATCACCTTCTGGATACAACTGCTGTCGGTTTCGCCCTACCAGACCAAACTGCGGCTGACCCTGCATGCCGAGATGAGCATGATGATACGTATGATGGCTGGCAGTAAACTCGAAGAAGGGGTTAACCAGCTGGCCGAGCTGCTCACCCAACTGCCTTACCGTTAAAAATCACAAAACCATCTCGACCTCTTTTAACGAATAGGTTGCTCGCTCACCATCCCATTTTTCAAGTAAGAGGCGGCCAAATTCATCCGTTCCGGTAATCCGGCCTTCAAAAGTTACCCCCCCGGCTTTAAACCAACTCCATTCTGCTATCCGGAACAGGTTTTTCCGGTAGTCCTCTTCAATTTCGGCAATCCTTCCCTGCCGCAGATCATCGTACCTGCGAAAGAGACACGCCAGCACCTGGTGGAGCGTCTCCTGCAACGGATAACGCCGGCCGGTAACCTGCGACAACGACACGGCATGGGGCAGGTGCGCCGGAAAAGCAGCCTGGTTCAGGTTCAGCCCAATGCCGGCAATGGTCGAATGGAGCCGGTTTCCCATCACGGCATGTTCAAGCAGGATACCAGCAACTTTCTGCCGGCCAATCATCAGATCGTTGGGCCACTTCACCGAAACTCCGCCGGTTTGGGTCCGCAAAAAATCGGATAATCCCAGCGAAACGGCACGCGAAAGCTGAAACTGCTCGGAGGCCGGCAAAAAATGGGGATACCAGATGATACTAAAAGTCAGATTCTCTCCCGGCTCACTTTCCCAGACATTTTTACCCTGTCCGCGGCCGCCGGTCTGCCGTTGTGCCAAAACGACAGTGCCCTCTTCCGGGTTTTCGGCCGTTACCAGCCCCCTGGCATAGTTGTTGGTAGAATCCACCTCGTCAAGAAAAACCAGTTTCATTCTCAGCTTATTATTTTTTGACTAAAGTTCAGTAAACTATTTTGAAAGTGATTAGTTTTATTCATTGAAATACCAACTGCGAAGATCGCTATTCTTTTTTAAGCATACCGCGGGTTTTCGATAAAACCAGGGTTGTCTCAAAAATTTTATCTTTGTGGTTCGAATAGATATTTATGGCTAAAAAACAGGTTGCAACCGCACAAATTTTAGATGCCGCCATTGAGGGCATCCGTCGTATAAAAGGGAAAAAAGTTGCCCTTATTGATTTGACAACCGTACATCATACCGAATGCAGTTATTTTATTATCTGTCACGGCGCTTCGAACACACAGGTGGATGCGATTGCCCACTCGGTGGAAGAGACGGTCGAGGAGCTGACCGGAACCGCTGTCTGGCACAAAGACGGCTACCGCAATGCGATCTGGATTTTGCTCGATTATGGCGACGTGATGGTGCACGTTTTCCGTGAAGAGGCACGGAACTTTTATTCGTTGGAAAGCTTATGGGCAGATGCTGCCATTCGATATTTGGAGGATGAATAACCGGCTCCCGGCAAACACCGGATCCGGAAAATCTCTTCTGAAATTTAAAACAAACAGAAAAAGAAGTATTTATAAAGACTATGACAGACAATAACAACAAGAATAACAGCGGGAACAGCCCCGATAATCCGTTCGGAAAACTCGTCCCGAACAACCGCAAGCCCAAATTCAACCCCTACTGTTTTTACGGGCTGGTTGCAATCCTGTTTATCTTCGTCAATTTCTATTTCAGCAGTAGCCGCGGCCCGGTAAAAACCAACTGGAATAAGGTAAAATCGACGATGCTGGCCAATAACGACATCGAACGGATAGTGGTGATCAACAACGAAAAGGCCAATATTTACATCAAAAAAGACCGTCTTTCGAAATACGAAAAAGAGCTTTCCGGAACCTTTTCCAAACCTGCGGAACTGGGTCCACACTTCTATTTCGTGATTGGCTCGGTGGAAACCTTCGAAAGCAAGCTGGCCGAAGCACAGGCCGCGCTTCCCGATTCGGAAAAAATCGAGGCCGAATACCGCAACGAACGCAACTGGATGGGCGAAATCCTCTGGACCATCGGGCCGTTTGTGCTGATTATCCTGCTCTGGTGGTGGATTTTCAGGCGGATGAGCCGCGGCGCCGGAGGCGGCGGTGCCGGCGGAATCTTTAACGTAGGCAAGTCGCAGGCAAAAGTTTTCGACAAAGACCAGCGGGTTACCACCACCTTCAACGACGTAGCCGGTTTGTCGGAAGCCAAACAGGAGGTGGAAGAGATTGTGGAGTTCCTGAAGAACCCCGGCAAATTCACCCGGTTGGGCGGAAAAATCCCCAAAGGGGCGTTGCTGGTAGGCCCTCCCGGAACCGGAAAAACGTTGCTAGCAAAAGCCGTTGCCGGCGAAGCCGATGTCCCCTTCTTCTCCATGTCGGGATCCGATTTTGTGGAGATGTTTGTTGGCGTGGGAGCTTCGCGGGTGCGCGACCTGTTTAAACAAGCCAAGGAAAAAGCGCCCTGTATCGTCTTTATCGACGAGATCGACGCCATTGGACGGGCGCGCGGACGAAACCCCAACTTCGGATCGAACGACGAACGCGAAAATACCCTTAACCAGCTGCTGACCGAAATGGATGGTTTCGACACCAACAGCGGAGTCATCATCCTGGCAGCCACCAACCGCGCCGACATCCTCGATCGTGCACTGATGCGCGCCGGCCGTTTCGACCGGCAGATCCATGTGGAGCTGCCCGACCTGAACGAACGGAAAGAGATTTTCCAGGTTCATCTGAAACCCATCAAGCTGGGTCCCGATGTGCATGTCGATTTTCTATCGAAACAGACCCCCGGATTCTCGGGCGCCGACATTGCCAACGTGTGTAACGAAGCGGCCCTGATTGCCGCCCGCAAAAACCACCAGTTTGTGCTGAAACAGGATTTTCTGGATGCTGTCGACCGTATTATTGGCGGGCTGGAGAAGAAAAATAAAATCATCTCCCAGGAAGAGAAAAAGACCATTGCTTACCACGAAGCCGGTCATGCCACCATCAGCTGGCTGCTTGAACACGCCCACCCGCTGGTGAAGGTAACCATTGTGCCACGCGGAAAAGCACTCGGCGCAGCCTGGTACCTGCCCGAAGAGCGCTCCATCACCACCAAAGAGCAGCTGCTCGACGAAATGTGCTCGGCACTGGGCGGACGGGCGGCCGAAGAAATTGTCTTCAGCAAAATATCATCGGGCGCTCAAAACGACCTCGAAAAAGTGACCAAACAAGCCTATGCCATGGTCAGCATTTTCGGGATGAGCGAACGGGTAGGAACCGTCAGCTACTATGATTCGAGTGGCCAGAGCGACTATTCGTTTACCAAACCGTACAGTGAAAAAACGGCCGAACTGATCGACGAAGAGGTAAAAAAACTGATCGACGGTCAATACCAGCGGGCACTGCAGGTACTGCGTGACCACAACGAAGGACACCGCAAACTGGCGGAACTGCTGCTCGAAAAAGAGGTCATCTTCAGCGAAGACCTGGAAGAGATCTTCGGAGAACGTCCATGGAAACACCACCTGCTTACCGAAAATTCGCAGCCTGCCGACAATGAGAACAACCCGGAAAAACCAAACGCAGACAGCGAAAACTGATCCGGCAGAAACCCGTCATCAGGTTCTGGAAAAACTGAAGGCAGCTACAACCGGCAAAATTCAGCCTCCCCGGCCGGATTTTGCCGGTTCGTTTTATCACACTTCGCCCCTGCCGCCGGTTGAACTATTTTGCAAAAATCTGGAAGAAGTTAAAGGAGTTGCACGCCGGGTTAAAAACGAAGAGGAGCTGCTCGGGGCGCTGCAGACGCTGATCGCCAGCCGGGGCTGGAAAACCCTGGCCTGCCCCGAAAGCGAACTGCGCAAAAAACTCTCCCGGCTCAAGCCAGAAAGCGTTTCCGACCTGCCCGGCCAAGTGGAAGTGGCCATTACCGGCTGCGAATACCTGGTGGCCGGGTTGGGAGCAGCCGTGGTCAGCTCGGCGCAGGCAGGCAGCCGGCAGCTATTTGTCTTTCCGCCGGTACACCTGATCCTGGCCCGGCAGTCGCAACTGGTCGAAACCCTCGACGAGGCCTACCAGCTGCTGATCGGAAAATACGGGAACAACCTTCCGTCGCTCATCACCACCATTACCGGCCCCAGCCGGACGGCCGACATCGAAAAAACGCTCATTTTAGGCGCTCACGGTCCGCAGGAGCTCTATGTTTTTATTTCAGAAACCAATTTCTGAAGAGACAACAATCCCCTGCCCCCCAACCCCCAAATCAGTTTCTGAAAAACTTTTTCCATCTTACGGGACCAACCGCTTAACACGATATCCAATTTTTCGGCCCCTCTCCGGAAAATCATTTTTAAGAGCTATCTTGAGCCGGATTTTCTGAGGGTAGAAACCGATATTTTTTTCTTTAAATCTATCGTTATGGAAAAAGGCTGGAAAGAAGTATTTTTGACCGCTCAGGAATACCAGGCGGTCATCGCAAAAGAGATCCTGGAAGAACACGGAATCAGGGTGGTGGTACTGAACCAGCACGACTCCACCTACCTCACATTTGGCGAGTTTGTGGTTTACGTTCCGTCAGAATTTAAAGAACAGGCTATTGAGTTATTAAAAGAGTTGAAGCGTTGAATACATTATTAAAAAGATCCCTCACCGGACTGGGTTATGCCGCCGTGCTGATTGCGGGAATCATTATTCATCCGCTGATTTTTGCGGCGGTGTTTCTCGCCTTGCTGGTGCTGGCGCTGATGGAATATTACCGGATGGTAAAACTGGCCGGCGGCGATCCGCAGCAGATCACCGGAATCATTACCGGCGTGCTGTTTTTTGGTTCCCTGTTTGGATATGTCACGGGGCGCCTTCCGCTTTTTGCCGTTTTGTCGGCGGTGCTGCTGCTGTCGACTATTTTTATCATTGAACTGTACCGGAAAAAGCCACAGCCACTGGCCAACATTGCCTTTACCCTGCTGGGGTTCTTTTACATCGCCCTGCCACTCGGACTGCTGAATTTTCTGATCTTCCCCGGGCTGCCGCAGAACACCAGTTTCTACCCCTGGATTCTGCTGGGAGTTACCCTGATTATCTGGGCGTTCGACACCGGCGCCTATCTGTTTGGGACAGCCTTCGGAAAACACCGTCTGTTTGAACGGATCTCCCCCAAAAAATCGTGGGAAGGCGTTTTCGGAGGCGGAACCATCGCCCTGCTGACCGGCGTGCTGAATGCCTGGCTCTTCCAGATCCTGGAAATCACCGACTGGCTGGTTATCAGCGCTCTGGTCATCATTTTCGGCACTTTTGGCGACCTGATCGAATCGATGATCAAACGCAGTTTCGACATGAAAGATTCGGGACGTTTTCTGCCGGGACACGGAGGCATCCTCGACCGTTTGGACAGCTTCCTGTTTGCCGCGCCGGTAATTGTGGCCTGGCTGTTTTTTATTGGAAATTAAAAACAAATAATAACTTTTCTGTCCGGAGAAGAATAATGAGAACACCGGTCAGTTTGAAAAATTACATCAATGAAGTTACACAAAGAAGGATTTAAAATTATTCCGTTGGTTCTGGCAATCGTGGCGGTTATCAACTTATTCGTCTTCATTTTTACAGGAAAGTCGCTACTGTTTTTTGTGCTGCTGGTTGCTTCAACCGCGCTGATGGGAATGGTCACCTGGTTTTTCCGGGATCCTGAAACCCGGAAAAGCGCACAGCCCAACCAGGTGCTCTCGGTTTCCGACGGAGTAATTGTGGTCATTGAACCGACGCTGGAGCGGGAATATTTTCATGACGAGCGGATCCAGGTATCCACTTTCATGTCGGCGACCAACGTGCATATCAACCATGTGCCCATCGAAGGGGAGATTGTTTACCAAAAACATCACAAAGGGCGTTTTATGCCGGCCTACATTGCCAAATCGTCGGAAGAAAACGAACGGTGCACCACCGTTATCCGCACCCCCGGTGGCGAGGAGATCCTGATCCGGCAGATAGCCGGGATCATGGCCCGCCGGATTGTTACCTACAAAAAAACCGGGGAAAAAGTTTCGCTGGCCGATGAGCTGGGCTTCATCCGCTTTGGCTCGCGGGTGGATGTGTTCTTCCCCAAAACAGCCTCCATTCACGTGGAGATGAATCAAAAAATGCGGGGCGGCGTAACCGTGCTGGGAACTTTAAACCAACCAAAATGATAAAAAAAATAACCGGCTTTGTGCCAAACCTGATCACCCTGCTCAATCTTTGTGCTGGTACGCTGGCAGTGATTTTTGCCATCGACGGGGAATTGGGCTGGGCCGGATTGTTTATTTGCGTGGCCGCCCTCTTCGATTTTTTCGACGGCTTTGCGGCCCGGCTGCTGAAAGCCTATTCCGCAATCGGCAAAGAACTCGATTCGCTGGCCGATGTCATCTCCTTCGGAGTGGCTCCCGGCATGATCCTTTTTACTTTACTCGAATATTCGCTGTTGGGAATGAACCAGCCTATCCAGCAAATTGAGCTGAAATGGTACCTCTGGTTTGTCCTCTACAGCGCCTTCCTGATACCGGCTTTTTCGGCCCTGCGGCTGGCCAAATTTAATATCGACACGCGGCAGACCCGTAATTTCCTGGGACTGCCAACACCGGCCAATGCGCTGCTCTGGGCGTCGTTCGGGCTGATGCTCGAATTTCAGCAGCACACCGAACTGATGCGCCAGCTTTTTACCACCAAAAATCTGCTGTTCATCATGCTGGTGACCTCTTTTTTGCTGGTGTCGGAGCTTCCCATGTTTTCCCTGAAATTCAGCGGACTGTCGTTTAGCGACAACTGGCACCGCTACTTTTTCCTGGCGGCTGCACTGTTGTTGCTCCTCTTTTTGAATGTGTACGGACTCCCGCTGGTAATTTTTCTTTATATCGCCGCGTCGGTGGTATTTTATCTGTTAAAAATCCCGATCGACGGGTAACTTTCCGGAGGTCGTTTTCAACGGTCTGCAATCACCCTCACATCTTCGAGCGGGATTTCAACCAGCACCACATTGCTGATCTGTTCGATCCGGATGCAGACCTTTGACCTGCCGCGAATCTGAACCAGCTCGGCCTGCATGCCGATCAGGGGGCCGGAGATGACTTCCACTTTCTGGCCTGGCTCCGGCAGCTCCATGCTCACTTCGATCGAAAAGTCGGATTGTTTCAGCATCCGCTTCAGCATATCAATCTGCCCGGCGGGAATGACGGCTGGTTGCCCGCAAAAACGGACAAACGAAACCACGTGGTTAAAGCGAAGGATTTGATGGTGTTCGCCAGGAGTGCAACAGACAAAACAGTATCCCGGGATCAGCGGCAGATCGACCCACTTCTTACGGTCGCTCCAGTTGCGGAGTGTCTTTTTCAGCGGAAGAAAGAACTCGTAACCTTGTTGCAAAAGCGCTTCTGCCACTTTTTTCTCGGCCCGCGACCGGACATAAACAGCAAACCAATTCTTCATTTTGCCTGCATTAGATTGTGTCTTCAAGGTTTTTTCTTTTCCCATCATTTTCGATGCGGCAAATTTAGAAAAATCATTTCAACAAACTCCTTTTTCTCATTTGACCCCAAAAAGAGTTGGGTCCGTTTTCGTTCTGAAGAGCAACCAACCGCCTTCCGGGTTGCTTTTCCATGTCAAATAATTTTTCTTTCTTTATTTGAAAGAAGAACCGGCTGAAGCATATCTTTGCGACGCAAACCGGCCATTGCGGAGAGGGAACAAGCGGACTATTTTCAACAAAAAAACGATACCATGCCAAGGCTAATCTACAAACTTTTTTCAGCGATTGCATTTTCAGGTTTTCTGCTGACCCTCCTTTCCGGAGCGGTGCCGGAACCGCAACCCCAAACCGCCCCCGCAGCCCGGATGTCGCCCAACCGGGTGATGATTATCAACGAAAGCGAACAGGTGCAGCAGATCCGGATTGGTCCGGATCATCATTCGCTGGTCCAATACGATATTCAGCCCCGCCAGTCGTGGGTTTCTCCGCCTTACAGCCACCGCCCATGCATCCGGGTTTACACCGACGATCAATATGAAGAATATCTGCTGGCACAGGGAAAACGGTACCGGCTTTACTGGGATACCAATAAAAAGTGCTGGGATATCAAAGCGATCCGGAAAAAATAACGTAAAAAATCTGAGCAAAAAAATTACCCCCAACCATTCATTCTACCGGAAAACAATCTGCCGGACAATCTC
This sequence comes from Prolixibacteraceae bacterium, assembly GCA_029975525.1. Lineage (GTDB taxonomy): Bacteria > Bacteroidota > Bacteroidia > Bacteroidales > Prolixibacteraceae > UBA1413. The sequence continues at coordinate 25,079 of JARKOX010000108.1, read as the reverse complement.
TTCGCCCACCTGTCGGTTCAGCTTCTCCCGGATCTCTTCGCGCATCATCACCAGTTCCGATTTCACCACCGGCGAACTGATCTCAACATATAAAACATGGTTGGAGATGTAGATTTTGCAGGTGTACCGGCTGATTGTCCTTCCGAGTAAAGTTTCCCAGTGGTTGATAATGTCCACCTCCTTCAGTTTGCCGTCGATGCGGGTTTCGCGGATAAACTCTTTCAGCGCCTGGCTGACATGTAGGGTATTGCTGCGTTTCATGAGGCTAATTCAATTTTTCCGTTGATCACTTTAAAGAGCCGGTAGTCGGGGGTCACCGAATGGAGAATGGAGTCGAGGTGCTCGCGGTTGGTGTCGGTGATAAAAATCTGGCCAAAAGCATCGCCCGACACCACTTTGACGATCTGCTCCACACGGTTGCGGTCAAGTTTGTCGAAAATGTCATCGAGCAACAGGATCGGTTTCATCCCCGAAAGCTGGCGGATAAACTCGTACTGAGCCAGTTTCAGCGCCACCAGGTAAGTTTTTTGCTGTCCCTGCGATCCCAGTTTTTTGATGGGATAGCCGCTCAGCGACAATTGCAGGTCGTCTTTGTGGATCCCGACTGTGGTAAACTGCGCCACCCGGTCGCGCGGCAAGGCATCGGCCAGCAGCTGTCCGAAATCGTTTCCGTACAAATCGGACTGGTGCGAGAGGCCCACCGTTTCATTTCCCTGCGAAATAAACGAATAGAAATACTGAAAAACCGGGATCAGCTTTTCAATAAATTCGCGGCGCATCAGGTGAATCCGCTCGCCAAATTCCACCAGCTGCATGTCGTACACTGCCAGCATCTCGCTCAGCAGCGCCGGGTCGGCGCCATTTTGTTTGAGCAGGTTGTTCCGCTGCAGCAACACCCGGTTGTAGCGCAGCAGGCTTTCGAGGTAGCCGGGGTCGTATTGCGAAATCACCCCGTCCATAAACTTGCGGCGCTCGTCGCTTCCGCCCAGAATCAGGTTGGCATCCGAAGGCGAAACCATCACCAGCGGCAGCAACCCAATGTGGTCGGCCAGCTTTTTATACACTTTCCCGTTTCGTTTAAACTGCTTCTTCTGTCCGCTCTGAAACCCGCAGGCGACGGTTTCGTCCGCCTCGCGGCGGAAATATTTTCCGTTCAGCATAAAAAACGACTCGCCATGACAGATATTCAGCAAATCGACCGGATTAAAAAAGCTTTTGCAAAAAGAGAGATAATACAGTGAGTCAAGCACATTGGTCTTTCCGGCGCCGTTATCCCCGATCAGACAGTTCAGGCGCGGCGAAAAATCCACGGTGCTCTCCCGGATATTTTTAAAATTGACGATTGACAAACTTCGAAGGTACATTGCTCCAATTTATCGGCTTTTGCAAATCTACACAAAAAAAAGAGCTCCGGCGAACCGATTAATAACAGCCGGCTGTTGATTAATCTTCAAATTTAAATGGTTAATAGCCGACAAGTTTTGAAAAAAAAGCTATTTTTGCGACACAATTTTTGAAAATACGTTGAAATGGGAAACAAAGCAGAACAGCGCGATAACCTTCAGGAAATTGAAAGTGCCCTGACGAAAACCGAACAGTTTATTGAAGATAATCAGAAGATTATTACGTACGCCATCGGTGTAATCGTTCTGGTTGTACTGGGTTATCTCGGCTTCAACAAATTTTACATGCAGCCGCGCGAAAAAGAGGCTCAGTCGCAAATGTTCATGGCTGAACAATATTTTGAAAAAGATTCCTTCAACCTGGCGCTGAATGGAGATGGAAACTACCTGGGTTTCCTCGACATTATCGACGACTACGGAATGACCAAGTCGGCCAACCTGGCCCGTTACTACGCCGGAATCTCCTACCTGAGGAGCGGTCAGTATGAAGACGCCATCGATCAGCTGGGAAGTTTTTCAACCGACGACCTGGTGCTGGGACCGGTAGCCGAAGGCGCCAAAGGGGATGCCTATCTTGAACTGGGGCAGAAAGACAAAGCGTTGAAACAGTATCAAAAAGCTGCTTCGATGACGACCAACGAATTTACCACCCCCATTTACCTGCTGAAGGCCGGAAACCTGCTCGAAAGCGAAGGCGATCTGAACAAAGCCCTGGCCCTCTACAAAGAGATCAAGGAGAAATTTGCCGAATCGGCCGAAGGACGCAATATCGACAAATACATCGCCCGGATCGAGGTTCAGCAGAAAAAATAAAAACTATCCAAATAACTCACTCCCCTCCTTCCGGAGGGGATTTTTTTTATCCGCGAATTTATGGCAACCAAAAATTTATCGGCATACGACGCCTCCCAAGTACCTTCCGCCGCCGGCATGCGCTTCGGAATAGTGGTTTCGGAGTGGAACTGGGAGATTACCGGCGCACTGGCCGACGGGGCTTTTGAAACCCTGCTGAAACATGGCGCAAACGAAGAAGATATCCACATCAAAATGGTCCCCGGAAGTTTTGAACTGCCGCTGGGAGGCCAGTTTTTTGCCGAAGCCGGACAGGTTGACGCGGTCATCCTGCTGGGATGTGTAATCCAGGGCGAAACCCGTCATTTCGACTTTATCTGTCAGGGAGTGACCCAGGGAGCGATGGATCTGAACCTGAAATACAATCTCCCCTTCATTTTTGGCGTCCTGACCACCGACAACCAGCAACAGGCTCTCGACCGTGCTGGCGGAAAACTGGGCAACAAAGGCGACGAGGCTGCGGTAACTGCCATCAAAATGGTAGCCCTCAAAAAGAGCTTCTAAATCAGGACAACGCCTGAAAACAGTCTGCCTGCAGGGAGCGGTTCCCGCTTCCCTTTTGCCGGCCGTTTGCGTTAAACTTCTTCAGAAAGAGATTTCCACCATATCGCCGGCTTTCCATTTTTTGGCAATCTGGCAATAACTGCCGGGTTGGGCAAAGTACTTCACCTTTTTCACCACAACAGAAGGATGCCCCGCACCGGACGGAACCCGCACATAGAGTTCGATGTAGCGTTTCTCCGGCAGCTCAAAAGTAACCGTCAGCCTCCTCCCGGAATGATCTTCGGCCCGTTGAGAGATCTTCACCCTCCCGCCCAGGGAGTGTTCGTATGCCAGGGAGGCATCTGTAAAAAGATTCAGGTAAATTTTATCAACGTCGCGGGTAAAAACCACCGGCAGAAGAACGGCTGAAAGCCGGGCAGCATATTCAATCCCGCTTGAGTCGGGCGGAACCAGGCGGTCGAGCCACTCCACCGTTTTCTGTAGTTCATCGGCATAACGGGCTTCGCCGCTCTTCAGCAACAGCTCCCGGTTTTGTAAAACGGCGGATAGCTGCGACTCCGCTTCCGGCGAAAAACCGCTCCGGTGTTGATCTGTTCCATGTGAGTTGTTAAACAGCTTCGCCTCATCAGCCGGCAAACCTTTACCGGTCAGGTAACGCTCCAAAACAGGCGCACTGATATCTTCGACAGCAACAGGTTGCGAAACGGGACGGGATTCCTGCGGCGACGAACAGCCGGCCAACAGAAACAAAACACCTATTCCAGCCCAAACTTTTTTCATTGGTATCTTTTATCGGTCTCCCCATAAAACACCAATCAGCGGTCACGGTTCATACATCATCAGCTCGTCGAGAACTGTGGCAATGGAATCGTAAGGCATTTTGTGAACCAGGAAAGAGTGGCCGGCGTTGAGAGAGGCGTCCCAATAGTTTTTGCCTTCGGGCATCACAACAAACTTTCCGTCTCCGATCACATAAAAATAATCCCGGGGGTTACGCACCGCAGCCAAAACAGCCGTGTGGTCCCAGCTGCACCGTTTATTCAGCGGACCGCCGTGGTAGGTTTCGAGGCAGTAGCGGTAGGCCCACGAAACCGGGTTGTCCGAAGAACCTTCCTCGGCCACGCGGCGACCGGTCATAATCTTCTCACCGATCTCAAAACCGCTGAACAGAATCGGGGTTGGCCAGTTTTCAAAAACATACTGCGCCGCGGAGGCGTGTTCCTTAACGTTGAACTCCCACCCTTCGGGAAAAACACCAGCCATGGTGACGTAGTTACGAACCTTCTTTTTTACCAGATCGGTTCCGCGGAGTTCCGAAAATTCGTCGGCCCCCGACTTGAGCAAATCCTCCAGGTTGGTCATAAATCCAACCGTGACAATGGTTACGCTCTGGTCGGACTGAGCCGCCAGAACCTGCCGGTAAACCCTGACTGCCGATGGATAATCGGCGTTGGTTTTGGGTTCTTTCAAAAATTTAACAATGATGGAATCATTCCAGTGGTTGGGGCAGGTAAAATCAGGACCGTCGTCAACCGGCACTCCCACCGGGATATCAGGTTTTCCGAAATAGCGGTTAAACGCCTCGATGGTGGGGGCAATTGTCGGGTGACGGTCGCTGGCCAGGGTGGCCAGAATCTCACACTCGCCGCGGGCGGCCAGGGCGTGAAGCACGGCTATTGCGCCGGCATCGTCGAAGTCGGGTCCCATGTCGGTATCCAAAATAATCTTTACCGGAAGGGTCGACTCCGGTACCTTAGGCTGGGGTTGGCACCCTGCCACCAATCCTACGGCCAGTGCTGCCAGCCAGATCATTTTCCTGCTCATCATCACATTTATTTTGGAATTTACAAAACCCCCAATTTACATATTCTTTAAAACATCTGCACGCCGCCCGTCCGAAAAAATCAAAGAAAACCAGCCAAACAAAGGTTTTAAACTGTTGAGTCAATTGTTGTATTAAATTGAAGTTAAAAATACCCTTACCCCATTTCAGGATTATAATCTTATTCACATCTTTGGCCCGAATTTCAAAATTCTACTGGTTTTGAGGATTTTTAATTTTTTCAGAAAAATATGAGTTCAGCTCAGAAAAAAATTGTTTCGATTATCTGATCTTTGCTATATAAACAAATCATCCGTATGAATCTATCTCGTTTGCTTAAGTACTTTACCCCAAAAGAAAAAAAATTTTATGGTATGTTTAATTTCGCCGCCCAAAACTGTGTGGAAGCCGCGGCAGAACTAAACAAACTCTTCGACGCAGCCGCTGAGGAGGAGCAAAAAGCCATCCGGCTGACGATTAAGTCAATCGAAAAAAAAGGTGATGAAGTGACCAACCAGATTTTCGATGAGTTAAACAACACCTTTATCATCCCTTTCGACCGGGAAGATATCCACGAGTTGACAACCACCATCGATGATGTAGTGGACCTGATTTACCGCCTGGCCGGAAAAATTGAGTTCTACCACTTTTCAACCTTCAGCAAACACATGCACGAGATGGCTGCACTGATCCAGGAGGGATGCCTCAAGATTCAGATCGCAGTTAACGGGTTGGAAAACCTCAAAAACACCGATAAAACTTTGCGGGCCTGCAAAGACCTGCACAAACTGGAAAGCCGGGCCGATGAATTTTACAAACTGGCCATTTCCAACCTTTTCGAAAACGAAAAGAATGCTATCGAGTTGATTAAACAAAAGGAAGTTCTCCAAAATCTGGAAAAGATTGCCAATAAAATCGAAGACGTTTCGGATGTGGTAAAAACGATTTTGGTGAAATACGCCTGATAAACAACTTCAGAACCCATTTATTATTCAGGCTATGTTTACAATTCTGATTATTATTATTGTTTTGGCTTTCGTGTTTGACCTGATCAACGGGTTTCACGATGCGGCCAACTCCATTGCAACGATTGTCTCCACCAAAGTGCTGGCTCCGTTTCCGGCGGTATTGTGGGCGGCTGCCTTCAACTTTTTAGCATACTGGGTTTTCGACCTGAAAGTGGCCAACACCGTCGCAAAAACCGTCGAAAGCGGTTCGATCAACCTGGAAGTGATCCTGGCCGGTATTGTTGCCGCGATTATCTGGAACCTGCTCACCTGGTGGCTGGGGATCCCCTCCTCGTCGTCGCACACCCTGATCGGCGGATTTGCCGGAGCGGCAGTAGCCCATACCGGCTCCTTTGCCGTTATCAACCAGGAAGTCATTCTGAAAACCATCGGTTTTATCTTTCTGGCCCCGATTATCGGGATGCTTATTGCTTATATCCTGACGGTCATTATCATGTGGACGTGCCGGCGAGCAAACCCGCACCGTGCCAACAAATGGTTTAAACGTCTGCAGCTGGTCTCTTCCGGGGCTTTCAGCCTCGGGCACGGCGGCAGCGACTCACAGAAGGTGGTCGGGATTATCAGCGCAGCCATGCTGGTGTATGTGGCCCACCTCAACACCAAAGGTATTGAAATCCCCCACTGGGTACACGTTTCGGAAACGATTGATGCGGTAGGGAAAAAACACCTGCACGTTCCCGCCTGGATCCCCATCTCCTGTTATTCGGCAATTGCGCTGGGAACCATGATGGGAGGCTGGCGGATTGTCAAAACGATGGGGACCAAAATCACCAAAGTGACACCGCTGGAAGGCGTAGCCGCCGAAACAGCCGGCGCCATCACCCTGTTTGGCGTATCGCAGGGGCTGGGAATCCCGGTCAGTACCACCCACACCATTGCCGGATCAATTATGGGGGTCGGAATGACCAAACGCCTGTCTGCCGTCAGGTGGGGAGTGGCGACCAACCTGCTGGTTGCCTGGGTCCTCACCATCCCGGTAAGTATGGCCATTGCGGCGGGGGTCTATTTTCTGATTAACCTCATCCCCATCTGGTCCTCGATCCTATAAACGAATCTTTGCCGTCTGAACGGTCAAAATACTTTTTTTGCACGCAGGATTTTCCTCACAACCGGAAGATCCTGCGTTTTTTATGCAGCAACTTCTCCGGACATTTCCGCTTGAAAATTTTGTCCAACCAAACGTCAGCCTCTCTTATTGTTAAAAAATCAGTCGGGGATTTAACCAACAGCGTGAGCAAAGCTTCTGCAGAATTCCTCTTCGGCAAACCCAAAAGAAGCATCCACTTTCCGGCGCCCGATGTTTTAAAAGCTGAACGGTTTTCTGTACTTTTAACGGCAACAAAAACCTAAATCTGAACAAACATGAGTACAATCGGCAACCTGTTGTGGTTAATCTTCGGCGGTTTTTTCATTTTCCTGGAATATCTGATTGCGGGCTGCGTCCTTTGCCTGACGATTGTGGGCATTCCTTTCGGACTGCAGATTTTCAAGCTGGCAACCATTGCGTTGTGGCCCTTCGATAAAAAAATCGAATACATGGATTATGCTCCGGGGTGCCTCTCTACCCTCATGAACCTGATCTGGCTGATCGTGGGCGGCATCTGGATCGCCCTCTCCCATCTGCTGATCGGACTGCTGCTGGGGATCACCATCATCGGTATTCCGTGGGCCCGACAACATTTCAAGCTGGTTTCGCTGGCACTCACCCCGTTTGGCCGGCGGGTCACCGGATAATTTTTCAACCGTTCACACCATTTTACCATGCAAAAGAGAACCCTTTTAGCGTTTTTGTTGTGCCTGTCGATTGGCAGCAGTGGACAGGACCGTATTACGGGACTGAATTTTGCCTCCCGCTCCGAAGTGATTGCCCAAAACGGGATAGCCTGTACCAGTCAGCCACTGGCCACGCAGGTGGCACTCGATATTCTGAAAGCCGGCGGATCGGCAGTGGATGCCGCCATTGCCGCCAACGCGCTGCTGGGACTGGTTGAACCTACCGGAAACGGCATTGGGGGCGACCTTTTTGCCCTCGTGTGGGACGCCAAAACCCAACAGCTCTACGGACTCAATGGCAGCGGCAGATCGCCTTACAACCTGACCCTCGATTATTTCAAGCAGAACAACATTGAAAAAATCCCTTCGCTGGGGCCCCTGCCGGTTTCGGTCCCCGGCTGTGTCGACGGCTGGTTTGAACTGCACCAAAAATTTGGCCGGCTTCCCATGACCGAAATCCTGCAACCGGCTATTCAATATGCCCGAAACGGCTTTCCGGTCAGCGAACTAATTGCCTACTACTGGCAGTCGAACGCCCGGGCGCTGCAGAAATATCCCGGTTTCGAAGAGATTTTTATGCCCAACGGGAAAGCGCCTTCCAAAGGCGAAATTTTTAAAAATCCATACCTGGCCGAAACACTGGAAAAAATTGCCCTTCATGGCCGCGACATCTTCTACAAAGGTGAAATTGCCCGGAAAATCGTCGCCTACCTCGAAGCAAACGGCGGTTTCCTGAGCATGAAAGATTTTGAAGACCACACTTCGGAATGGGTCACCCCTGTTTCGACCAATTACCGCGGCTACGACGTGTGGGAACTGCCGCCCAACGGACAGGGAACGGCCGTCCTGCAAATGCTCAATATCCTCGAAAATTTCGACCTGAAAAAGATGGGATTTGGCTCGGCCGAATACATCCACCTGTTTACCGAAGCCAAAAAACTGGCGTTTGAAGACCGTGCTAAATTTTATGCCGATCCGGCGTTTAACCAGATTCCGGTTGAAAAACTGATTTCAAAAACGTATGCCCGGGAGCGTGCCAGCCTGATCAACTCCGCCCGCGCGGCGCGCAGCTACACGCCCGGAGAACTGGAACAGGCCAACACCATCTATCTCACCACGGCCGACAAGGAGGGCAATATGGTTTCGCTCATCCAGAGCAATTACCGCGGGATGGGCTCGGGAATGACACCCGCCCGGCTGGGGTTTATCCTCCAGGACCGCGGCGAAATGTTTACCCTTGAAGAGGGACATTTCAACGTGTATGCCCCGCACAAACGGCCGTTCCACACCATTATCCCGGGCTTTGTGACCAAAGACGGAAAGCCGTTTCTGAGTTTTGGCGTCATGGGAGGCGCCATGCAACCGCAAGGTCATGTGCAGATAATCTGTAACCTGATCGATTTTGGCATGAACATTCAGGAAGCCGGCGACGCCCCGCGCATACAACACCTGGGCTCCAGCGAACCTACCGGCGGGAAGATGACCGACGGCGGCATTCTTACCCTCGAAACCGGCTTTTCGTGGGAAACCATCCGCGCCCTGATGCAAAAAGGACATGTTGTCCAGTTCGATTTGGGCGGCTACGGCGGCTACCAGGCCATCAAACGTGATGAAACCAACCGGGTCTATTATGGCGCGTCTGAATCGCGAAAAGACGGACAGGCTGCAGGATATTAACCTGCTGTAATCCATGAATCAAAATCTAATCAACTTGAAATAATATGATGAAGTATCTTTCTGCAATTCTCGTTTTCTGTGCGGGCATCCTCCCGCAAATGGTACCGGCGCAATCCGGAAAAGTGATTGAAAGCCTCACCTTTCAAAGTAAAACTGTCCCTTACCCGGTGGAATACTCCATCTACCTGCCTCCCGATTACGAAACCTCGCAGCGCAGCTATCCGGTACTCTACCTGTTGCACGGCTACTCCGACGATGAAACCGCCTGGGTCCAGTTTGGCGAAGCCAACCGGATTGCCGACCGGGGGATTGCCAACGGCGATTTTCCGCCCTGTATCATTGTGATGCCCGACGGAAAAGTGTCCTGGTATTGCAACTCGTACGACGGCAAAGAGCGCTGGGAGGAGATGTTCATCCGCGAATTTATGCCGGCCATTGAAAAACAGTACCGCATCCGGCCCAAAAAAGAGTTTCGCGCCATTGCCGGCTTGTCGATGGGGGGCTTCGGCGCCCTGAAAATCTCGATGCGCAACCCCGACCTGTTTGCTGCGTGTGTGGCGCTCAGCTCCGGAACCTTTACCGAAGAGGAGTTTGTCAACATGCCGGCCGGACAGTACGAAAACATGTTCGGCAAAATTTTCGGTCCCGGATTAACCGGAAACGACCGCCTCACTGAATCGCTGAAAAGCCAAAGCCCGCTCCACCTGCTCGATTCCGTTGCGCCGGAAAAACTCAAATAGATCCGCTTTTACATCGACTGCGGCGACGACGATTTCCTCTACCGCGGCAACGCAGCGCTGCATGTCAAAATGCGCAATCTCAATATTCCACACGAATACCGGACCCGCGACGGCGGACATGTGTGGGAGTACTGGCGGACCGGCCTTTTCGACGGATTAAAATTCATTCGTCAAAGCTTTCACCGCTAACCAAATTGACTTTGAACAAAACATTTTCGGATAGGATCTTTTCTGCGACTGCACTCTTCTGCAGGTACCGGATAGCCGGCAGGATGGCAACACGCCTGCTCCTTTTCTTCCTGCCGGCCATTCCGGGGGCGCATGCGGCCGTAACCGACACCTCTGTCTTCAGGTGGGGAAATGCCACCTATGTCAATCTCGATATCGGCGAAACTTTTATTTTCAACAACACCGAAGTGGAGTTGCTGCACACCGAAAACCATTTCAACCGGATCAGAGTGGGGAGCGATACACTCTGGCTCGAGGTGAGCCGCCGCACCTTACCGGTTTCAACCGAAAACGTGCGGATTTTTGTTGCAGACAACCGGGCCGTGAAATCCCTCTCGCACAACCATCCGGTACACGGCCTGTTAAAAAAAGAGGCTTTAATCTGCCTGTCGGAAAATGAAAATCCCCTGCTGAACCCGGCCGACTATATTTTCCCGGTCGATTTCACCGACGGCTACACCTGGCAGGCCATGGAAGACAGTTACCTCTTTTCGTATCTCCGTCCGGGGAACAGCCTCACCGGAAACGTAAATCCGGGCATCGACCTCGACATGCAGGAGGCCCGCGGATTGCGCCGCCACATGATATTAGCGCTCGAAAACAGCCGGGTAGTATGGATCGAAACAAAAAACACCGACCTGGCCGAAACGGCCTGTGTGTGCCTCGAAAGCCAGTCCAATCCCGGCATTTACTACATCTACGACAATCTCTATGTCCGCCACCTGCTGATCAGAAAAGACCAGAAGCTTGAGCGGGGCGATGGCATCGGTTATATCTGGGGCGACAATAACTGGGGGTATCTTCGTTTGAGTGTGGTAAAACCCGACTCGGCACCGGCTTACGCCAACCGGTTCAGCCACGTGGTCAACTTTTTCCCGCAGCTCATGGAACTCTACTATGGGCAACAGCTGTTTTTCCTGAAATCATTCACCAAAGGGCGCATCGAGTTTGGCCGGACCAATTCACAAGGCCGCAACATCCAAAACCTTTCGGCGTTTGAAGAGTATTCGGGCACCGGCTGGAAGCTCGGCGCATGGAATCCGGCGGCCAGAGTGGAAGGAGTGACTGACGGCCTATCCGGAAATGCCCGCCTCCGGAAAACGCTGTTTGCCGGAGAACCGGCTGCCTGCACCAATCCCGTTTCGTGGTACGATTTCGAAATCAACGTCCGAAACGGCCTTTACCGCGTGCGCGCCCGTGTCGGCGACTGGCAGGAAGCCACGTGGCAAAAAGTCGAGTTTGAAGGAATCTCGGCCGGAACATTCGACTTAAAAGCCGGAATGCCGGAGTGGACGTCGGAAAAAATCGTGCGGATCACCGATGGCAAACTGACCGTCCGGATTTTCGTGGCCGATCACAACCGGCCGGCGGGACTCTGCGAGCTGGTCTTTCAAAACACCCCCTGACCCAGCAGAATATCAGAAAACGGCCCACTGCTTTTCCACAGTCTCCACTTTCAATGCCGGGCAAGACGAACCTCCCAAAATCCGGAAATTTCCAATCTATTGGCCATTATCGGTACCGCTGGCATTTAAATATCGACATTTCTGAGCGTTGTTGAACGATTAAACATGATTGATCCTGTGCATAAAATATCAGAAAAATCTGCCGGCTGTAGATTTCCAAAACCAGCTACAGGTGATTGAATTACGGATGAATTCAGCTTTTTCAGGTTTTTTCTTGAAAATAATGTTTGGCTGTCAACCTAAAATATTAAATTTGTGCCGCCATTCAGACGGGGTGTGGCGCAGTTGGTCGCGCGCGTCGTTCGGGACGACGAGGCCGCTGGTTCGAGTCCAGTCACCCCGACAGGTTAAAATAAAAGCCGGAACAGTGTTCCGGCTTTCCTATTTTTATTGCTGACGGTTTAAACCCACAACTTTTAAAAAAATGCTAAACCAGTTGGCGAATCACCTGCAGGGCAGCTTCATAATCCGGTTCCTGAGCAATCTCGGGAACATATTCTACATAGCGAACCACGTCGTTGCGGTCGATAATCACTGTTCCGCGGGCCAGCAGGCGGAGCTCCTCGATCAGAAAGCCGTATTTTAACCCGAAATCAACCTCTTTGTGGTCCGAAAGGGTGATCACACGCTTCAACCCTTCGGCAGCACAAAAACGCGATTGGGCAAACGGCAGATCGCACGAAACCGAAAGGACAACCACCTCGCCGGATAAACCGGAAGCGATTTCGTTAAACTTTCGGTTCTGGGCGGCACACACGCCGGTATCAATCGAAGGATACACGGCAATCACCTTTACTTTTCCGGCATAATCACTGAGCGAACGGGGAGACAATCCCGAATCGATTACCGAAAAGGCAGGAGCTTTGTCGCCAACTTTGACCGCTTTCCCCAGCAGGGTAACCGGATTTCCTTTAAAGGTTACTTTCGAACTGTTTTTTTCCATTTCTATTTTTTTTTGAATTGATAACTATCCATACAAAACCAGCTTCGCGCACGATTGTTTATTCGCCGGCAAGATATTCCCCTAAAAAAGATGCACTCAACCGTCTGCAATATTGCCTGTTTTAATCACCGCGCCGGACCAAAAGGCCCGGAGATCCCCGTTCCGGTTTCCTGAAAATCAAATAATATGTCAAACCCTGCAAAAAGGGAAAACAGCTGCTGGAAAAACCTTATTTCAGGCGAAAAAAAACATAAGTTACCAGCCGCCAAATTGCATTTTATCAAACTGAAATACAACCACTTTAAAGCCAAAATAATTTACAAAAAAGTGGAGCTGTAAACTAAATAATTCGCAAATTGTTTGTTTCTTTACATTAAAAGAACGGGAATCAGTCTCCGTCTTTTAATAATTAATTTTTGTTCTAACTTTTTATGTTTTATTTCTTATGAATTTATTCGTTGCAAAACTGAGTTCGGCTACCACTGGCCAGGACTTGGAAGAACTCTTCGGAGAGTATGGTGAAGTCGTTTCTGCCAAAGTTATTTTTGACAAGGAAACAGGAAACTCTAAAGGTTACGGATTCGTCGAAATGAAAAACGACGAAGAAGCCCAAGCTGCCATCAATGCGTTAAACGAAACAGAAGTAGATGGCAAACAGATTGTTGTAAAACAAGCCCGCCCCCGCGAAAGCAGCCCTGCACCCCGGAAAAATTTCCAGAGAAGAACCCCTGATTTTCAGAAAAAAGGAAGCAATTACGGTAACAGAAGATATTAATTTTTCTGCGAGATGGTAAAAGAGGGCTTTTCGAAGCCCTTTTTTTATTCGGAACAGTAAGATGCCACCGGCACCAGCTCTTTCCGGCTGTCGGTTCGGATGGCGTAATCAAAGCCCGGTTTCATACAGTAGGCCCCAACCTGTCCATCTTTTTGGAGGGCCAGGTATCCGATCTGGTGTTCGTGGTAGCCCGGTATTTTATGAACAATCCGTTCTACCGCCTCGCGGCATGCCTCCTCGGGACTCCTGCCGTTTCGCATCAGTTCCACCACCAGAAACGATCCCACCGTTTTCATGACCAGCTCGCCCGAGCCGGTGGCCACGGCCCCGCCCACATCGCCGTCGACAAACAAACCGGCGCCAATGATGGGCGAATCGCCCACCCGACCGTGCATTTTAAAAGCCATGCCGCTGGTGGTACACGCTCCGCAAATATTTCCCCGGCGGTCAACAGCCAACATCCCGATGGTGTCATGGTTTTGCCGGATCTCATTTTCAATGTTCACCACCGGCCTGAAGGTGCGGTCGGTTTTCAGCCACGCTTTCCAGGCCTTTTTAGCCGCATCGGTCAGCAAATTTTCTTTGCGGAAACCATTGGCCAGCGCAAACTGCAGCGCGCCGTCGCCGCTCAGCATCACGTGGGGCGTTTTTTCCATCACCAGCCGGGCTACCGAAATCGGATGTTTGATGTGTTGCAAAAAAGTTACCGACCCGGCACCTCCTTTTTCATCCATGATGCACGCATCGAGGGTTACCTTCCCGTCGCGGTCGGGAAGCCCACCGTAACCAACGGTCATCACCGCGGGATCGGCTTCCGGAATTTTTACGCCAGCTTCCACCGCATCGAGGGCATAACCTCCGCTTCTCAGAATCTCCCAGGCAGCTTCGTTGGCCGGCAATCCGTGATTCCAGGTGGAAACTACCACCGGAAACAGCTGTTCCCCGCTATCTTCGCGCCGACCGCCGGCCTCTACGCGCGAAATCACCGAAACGCCGGCAATGGCTGCTGCTGTCCGGCGGATAAAGGTTCTTCGTGTTGTCATGCTGAACTGTTTTTATACAAAAATAGAAGAATAGCCGGCAGCGTAAACAGCGCTTCGCTATTTTTAGTTACCCTGAAAGCCCGTTAAAGAACCGGCAAAAAGGTAACCATCCGAACGACCGCACGTATCAGGCTCCGGAAGCAAAAATCAACCATTATTTACCTAATTTTTAAACCAATGAGCAACTATAAAGATCCATCCGTTTGCTGCCCCCCGTTTGACCCGGTTCCGTGGGAGGAAAAGACGATTGTCTGGAATGAGAAACCATTCATCACCGCGCCGGTATGTCAGCTCTTTCACATCCCGCTGCCCGGTTCAATTGCCCGCACGATCAACAAACTCTGGAGCGCCGCCGAAGCCGCCGAAGCTGCTCCCGAGGTACAAGATTTTCTGATGCTGGCACACGATCCTTCACCGTGGCGTTCCGATTTTTATCTGGCGGTCACGCATCCCGTTGCAGGGATCAGCAATGTTACCCTCAGCGGAACATTTCTGACCAAAGTATTCGACGGCCCCTACCGCGATGTGCCCAAATGGATCAAACAGACCAGCCAGTATGTGACCGCAAAAGGACACTCGGTGCTGAAATATTACTTTTATTACACCACCTGTCCGAAATGTGCTAAAAAATATGGACACAACTACGTGGTGATTTTCGCCCAGGTGGCCTGAAAGAGTCACCTCCGCTAAAATATTTTGTTGCTAATTGTAAAAGGCTGTCTTCTGGCAGCCTTTTCTATTTCGCTTCTGTTGAAATGAAACCACTTTGCCTGCTTTCACCAACAACCCGCCTTGAAAAACCCTTGAAAAATTTCAAATCATAAAAAATAAACACTTTTTATTGATGATCAAAAACCTGACATTCCGTAAATTTGTTTGTATGACAATCCTTTAAAAATCAGAATTATGAAAACAAAACTGTTGCTGTTATCCTTTACCGTTCTGGTGATCGTGGCAATATCCGGATGTCAGAAAGATGAGGAAATACTTTCCCCTTCGAATGATATGATCCTGAAAAAAGCTCCTGTAGCTGAAAACCTCCAGATGGTTCCCAATGAAATACTGGTCAGGTTTAAAGCCGGGGTCAGCGAAGCGCAAAAAACATTGGTTTTGCAAAAAATCAGCGGAAAAGTAAAAGAGAAAGTGCTCACCAAAATGATGGAGCGAATCGGCGATCAGCAGGGTATTATGCTGGTGAGCCTGCCCGGTCCGGCACTTGAGGCTATTTCCCGGGCAAAGGGTTTGCCTGAAATCGAGTATGCCGAACCCAACTACCTCTATACCCACACGGCCGTTTCAAACGACACTTATTACACCAACGGATCGCTTTGGGGCATGTACAGTTCATCGACTTCGCCGGCCAATTCGTTCGGCAGTCAGGCTGCAGCGGCCTGGTTTAACAACCACACCGGTTCGTCGACAGTTTACATCGGCATCATCGACGAAGGATACATGTACACCCACGAAGACCTGGCGGCTAACGCCGGCGTCAATCCCGGCGAGATTCCCGGCAATGGGATTGATGACGACCTGAACGGATACAAAGACGATGTGTTTGGCTGGGATTTCGATGGCAACAACAACACCGTTTTTGACGGCACTGCCGACGACCACGGCACCCACGTGGCCGGTACCATCGGGGCGGTTGGCGGCAACGGAAAAGGGGTCGCCGGCGTGGTTTGGAAGGTGAAACTGTTAAGCGCCAAATTTCTTGGCAACCGGGGAGGCACGACCCTGAATGCCATCAAGGCGGTGGACTATTTCACCGACCTGAAGATCAGACACGGGATCAACCTGGTGGCAACCAACAACTCGTGGGGCGGCGGCGGCTATTCGAAAGCACTCTTCGAAGCTATTGAACGGGCCAACAGTGCCGGGATCCTGTTTATTGCTGCAGCCGGCAATTCCGGGGTTAACAACGACGGCAGCTCTCCGCACTACCCTTCCAGCTATGCTAACGACAATATCATTGCAGTGGCTTCCATTACCAGCACCGGGGCACTCTCAAGCTTCTCCAATTACGGCGCAACCACCGTTGACCTGGGGGCTCCCGGATCGGGCATCTACTCAACTGTTCCGAAAAAATCGGGAAAAAATATTGTGTCGGGATATGCCAACTACAGCGGCACTTCCATGGCTACCCCCCACGTGAGCGGCGCCGTGGCGCTTTACGCCTCCACACATCCCGGCGCTTCTGCTTCAGACATCAAAATAGCCATTCTTGGTTCGGCAACTCCAACAAGTTCTCTTTCCGGAAAATGTGTTACGGGAGGAAGACTGAATGTGAGCAATTTCTAAAGCAAACGTTCTTAAAATCAAAACGGGCTGTCTGTCTCCAGGCGGCCCGTTTTGATTAGATAGCTCTTTCCAGGTTACTTCGTTGGAAACGTAAATTCCCTGCCCGTTACCCGGAAGCGCCCGGTAACCACCTGGGTAGTTGGCGCATCGGCTTTTCCGGTAAATCCAGGCTGTTTCCCACCGACGGCAACGGTAAACCAGCCCGGTTCGATCACCCGGTTATCCTTGCTGTTGATGACAGAAAGCTGACGGGGCTCTAACGTAAACTCAACCACTTTCGACTCTCCGGGTTTTAGCGTAACCCGTTGAAAACCTTCCAGCTGACGGATCGGACGCGGGGTAGAGGCCTTTTCATCGGTAAGGTAAAGCTGCACCACTTCATCTCCGGCCAGTTGTCCGGTGTTGGTTACCTGTACCGAAAGGGTAAGCGGCTTGCCGGCTTCAATTTTTTCAGGGAGCTGAAGTCTGCTGTAAGCAAAGGTGGTGTAGCTCAATCCAAATCCGAAAGGATAGAGAGGCTCTCCTTTAAAATAGCGGTAAGTGCGGTTTTGCATATCATAATCCTCAAATGGTGGCAGCTGGTCAACCGACTGGTAGTAGGTTACCGGCAACCGACCGCCGGGATTGTAGTCGCCCAGGATTACATCGGCAACGGCATTGCCCCCCTCCTGCCCCGGATATCCGGCAGATAAAATTGCATCCACGTTGTCGCTGGCCCAGTTTACCGAAAGTGCACTTCCATTGAGCAGCACCAGCACCGTAGGTTTACCCAGCGCTTTAACGGCTTTCATCAGCTCTTCCTGGGTTTTGGGCAGGTTCAGGTGCGTGCGGTCGCCGCCAGAAAAGCCATCCACTTTGATGGGCATCTCTTCACCTTCGAGTCGCTGCGACAGTCCCAGCGCGAGCACCACCACATCGGCTTTCCGGGCAACAGCCAGCGCTTCGTCAAGCATCTGCGGATTGGGCATGACCCACAACAGCCGGGCATCGCCGTCGCCGTACCAGTTACTGTATTCGTACACAATTTTATACTTCTTACCGGCTTCCAGTTCGACCGCTTTTTCATGATGAAAGGCGTGGTGTTCGCTATTATGCTTAAGAATTTTCTCACCTTCCAGCCACACATTTAAGGTCGGCATTCCCCAACAGCCCAGGTGATAGGTTCCGGAAACCGGAGGCACCAGATAGCCGGTCCAGCGGATGCTGAAATCGTCGTCGGGCAGTTCAGGCGAGGGTGAACCCGATTCCCAGTAAAAATCGATTTGATCGTCGATCCGGGTAAAAGCCGGAGAACCTTCCCAATTGGCATTGGCAAAATACTCCCCTTTAATTCCCTGCTGACCGGTTTCGGTTTGCAGATAACAGGAAGGGATCGGCGTAAGATTGTGGACCCCGTCGGCCAGGTGACAACCTTCGGCAAACAGGACGCTGGTTTTCGGTTCCAGCTTATTTTTTAAACCTTCCAGAATTGTTACCGGATGTTTAGGTATCCCGTTATAGTTGCCCAGCAACGCCTCCCAGTTGTCGGCATTGGGGCCGATTACGGCAACTGTCTGAACTTTTTTGGAGAGCGGCAGCAGGTTATTTTCATTCTTAAGCAACACGATACTTTTCTGTGCGGCTTCGCGGGCCAGGGTTGAGTGACGGTCGGAAGTATTTACGCTGAACGGAATTTGAGCATAAGGAACTTTCTCCTCCGGGTCGAATACCCCCAGCTTGAAGCGGGCCGTAAAAAGCCGCTTTACCGCCACATCAATATCGGCTTCAGAAATAATTCCCCGTTTGATTGCCTCGCGCAGGTGCGGATAAGTATTTCCGCAGTTGAGGTCGGTTCCGGCCTTTACAGCAACCGCAGCCGCTTCCGGGGCGTCTTTCGAGAATCCCTGAAATTTAAAAAAGTCGCTGATCGCCCAGCAGTCCGACACGATGTACCCCTGAAATCCCCAGTCTTCTCGCAAAATCTTATACAAAAACGGGTTGGCACAGCAGGGATAATCACGAAACTGGTTGTAAGCGCCCATCACCGACCAGGCCCCGCCATCCACCACCAGGGTGCGGAATGCCGGCAGGTAGGTCTCATACAGGTCGCGGTCGCTCACCTGTGCATTAAACTCGTGACGAAGCGGCTCGGGGCCGGAGTGTACGGCATAGTGTTTGGCTGTTGCAACCACCTTCAGGTAGTTGGGATCGTCGCCCTGCAACCCTTTCACAAACTGCAATCCCATCTGCCCGGTCAGGTAGGGATCTTCGCCGTAAGTTTCGTGTCCGCGGCCCCAGCGCGGATCACGGAAGATATTGATATTGGGCGACCAAAAGGTCAGTCCCTGGTAAATGCCGCGTTTTCCCCGGCGCACCCACTCGTGATGTTTGGCACGCGCCTCATCCGAAATAACTGTCGCCACCCGCAGCATCAGGTCTTTATCCCACGATCCGGCAATGGTGATCGACTGCGGAAAGACTGTTGCATATCCGGCCCGGGCCACCCCGTGCAGGGCCTCATTCCACCAGTTGTGTGCCGAAATTCCCAGCCGTTCGATGGCCGGAGCCGTGTACACCATCTGGTCGATCTTCTCTTCCAGCGTCATTTCCGATACCAGCCAGTCTACCCGCTCTTCGAGTGGCAGGTTGGTGTCCTGGTAAATAAAGCGGAGCTTGTTCTGGGCAGTCCCCGGCCAACAAAGCCCCAGGACAACGGTCAGCAATAAGCAAATTTTAGTTCCTTTCATAACATCTGTTCTGTTCTGGTTTGTTCTCGTAAAAATAGAAAAGAAACAATTGCCCGGCACCTCCTGCCCGGATTTTTCAACTCCGGCAAAAACTTCACTTTTTAGTGGTTTCCCAATTATCCAGCGTCTGTTCCCACCAGCCGATCAATTGGTCGGGCGAACAGTTTTCAGGCAACCCTCGCGCCTTCATGCGGGTTTTCCATTGCTCGTGTGCCTGCTGCTGCATCTCCTGCAAAAGCTCATCCGGTTCGGGCTCGCTCCCCCGGTCACCGGTAGCTTCCATCCATTCTTCCAGCAGCTGACGGTATTTTAAAACGGTGCCGGCATACTGCGGATCCGCAGCCAGGTTGTTGACTTCGAACGGATCGGCTGACAGCTCGTACAACTCTTCTTCGGGCCGCTGCCGGGCAAAAAAGAGGGATTGCACCGGAGTCAGTTTTCCCTCCTGGTGTAATTTTCTCATCACCGGCAATGCCGGATAGGTGCGCTCTTTGTATGAATTAAACTGCGTGTAGGGCCGTTCCGGATAAAAATTGCGGATATACTTAAACTGCCGGTCGCGAATGCAACGAATCCGGTCAACGGTTTCGTCGCAACGGTCGCGCGCTGCCACAATAAAGTCCCGTCTGACTTTTTTATCGGCCAGCAGCGGCAGCCCCTCCATATTCCCAGGAATCGGCAAACCCGCCAGCGCTAACGAAGAAGGTGCCAGGTCGATCAGGCTAAAAAGTGCTTCGGAAACTGTGCCTGCCTGTTTTTTCCCGGGGAACCTGACGATCATCGGAACATGGATTCCTCCATCGTATAAAAACTGCTTATCGCGGATGTGCGGGCGGCCATGATCGCCGAAAAAAATGACAATTGTGTTATCCAGTATTCCTTCGGTTTCGAGCCGTTTCATCACCGCCCCCACTTCGCGGTCGAGCGCCTGGACAGTCTCCAGATAGAGCGCCCAATCTTTGCGGATGACCGGATGATCGGCATAATATGGCGGAAGTTCAACCAGACGCCAGTCGACAGGGTTTTCGGTATCCTTTTTAAAGTCGCGGTGTGTCCAGCGAAACTGAACCTGTGCAAAAAACGGCTGTCCTGCTTTTCGCTGACTCCAGTCGGTTCCGTCAAACGGGTGGTCAACCGCATAATTGAAATCGGTTTTTCCGGGTTTCGAGCCGGGGTTGCCGCTTCCGTTACAAACAAAATAACCGGCGTTGCGAAAATGTTCCGAAACCAGCAATATCCCGTCGGGAAGCGGCTGCCGGCCGGTTGTCCGGTGATTGTGCGCACCGACCGATGTTTGATACATGCCGGTGTTGAAAGCTGAACGGGTGGGCGAACAAACCGGGCACGACGCAAACGCCTGGGTAAACCGTACTCCTTCGGCAGCCAGCCGGTCGATATTCGGAGTTTTCACCAAAGGATTGCCATAACAGGCGATGTCGGGACTTAGATCTTCGGCGATCAGCCACACCACATTGGGTTTGGGCTGCCCTTCTGCCCCGCTGGAAACCAATCCGGTTGAAACACCGAGGACAAGACCGGTACTGAATCGGGTAAAAGTTTTGAATTTCATTTTTTCACAAGTTAGATTTCGACTTCTGGCGTCAAAAAAAATCGCACAGCTTGTTGCCGAAGTTAACAGTTCCTGCATCAAATAAGCCACTTTCTGGCAGCTGATTTACATCAAAAAAAGTTTTGGGCTGACAAAGTAGTTTTTCAGAAAAAAATCACGGAGGATGTACCATTTTAAAAATTTTATTCTTTACTTTGTTTTTCAAAGTACTTTTAAAAACATGAACAACAATCCGGAATACATCGACGATTTACGTGCGATTCGCTCCATGATGGAGAAGTCGAGCAGGTTTCTTTCCCTCAGCGGATTATCGGGAATTTTGATGGGAGTCTACGCCCTGGCAGGCGCCTGGGTGGCGTACCGTTTAATCTACCTGCCACCTCCGTCGCCATACCGGCAGGTTATGATTGATGAAATTGCCCTCACCCTCGCTGGAATTGCCGGCACGGTCCTGTTCCTTTCCCTGGCGACCACCCTCTTTCTGACCATAAGAAGAGCCCAAAAACTCAACCAACAAGTTTGGGGCCCCGGATCCAAACAACTGCTGATCAACCTGCTGATTCCGCTGGCAACCGGCGGTTTGTTCATTACAATCCTCTCGTGGCGGGGAGTTTATGAAGTGATCGCTCCCTTGTTTCTGATCTTTTATGGGATCTCACTGGTAAATGCTGCAAAATTTACCCATCCCGAAATTTTCTACATGGGCCTGATCCAAATCGGACTGGGGCTCGGTGCCACAATTCTTCCCGGTTACGGCCTGCTCTTCTGGGCCGCAGGATTTGGGCTGGTCCACATCATCTACGGAACCGTAATGTACCTGCGTTATGAAAAAAAGAAAGGCATTCCGGCGTGAAAAATTTACTGCTACAATTAAACAAGGCGTTCGATAACAAAATCCGGCTCGGGATTATGTCCGTTCTGGCGGTTAATCGCACGGTGTCATTCAACCATCTCAAGGAGATGCTTGAACTGACCGACGGAAACCTTGCGAGCCACCTCAAAATCCTGGAAGCTGCCGGATACCTGCGTGTTCACAAAAGCTTTTCCGGCCGCAAGCCGACCACCGTTTATGAAATCACGCCCGAGGGAAATGCCGCTTTCAGCCAGCACTTAAAGGCGCTGGAAGAGATTATCAAACAACAGGAGAGTTAATTTTTTTACCCATTTACTTTGAAAAACAAAGTTCTTTGAATAAATCAAACATCTATGGAAACACTTGAAAGTCTGAAAGAAAAAGCAAATCTGTTCAATTGGCGGCTGACGCTCAAAATGGTAACCATCGGCGTGGTGGCTATCCTGCTGCTCATTCCGAAACTGATGATCACCTCGCTGATTGATGAACGCAACACAACTGCCGAGGCTGTAAAAATGGAAGTGATGCAAAAATGGTCTCTCGAACAGCACCTCCGCGGTCCGGTGCTGACCGTTCCGTACAAAGATTTTTCGGTCAATGAAAAGGGTGAACCGCTGGAGACCATCCGCACGCTTTATCTGTTACCCGAAAAACTAAACCTGGAGGCAACGGTTTTCCCGCGCGACCGGCACCGCAGCATCTATCAGGTAGTGGTTTATGAATCGGACATCGCCCTAAACGGCACCTTTGTCGCGCCAGACTATGCTGCGATGAAGATTTCGCCGCAGGCAATCCTGTGGGACAAGGCCGAACTTTCGGTCGCCCTCTCCGATCTGCGCGGCATCAACAGCCTGGACGATTTTTTATGGAACGGGAAACCTTTCTCCTTCTCTCCGGGGATGGACAAAGGAAAGATCGGGAGCACCGGGATAACCGTCAGCCTCTCCCTGGATCCGGCAAAAGATTTTCCGGGGAATTTCAGCAGCAAGTTGCACCTGAAAGGCTCACACTCGCTGCAATTTGCACCGCTCGGAAAAGTTACGGAAACCCGGGTCCGGTCCACCTGGAAAGCGCCCGGATTTACCGGCAATTTTCTGCCGGCCAATTATGAAATTACTCCGGAAGGTTTCAACGCCTACTGGAAAATTCTCCACTTCAACCGCACCTATCCGCAAAGCTGGAGTGACGAAAGATTTGACCTTTCAGGAACGGATTATGGCGTGGAGATGGTCACGGTTGCCGACCAGTACCAGAAAAACACCCGCAGCGCCAAATACGGCATTTTAGTTATTCTGCTGATATTCCTGGCTTTCTTTTTAAATGAGATGATTACTGGCGAACGGATCCACCCGTTTCAGTATACCCTGGTAGGCTCAGCCATTCTGCTCTTCTACCTGCTGTTGCTCTCAATTTCCGAACACACCGGATTCAACATCGCTTATCTGCTGGCTTCGCTTGCCGTGTTGTTGCTGGTATTTGCCTATTCGCGGTCGTTTATTCAAAAGGTCAGCCACTCGCTGGGGCTGGTGGCAATCCTAACCACCTTCTTCGGATTTATCTTCGTTCTGCTGCAGCTCGAATCGTTCGCCTTGCTGACCGGCAGTATCGGACTTTTCCTGATCCTGGCCCTGACCATGTATTTTACGCGAAAAATAAACTGGTACAGGAGATAACATCTGTGCAGGGGCTGGTGGGTCTGACAGGTTCCGGCGCAGCAGTCCCTGACTCTTTTTCTGATTCTAAGGAATAAAACTGTTTGGCCGGCCGGCTTATTCTGCAACAATTTTCTGCTGATTTCAACGCAGAGTCCAGGCCATGCGCAGCCCCGCTCCCCAGTTGGGTGATACCATGGTACCGAAATCAGCCGCCAGCAACACGGTAAAAACCAGCGGAAGCTTCCGGCTGCTGCAGCTCACTTCGCCATAACCAGCTACCTGTCTCCGTACCGGATCAAAGGGTTGGGCATAAGTACCCGAATTTTGGCTGTACGAAGCCAATCCTTTCCAGCGTATTTGCTCGCTCAGGTTACCTTTGGTGCCCAAATGCCAGGCCGAAATACGGTTATTGGAAACACCGGCAACCATGCCGGTTACGTTGTGCGTCACCGGCCCAAAAAGCGGAGTTCCGATGATAAAGCCCCGGTAGGTAAACCCCGTTTGATAAACCCCGTGGTTGAAATAGTTGTCGAGCCCGCGCATCCGCTCGTTCCGGGGCCCATCCAACTGATGGCGGTCGCCGCTTTGGTGCCTGGTGTAACAGTACTCAGCCAGCACCTCTCCCACCAACGGCTTTTTGCCCCTGAACCGGAGATAAAGGGTATAAAGGTTGTCGTGCCAATTGTCAAACTCCATTCCCGAACGATCTTCAAACGGATGGTTGATCCGCACTTCGAGGTCCAATTCGCTAAACTTCTTCTCCAACGTAATGAGATACGATCCCAACTGGTTTCCGGCCACATTCTGCTGATCGGTTTCCGGAAAAGCGGCATTGCCACTCCGCCCTGTGATATACCGGAAATAGTTTTTAATTCCGGAAGGCAGTGCGCCATATTGCAGCGAGGTTCCTCCCCAAAAAACGTAGTGGTTTCCGCCGGCGTTAATGGTCGTGCGGCTGTTTGCCACGATCTGGAACATGAGCTGTTTGTGGTGCAGATGCGGTTTTTCAACGATCCGGTTATCATTCAGCCAGCCCTCGTCGAACTGCGCTTTAAAACGGAGCCAGCGCGGCCCAAACGGAACCGGGATATACCCATTGGTGGAGAGCTGTACCCGCGGATAGGGGCGGCTGTTTAACGAATGGAGCAACTCGCCGTTGGTGGAAGAGAGTCCGCCCAGGATTTCCGGCTCGGCAAACGCCCCTCCCTGAAACCTCAAATATTTTCCGCCGGCGGTTGCAAATAATTCAACAATCTGCCAATCGGCGCCTTTGTCGGAGACCAGCCAAGCGACATCTGCGCCTCCCTCAACTTTAAACCGGTCAGAAAAGTGATGCCCGGCCAATAAATATCCTTCTTGCAAAAATTGGGTGTTTCCTTGCGGGCGAAATTTCCCTGAGCGGTTGTGAACAAACCAAAAAGGCAGCTGATCTCCGCTTCCCGCTACTCCTTCCGACTGTATACCAGCTGCTGTCCGGAAGTTCTGGGCGAATGTGAAATGGGAACAGACCAGCAATAAGAAAATGGCGGTTATTCTCATTTAAACCTTTTTTACCCGCCTTATTTGCCAAGACGATGAGTTTCCGGATTATTCTCCGGATGTTGATTTTTCCCTTTTTCCCCGGACTGCGACACTCCATAACCTTCGAGTTCGAGCCCGGTTTTTGAAAAATTTTTAAATGGCATAAAAAAGAGTAGCTGCATCTTCTCGGGGCTCAGTTTTC
>JARKOX010000290.1 GCA_029975525.1 Prolixibacteraceae bacterium | reverse complement strand
TGGCAAAGCGCTTCCGTTGGCCAGTTTCAGGGAGAGCTGCAGGATATCCTCCGCATCCGTATCGTCAAATATCACCCCTTTGGCAGGATTGAAATACTCCTTCATCGAACCGCCGGCTTTCATTTCCATGTTTTTCACCGGATGGACGAGATACGGCGGATCGTTTACCGGAACGACCGTAAGGTTAAACTCAACCGTGTGTTGCAGTCCGGTATTGGTGTTGGTTACGGAAAGAACAGCCCGTGTTTCGCCGTGGGCATTTTTTGCCGGCAGCAACCGGAGGGTCGCCACCTCTTCGCCGTTGCTGTATTCGATGAGAGATGATCCGATTAAATGATCATTGTCCAACGATAATGAAAACTCCAGCGGGTAATTTTTACAGTCGGAACCATCGAAAACTCCGGTCAGCAATACCGGGTACCAATCGGCATCCTCCGGAATTTGAATATCCGCAATGGGGTTGATGCCCGGTGTGACCGGGTTGTCGGATACGATCACCTCAAAGCTCAAGGTGTCGCTATTCCCGGAGAAATCGACAGCCACCCAACGTTCTGTGGTTATCCCGACCGGGAATTCTCCGTCGGGGCCAAGCCCTTCATACCGGAAGAGGCTGGTTACCGTACAATTGTCTGTAGCTAATATTTCGGGATAATTGATTGTTGTTTTACACTTTCCGGCCGGAGGAGAAACGCTGACATCCGCCACGGGGCGAAAAGCCGGGGCAATTGTGTCGAACAGCATAATTTCGTTTTGGCAAGTGGTGCTGTTTTGGTGAATGTCGGTTACAACTGTAAACAGATAATTATCGGTATATTTCAGGTCGTCGCAGGTGTAGGTTTTACGGAGAGGAGTGATTTCTGCAACTCCGCAGGCGTCATACGCGTCGGGGTGGAGCGCAGAAACATCCAGGATGGCCTCGCCGTTTGGGTCGAGGTAGAGGGCTATGTCGCGGCATTGGGTCTGCGGAGGAATCTTGTCGATAACCGAAACCGTTGTGGAACAGGTGTCGGCAAAATTTTCCGCATTTGTAACAATCACCATAACCGCCACATTGTTACCTGCATCCTGACAACTGAATTGGTCGGGTGTGACCGAAATCGTTAAATCCGCAAAGCTGGTTTGCAGGTCGGAAGAACCTTCGGCAATCTTTTTCAGGTCGGCTAATGAAAGGGTATAGTTTCCTGTTTCATCCAAATAAATGGTGACCGGATTACAAACAGCCACGGGGTCTGCGTTTTCCAAAACTGTCAGGGTGAGGGTAACCGTACTGTCGCAGCCGCCGGCCGAAGAAAAGGTTTCGGTATAAACTCCCGCCGCAGTCAGGCTTTGCGTACCGAAAAGGTAAGGTAAATCTTTCTCAAAGAGCGAGAGTCCAACGGTTTGGTGGTACTCCGGGTTTACCGTCAGGCTTAGATTTATCACGCTGTCGCAGCCATGTACGGTCTGGAAAGTTTCGGTGTACTCTCCGGCTTCATCCAGACTTTGCGTGCCAAAGACAAAAGGCAGCCCGCTTTCACAAATGGTTACCGTTTGGGTTTTTTCAAACGCCGGGTTTACCGTCAGGGTCAGGCTTATGGTGCTGTCGCAGTCTGCTTTTGTCTTAAAAGTTTCAGTATAAACACCGGCCGTGGTAAGGCTTTGTGTGCCGAAGGTATAGGGCAGTTCGTTTTGGCAGAGGGTCAGGCTTTGGGTTTCGCTGTACGCCGGATTTACCGTCAGGTTCAGATTCACCACGCTGTCGCAGCCATGTACGGTCTGAAACGTTTCGGTGTATGTTCCGCTTTCGGTGAGCTGTTGCGATCCGAAGGTGTACGGGAGGTCGCCGGCGCAAATCTGCAGCTCAACCGGCGGCAGGATACTCCCGGCTACTGATTTTTCATACAGTTTTACATCGTCGAAAAACATTTTGGTTGTTGCAGAGTTTCCCGCAATCAAAACAACTTCTTTCGGCTCAATTGTCGGTTCCAGCGGCAGTTCGGTGAGCGAGGTGCTGCCATTGGTGCCTGTGGCCAGCTGGCCGTCGATATAGACCTTGCATTTTCGTTGAATCAGGTCATGTTCCAGTTTTATATGATACCATTGCCCGGGTATATAAGATTGTAAAATGAAGGATGGGCTTACTGAACTACCTTGACGATACAAAAAGAGAATGTTTCCGTTGTTAAAATCAATTCGCGAAAGTTCAGAGCCCCAGCTTCCGATATTTTGGTTTGCCAATCCGAAGCCACCGGCGCCCCCGCTTAAAATTTTCTCTGCCTGGACCCAGGCCTCCAGGATTACCTTGTCCGGAATATTGGCAGGCGTTTTATACAATTGGGCAGCCCAGCTTCCGGTCCCTTCCAGTTGAAAACTTCTGTTGCCGTTCTTAACGGGATTGTCCACTACTTTTTGGTTGGCGTTACCGGTTCCGTTATATTTGATCACCCATCCCGATGGTAAAGCTCCGGGTGTCTCCTCTTCAAAATCGTCAAAAATAATCTGGGTTGTTGTTTCACCGTAACTGGGATATACCGTTACCTCCATTGTGGCCGTCCCGGTTTTGCCGCTCGCAACCTGTTTCAGGGTTGCCGTAACCGTGTGGATCCCGGCATTGGCATAGGTGTGTTGGACGGTTTGAGAGGCGGTTCTGCCCGCAACAGGCGACCCGTCGCCGAAGTTCCAGTAGATACTGTCGGTATCTAGGGCTTCCGCAACAAATGTTACCGGAGTGCCGCTACACGTGGGGTTATTATCGGCCGAAAGGGCGGCGGTGGGCGCATATTCTTTGAGGAAGGTTTTAACCAGGGGGGCGCTCCACCTGCCGGCGCTGTCTTTAAATTGAATGGCAAACGTGTGGTTTCCTCCCGGCATGGCAGCGGGCATAGCAATGGCCTGGATCAGCTCGGCCGTAGCAACAGCAGGCGACAGGGGGACAACGGTTGCCTCTGAGACAGCATCGTCGAACCAATATTTGTAGGCTGTCAGCTTGTTGCCGCCCGAAAGGGCAGGTTTCGCTTTGAAGAACAGCTTGCTGAGCGTGGCGCTGTACAAACCTTGTTCGTCTTTATAGCGCAGGTGGAAGACATTTACCCCGTCGGGCAATGCCGATACCTCCAACGCCACAGCAAGCTCGTGGTTTACTGCCGGACTGAGTGTTTCGGTATGCCTTCCGGCAAAATTACCGTTAAACCAGTACTCGTAGCCGGTGAGTTTGTTGCCGCCCGAAAGCGCAGGCGGCGCCTTGAAAAACAGTTTGCTCAGCGTGGCGCTGTACAAGCCTTGTTCATCTTTATAGCGCAGGTGGAACACATTTACGCCGTCGGGCAGGGCAGACACGTCCAGTGCCGAAGTCAGTTCGTGAACCGCTGCTGGCGTTATGCTAACGGCACGAAGCGAAGCAAAATCGTTGTTGTACCAGTATTCGTAGCCGGTCAACCTGTTTTGTGCCGCCAAAGCGTTAACCGAAAAGACCAACAGGATTGTCAGGTGATATCGTATCCTTTTCATAACTACCTTTCTTGTGCCGAAGTTTTAATCGTAATCTCCAATTTGCCCTGCGCATTGGTTTGCGGGGCAATGGTAGCCGAGATAAAATGCGGGTTGGACGGAACGGCTCCTTCTTTGTACGGATGAGTGCCGCCGTAGATCCCTACCTGGGTGCCATCGGTGCCGAGATAGGTTCCAGGAGTTTTCAGGTGATAATTATGCGAATAATCAAACAGATCGCCGGTTTGGTTTATGAAAATATCAGTTAACGCCACATCTGTGTAATTGCCTGTTGCGGTTGCATTTGATCCGTAGCTGGGGTTCGAAAAAGCCAATAAATTATTAAAGAATTGATTGTTGTTACCATTCAAAACCATACCGTACGAACCTTGTATTCTGAAGATATTGTTTGCAGCGATGTTGTTATCCCCTCTAAAATTCTCATAATAGCCATTCGGGAGTTTAGATAAAAAAACATTGTTGGTTATGATATTACCATAAGTGCCGGATATCCCTTGTTTTATAATGTTGTTTGAAATCAAAACATTTTGAGCGTTTTGCAATTCAACGTAGCCCAGTATATTATTCGCTAATGTCAGGTTGGCAGCAAGATTGCTTCTGTCACCGTTTATTTCAATACTGCCCACAATATGACAATATCTTATAATGACATTGTTTACAGAATGGTTATACGTGGTGCTAACTTTTCCTGTAAGAGTAATCCCCTCCAGGTGAAACCCATCGGCATTTTCGTTGAGCGTAATGCTGCCCGAGAGAGTGGTTTTGCCGGTGGCCGACGTAGAGTCTGCATAGTGTCCTGTGCCGTAAATAAATAGTTTTTTGTCTAAAGTGACATTGGCGTCAAAACCATTGCCCGAGAGGTAAATGGTATCGCCGGCAGCAGCAGTATTACAGGCGCTGGTAAAAGCGTTTGTCCCGTTGAAAAGCTGAATACCGCCCGTTTGGTGTAACGCAACGGTCTGGGCGTTCAGGACCGTAACTGTCATAAAAAGGGCAGCAAGAATGAAAGTAATTTTTTTCATGGTCGTGATTTTTAAAGTGTGTCGTACATTTTGATTGATCAGGTCGGATATAAAACTGAGCTTTAATTTTGTCGCATAAATTTACGTTTGGGCCGAGTTGATGAGGTTTTAAAAGGTACATACTATGTGCAAATGGTAAATTTTGACCCGGTAAATCCTGAAAAAGGTTTTGTTGAATCCCGGATTAAAGACCATCTTTCTTCAGCGGAGGTGTTTATTCCGTTTTTCGGGATTGCCTTTATTTTCCGTATTTTTGGAGGGTTTTAATGCAATAGAAATGGGAATTGGTGAAAATATCCGTCGTGTCAGCGAGACGCTGCCGCCGCAGGTGAAGCTGGTGGCGGTATCGAAAACCAAGCCGGTTGACGATATTTTGCAGGCGTACCAGGCCGGGCAACGCGTTTTTGGCGAAAACAAAGTACAGGAACTGACTGCCAAGCAGCCGCAGCTTCCATCCGATATCGAGTGGCATTTTA
>JARKOX010000286.1 GCA_029975525.1 Prolixibacteraceae bacterium | reverse complement strand
CCGGCGCCACAACTTCTGATCACATTTTTGACATTCATGCTTGCAAATTTTTGATGAGGTTAAATTTAGGAAAAACTGCAACCCGACGCGCCGGAGCCTGCGGAAATTAACAAATTTCGACAACCCGGATCAGGTCAACCATCGCCGTCCGCTACTGTTGCAGGGCCGCAGAGATCCGTAAAACTACCAGCCTTTCACGGCGAGGAGGGTATTTTGCAACAGGGCCACACGGGTCATCGGCCCAACTCCGCCGGGAACAGGTGTGATCCAGGAACATTTGGGCGCCACTTCGTCGAATTTGACGTCCCCTTTCAGTTTCCAGCCCGATTTGGTTTCGGGAGCCGGCACGCGGGTGGTCCCCACATCGATTACCACCGCACCTTTCTTGACCATTCCGGCCGTGATAAACTCAGGCGATCCGATGGCGGCCACCAGAATATCGGCACTGGCACACACCTGCTCCAGATTGGCGGTGCGGCTGTGGGCAACGGTTACCGTGGCGTTGATGCCTTTCTGCGAAAGCAGGACGCTCAGCGGCCGCCCCACAATATTGCTGCGGCCAACCACCACACAGTTTTTGCCGTTGGTTTCGATTTGGTAGCGTTTCAACAGTTCGACAATTCCGTAAGGAGTGGCCGACACAAACGACGGCAACCCGATCACCATGCGGCCAACGTTCACCGGGTGAAATCCGTCAACATCTTTTTTGGGATCGATCGCCTCAATTATTTTCTGTTCTGAAATATGTTTGGGCAACGGCAGCTGCACAATAAACCCGTCGATGTCGGGATCGTTGTTCAGCTCTTCAACTTTGGCCAGCAGTTCGGCTTCGGTGACATCGTCCTCGAAACGTACCAGGCTCGATTTAAATCCCACCTCCTGGCAGTCTTTAATTTTAAAGGCTACGTAGGTTTCACTGCCTCCGTCGTGCCCAACCAGCACCGCCGCCAGATGGGGCACTTTACCGCCATTCTCCTTTATTTTCAGTACCTCTCCGGCAATCTCTTTTTTGATTTCCGAAGCTATTTTTTTTCCATCGATCAGTTGCATAGTTTCTTCTTTTTATCGTCTTCCGGGTTTCATGCCTCCCATCATCCGCTGCAGGTTTTTCCCCTGCGACACCATTTTCATCATTTTCCGGGTTTCGGTAAATTGTTTCAGCAGGCGGTTTACCTCCTGAATGGAAGTTCCCGACCCGTCGGCCACCCGTTTGCGGCGGGTTCCGTTAATGATGGAAGGATCTTCGCGTTCGGCGGGCGTCATCGAATGGATGATCGCCTCGATGTGTTTGAAGGCGTCATCTTCAAAATCGATATCTTTCAGCGCTTTCCCGACACCCGGAATAAGCGAGGCCACATCTTTGAGGTTCCCCATTTTTTTGATTTGCTGAATCTGTTTCAGAAAATCGTTGAAGTTAAACTGGTCTTTGGCCAGTTTTTGCTGGAGGCGGCGGGCTTCTTCGGCATCAAACTGCTCCTGGGCTTTTTCCACCAGGG
This sequence comes from Prolixibacteraceae bacterium, assembly GCA_029975525.1. GTDB lineage: Bacteria > Bacteroidota > Bacteroidia > Bacteroidales > Prolixibacteraceae > UBA1413. The sequence goes on along the minus strand of JARKOX010000286.1, from coordinate 970 downwards.
TGACAATATCTCCCATCCCCAGGATACGGTCGGCCATTCGGTCGGGATGGAACACATCGATGGCATCGAGTTTTTCGCCGGTTCCCACAAACTTGATCGGTTTGGTTACCACCGAACGGATAGAAAGCGCTGCCCCACCGCGGGTGTCGCCATCCAGTTTGGTGAGCACCACCCCATCGAAATCGAGACGGTCGTTAAATTCCTTGGCGGTATTTACCGCGTCCTGACCGGTCATGGCATCCACCACAAACAGAATCTCCTGCGGCTGCACCTCTTTTTTGATGGCCGTAATCTCGTTCATCATCTGCTCGTCGATGGCCAACCGGCCGGCGGTGTCGATAATGACCACGTCGTTGCCGTTCTGTTTGGCCTGTTTGATCGCATTCCGGGCAATTTTTACCGGATCCAGGTTTCCCTCTTCGGTATAAACCGGCACACCGATCTGTTCGGCCAGCACTTTGAGCTGCTCAATAGCGGCTGGACGGTACACGTCGCCGGCTACCAAAAGCGGATGACGCCCTTTTTTGCGCTTGAGCATATTGGCCAGCTTTCCCGAGAAGGTGGTTTTACCCGACCCCTGCAACCCGGACATCAAAATGACCGAGGGGTTGCCCTTCAGGTTGATGTCGGTAAACTTGCCGCCCATCAGTTCGGCCAGCTCGTCATGGACGATCTTCACCATCATCTGCCCCGGCTTCACCGATTTCAGCACCTCCTGTCCGAGCGCCTTCTCCTTGACGGAATCCGTAAAACTTTTAGCAATTTTAAAGTTGACGTCGGCGTCCAGCAACGCCCGGCGGATCTCTTTCAGTGTCTCCGCCACGTTAATTTCGGAAATTTTCCCCTGCCCTTTCAGCAGCCTAAAAGAACGTTCAAGCCGTTCACTCAGATTTTCAAACATGCTGTGAAAATTTGATTTCAAAAAGTTGCTGCAAAAATACAAAAATAGTTGAAGTAGCTAAGAGCCGGC
>JARKOX010000277.1 GCA_029975525.1 Prolixibacteraceae bacterium | reverse complement strand
AACGACAAGGTGGAAAACGTCGGGGAGGCGTTGGCCGGCGCCCGCGATATTATTGCCGAATGGGTAAGCGAAAATGAACGGGCGCGTAACACGGTCCGCCACAATTTCGATCGTTTTGCCGTTATCCGATCGCGGGTGGTGAAGGGAAAAGAGGAGGAAGGCGCCAAGTTTCGCGATTATTTTGCATGGGAAGAGCCGCTGAAACGATGCCCGTCGCACCGTTTGCTGGCCATGCGCCGCGGCGAAAACGAAGGTTTTTTGCGCGTTTCTATTGATCCCGACGACGAGCAGGCGGTGGAAAGATTGGAGCAGCAGTTTGTAAAAGGAGACACAGCCAGTTCGGAACAGGTGAGGCTGGCGGTGCGCGACAGTTTCAAACGGCTGATCGCCCCTTCGATTGAAACCGAATTTGCCAGTTTGTCGAAAGAGAAGGCCGACCGCGAAGCGATTGGGGTTTTTGCCGAAAACCTGCGGCAGCTGCTGCTGGCTCCGCCGCTCGGACCCCGCCGGGTGCTGGCAGTCGATCCCGGCTACCGCACCGGCTGCAAAGTGGTGTGCCTCGACGCACAGGGAAATCTCCTCCACAATGAAACCATCTACCCCCATCCGCCGGTAAATGACAAAAAGATGGCCGCCAAAAAAATTACGGCGATGGTGGAAGCTTACCAGATTGATGCCGTGGCGATCGGGAATGGAACTGCCGGCCGCGAAACCGAGGAGTTTATCAAAAATTTGCGTTACGACCGCGAAATCCGTGTCTATGTGGTGAGTGAAGACGGCGCTTCGGTTTATTCTGCTTCATCAGTGGCCCGCGAAGAGTTTCCGCAGTACGATGTGACGGTGCGCGGCGCAGTTTCTATCGGGCGGCGGCTGATGGACCCGCTGGCCGAGCTGGTCAAAATTGATCCGAAAAGTATCGGGGTGGGGCAGTACCAGCACGATGTGGACCAGAAGCAGCTGAAAAACAGCCTGGATGCCGTGGTGGAGTCGGCCGTCAACTCGGTGGGCGTGAATGTGAACACCGCCAGCAAACAGCTGTTGACCTACATCTCGGGACTCGGTCCGCAGCTGGCACAAAATATTGTGGATTTCCGCAAAGCAAACGGCCCGTTTTTATCCCGCAAAGATTTGGCAAAGGTTCCGCGGATGGGCCCCAAAGCGTTTGAGCAATCGGCCGGTTTTCTGCGGATTCCCGAGTCGGAAAATCCGCTGGATAATTCTGCCGTTCATCCGGAATCGTACCCGGTGGTGGAAAAAATTGCTGCCGACCTGAACTGTTCGCTCAGGGAGCTGATCGGAAATGAAAAGCTGCTTGCACAGGCCGATCTTAAAAAGTATGTGTCGGGCGAAGTGGGAATGCCCACCCTTACCGATATCCGCGAGGAGCTGGCCAAGCCGGGCCGCGATCCCCGCAGGACCATCCGGGTTTTTGAATTTGCCGCCGGGATTTATAAAATCGAAGATCTCCGGCCGGGAATGATCCTGCCGGGAATTGTGAACAACATCACCAAATTTGGCGCTTTCGTCGATGTCGGGGTTAAGCAGTCGGGGCTGGTTCACCTGTCGGAAATGGCCAACCGTTTTGTGAGCGATCCCAACGAAATCGTGAAACTTCACCAGCACGTGAAGGTGAAAGTACTCGAAGTGGATGTCGCGCGCAAAAGGATTCAGCTTTCACTCCGGCAGGCCGAAGGATAATTCTGAGAACCAGCCTGGGGCTGATTCTCAGCAGGAACAACAGTAAAGGGGAAACGGTTAAGCCGCTGTTTTACTCTTCCTCTTCTTCGTCTTCTTCTTCGTCGTCGAGGTAGTCCTGGTTTTCGAACTCGTTTTCCAGAAATTCTTCAGCTTCTTCAAGTAACTGGGCTACCAGCTCTTCGTTGGCAGGCTCTTCGTCAATCCAGTGAATGTGCTGGTTGCTCTGGAAATCGTCGATGTCGCTTTCAACAATAAAACGCGGGGTTTCGTTGTGAACAACGAAAATGGTATCCGGCGTTTCCTGCGAATTGTCTGCTAATAAAAACTTTGGCAACATAGCATGAGTAATTTGGTATAAAACAAATGTAGTGTTTTTAATCTATTCGGGTATCTCCTAAAATGAAGTTTACCGCAATTTAATATTCCGTTTTTTTGCAGAATAATCGGGTGATCCAACTGTTTTTTTAATGGTTTTTTCCTTGCTGAAAGAGGGTTTTCTTTTCGTCCCGGGTAAGACTGTCATACCCCGATTGGCTGATTTTATCGAGGATGCGGTTGATCTCTGTTTGGTGGGCAGCCCGCTGGCGGTTGTATTCGTGGTCGTCGCGCGGCGGTTGTTTAAACGCTACTTTTACATGGCGGCGGGGTTTGAACAGGTTGGCCAATCCGTGCGAAAGCGTGCCGGCCCAGCGGGTGATGTCGCGGCCGCGCCGGTGCTGCACCGCAAAGAAAATCCCGGTTGCCGCGCCACCCAGGTGTGCCAGGTTACCACCGGCATTGCTGGTCGATATCCCGATGATATAACTGATGAACAGAAAGAGGGCCAGGTATTTCAGGGACACACGCCCGATCAGGAACAGGTAAACCGGCCGGTTGGGATCGCGAAAAGCGCCTGCCATCAGGATCGCAATGATCGATGCGGAGGCGCCCAGTAAAAAAGAGTTGGAAACCACGCGGCTGAAGACCGGAAAAAAGTTGTAGGCGGCTACATAAACGGCGCCGCCGGCCACTCCGCCCAGCAGGTAAAGGCCCAGCAGCTGGTTCTGGTCAAAATAGTCGAGAAAGATACGTCCAAACCAGTAAAGTACCAGCAGGTTAAACAGGATGTGCAGGAAATCGAAATGGAGAAACATGTAGGTGACCAGCGTCCAGGGCCGGCGCAGCAGCAGCGCGGGGTCGGAAGGGAGCTCGAACCATTGCAGCAGCGTAAAATCGCGTGCCGAAAGGAAAAAAAGCACCTGCACCACCCGCACGAGGACAAACACGGCTAAATTCAGGTAGATCAGCCGGGTGATAACCGACCCTTCGCGGAACGAGGCTTTTATTTCATCCCAGATTTCCATATTTTAATAAAAAGAGCGGCTGTTTTTATTCCAGTATTTAATCAGCAGAAAACCGAACAACATGCCGCCCAGATGGGCAAAGTGGGCGATGTTGCTGCCAGGCTGGGTGAGTCCCAGGTAAAGTTCGATCGCCCCGTAACCAATGACAAAATATTTGGCCCGGATCGGGATCGGCGGGAAGAGCAACATCAGCTGGGTGTTGGGGAAAAGTACGCCAAAAGCCAGCAGAATGCCGAAGACCGCTCCCGAGGCTCCCACGGTGGGAATGTCCATTTTATATTTCAGGACCTGCTCCATCAGCTGTTGTCCCTGGGCGGCATAAGTGGGATTCGACGGGGCGTCGTACCACGAGTTGATGAAATCAATCAGCTGCGGATTGGGGTTGGACAGGTGTTTGTTTACAAATTTATCAAGCACTTCGGGAGCTGGCGTGTTGGCAAAAGCTTCGATGGTGTGCTGCATCGACGAGATTTCGAGGTAGTTGACAAAGGTGTGCAACGCCACGGCTCCCAGCCCGGTTACAAAATAGTAGATGAGAAACCGGCGCGGCCCCCACACGCTTTCCAGTACGCGCCCAAACATCCACAGGGCAAACATGTTGAAAAAAAGATGGGTGATACCTCCGTGCATGAACATGTGGGTGATGATCTGGTGCAGCCTGAATTTTTCGGACGCCGGATAGTGCATCCCCAGTAAATCGGTAAGGTCGATGCCGGTTCCTTTCAGGGCGTAAGTTCCCAGGAGCAGCAACACATTCAGGATGATGAGATTTTTGACCACCACCGGGGTGTTTTGAAATACGGGCCTGTATTGATTCATGTTAGCTCATTTTTTCAGATGTGTAACAACTATCCGGCCAATAGCGGGCCGGTTGCGGATTGCGACAAACTGTCACTTTCCGAAATATTTTTCAATATCTTCCAACGGGACGATGGCAATTGCCGGTTTCCCATCGGGTGAGTAGTTGGGCGACGAACAGGCAAACAGCTGGTCGATGAGATGGTCCATCTCTTCGTTGTGCAGCTCAGTGCCGTAATTTATGGCCGACGCTTTGGCCAGCGAGGCGGCAATCTGTTCGCGCGCCCGAACGCGGGCATCTACCGGCGAATTTTTAAACTCTTCCAGCAGCTTCTCGACGATTTCCGAAGGTTCAGCCGAGTCGAGCGCGCCGGGAACGCCGCTCACAATGAAGGTCTCTTTCCCGAATTCACGGAGGTCGAATCCCAGGGCCGCCAGATCGGGAATGATCTCTTTCAGCAGGGTGGCGTCGGCCGGATTCAGTTCAAAGGTGTGCGGAAACAACAGCTGCTGGCTGGCTACCGCTTCGGTTTTCAATACTTCGAGGAACTTTTCGTACAGGATCCGCTCCTGGGCCCGCTTTTGGTCAATTACCATCACCCCCGATTTTACCGGCGTGAGAATGTAGCGTTGTTTTAGCTGCAGCGCCTTTTTTCCGGAAAACTGAAAGTCGGGCGCTGTAAAAACGGCAGGTTCCTCTTCGTCGGGTGTTTTGTCGAATTCCAGACGGCTGCTTTCCAGCCCGCCGTACATCTGTTGCCAGTTGCGCAGGTTGTTGCGTTCGAGGGGCGTTGTCTCCGGTTGGGCTCTGAATGGCGCAGAGGCCGTTTCGTTGAAAGGATTGTAGGCGGGGTCCACCGCAATTTCGGGGACAGGAATAAATGCGCCGGCTTTGGCTGGCATCGGAATGTCGATGCTGCCCTCCTGGTCGAAATCGATCGATGGCACCACACTGTGTTTCCCGAGCGACTCGCGCACGGCAGCATACAGGATTTGCCAGATGGCGCGGTCATCTTCAAACTTGATCTCGGTTTTGGTCGGATGGACATTGATATCGATGGAGGCCGGGTCGATCTCCAGAAAAATAAAATAGGCAGGGAAGGCATCGGGGGGCAGCAGCTTTTCGTAAGCCTGCATCACCGCTTTGTGAAAATAGGGGTGACGCATGTAACGGCGGTTTACGAAGAAGAACTGTTCGCCCATGGTTTTACGGGCAAAACGGGGCTGTCCGACAAAACCCGACAGGGTGACCAGGCTGGTTGCGCTTTCGACCGGCACCAGGCTCTGCCCGATGTTTTTTCCGAAAAGGGCCATCAGTCGCTTGCGGAGGTTGGCTTTTGGCAGTTCGTACACCGGCGCGTTGTTGTGGTACAGCGCTATGGCAATGTCGGGGTTGGGAATGGCTACCCGCTGTATTTCGTTGATGATATGTTTCAGTTCGGTAGAGGAAGATCGCAGGAATTTACGGCGTGCCGGCACATTGAAAAAGAGGTTTTTCACCTGGATGGAACTGCCTTCGGCGCAGCCGGCCGGTTCCTGGGTGATCACGTTGGTGGCGTTGATGTGGAGGTAGGTGCCGGTTTCGTCTTCCATGCGTTTGGTGCGCAGCTCCACATCGGCAATAGCGGCGATGGAGGCGAGCGCTTCGCCGCGGAACCCCATCGTCCGGATGGCAAACAGGTCGTTGGCCTCGCGGATTTTAGAGGTGGCGTGCCGCTCAAAAGCCATGCGGGCATCGGTTGGCGACATGCCGCAACCGTTGTCGGTAACCTGGATCAGGGTCCGGCCGGCATCTTTCACATGAACAATGATCTCATCGGCGCCGGCATCCAGCGCATTTTCAATCAGCTCTTTTACGACCGAAGCGGGGCGTTGTACCACTTCACCGGCCGCAATCTGGTTCGCCACCGAATCGGGCAATAACTGGATAATATCGGGCACAGGCTTTCGGGTTTAACGATAGAACACCAGATAGGCCAGCAGCGCCAGTATCATGATCAGGAACAGCAGGCGCGTGTTGCTTTTGCGCCGGGCATCCGAAGAGGTTCGCGAAGCGCTTTTCATCGCCCGGCGAAACTGCCCTTTGATGTTGGCCCGGTAATAAAGCCCCGGATCTTCTCCTTCGACGCGCAGTCCCAGCTCATCGCGGACCCTTCTTTCGCGCTCTTCCCGCTCTTCTTTGACCGGATCGTAATAGCGGTACGGTATGTGAAACTGTTTCGCCTTGGGTAAGTTAAAAAATTTCAGTGCCATAATTTTCCTGATTTTCCTTCTCCTGCAAAGATAGTTCTTTTTGCAGATGGCTAATCGTCGGGATAAAATCTTCCCTGGACGGGCGGGCAAATTTACAGCCGGTTACGGGAGAAGAAAAAGATTGGAGACAAAATCTCTTCCCGGATTTTCAGGATACGGATTTAAGGATATCTTTGAAAATTGATTGCTGTATGCCTGAAGAAAGTTATATACAGATTAAAGGGAAAGATGATTTCAGAGCAATTTTCCGTTTGTATTACCAGCCTCTCTGTCATTTGAGCCTGTTCTACCTGGCGGATGACGAGGAAGCCAAAGGTGTTGTCCAGGAGGCTTTTGTGAAGCTGTGGGAGGTCAGGCATGAGTTGAACCCCGGGTCGAACCTTCGGAATTTTTTGTTTACCCTGGTGAAAAACAGCAGCCTGAACATTCTGAAACGCAGACAGATCCTCCTGAAACACCACGAGAAGATCAGGGCAATGGAAATGCACTACCAGTATGAAAGTTTAAGCCGGTTGCAGGATAATTATCTGGAATTTAACGAGCTGAGAGATAAAATTGATGCTGCGGTTAAAAAATTGCCCGAACAGTGCCGGCTCGTTTTTGAGCTGAGCCGGTTCGAAGAGCTTAAAAATTCGCAGATCGCCGACAAACTGGGGCTCTCTTCCAAAACGGTCGAGGCCCATCTGACCAAAGCGTTAAAAATTCTGCGCCGGGAATTGAAAGAGTATCTCCCCGTGATTCTGGCCGTTACCAGGCTTCTGAACTAAACCGTTTCCGAAAATTTTCTTTTTTTTGAATTTTGAGGTAAGGGTCATTATAATCCGCAAAACGAAAAGTATAAAAAAAATCGGACACAATTAAAGGTCTCGGCTTAAATTATAGGTGCGACGGATCGACAACAACGGGCTTAAATTACATCTCATAAATAGTAGTTCATCACAATCAACTCAGCCTGC
>JARKOX010000276.1 GCA_029975525.1 Prolixibacteraceae bacterium | reverse complement strand
GAAACTCGACGGAGAGGGGTTCAGCCTCAGCCTGACCTACAATCCGCGGGTGGTTACCCCGAAAATCGAATTTATCGAGGTAACCGACCGCTCGCTCAAACGTTACTGGCCCAATGGCGTCACCCGTATCAAACTCGAATTCAACCAGCCCGGACGAAAAGGCGGCCAGACCGTTACCATTACGCCAAACAGCTGAGCAACAAATTGAAAAAGAATGGTGGAGGAAAAATCAGCTCAACAAGATTTGGGAATCTGATTTTTTCACCCTGTTGAATAAACAGCAAATAGTAAGCTTCCTTTTTGTGTAAAGGGAGTTAGTCGTAAACAGCCATTAAAATATCCTTTTTAGTGGCTGTTTTTTATGACCGTCATCTGCGGTAAAAAATGATTATATCCTTGATTATATAGGACAACATGAAGTTTTGACATGCAGCGGTTGTGGCTTCCTCAAAGGTTCCGGCAGGCACTGGCAGTAAAGTGTCCAAACCGGAACCTGTTCTCCTTTCCATTCCCGGGCCTGGTTTAAAAGTTAATCGTTCAGATGTAAATACTATTGTTCCGTAAAATTTACTGTTCCTTCAACCCGCCAGCAGGGTAAAATACCGTACAAATTACATTTGCCGGTCATTCCTTCAAATTTACCGGTACCATTGGTAATTGAAACATCGCCGGTAATTACCCGGTCGGACGGGTCGGTTACATCAATTCGGATATTCGAGATAAAATCAAAATAATCGTGGTTTGCGGCAGTGATCCTGCCTTCGTAAACTGCGACAATTACTACCCTGCCTGTAGTAAAAAGAGCATCCATGTCTAAATAGGCGTCATGCCCAACCATTGTACTTTCCTCCTGGATCATCTCGCCGATAAGGGTTCCATGACCGCTGAGCCAGGCTGCGCCCGATAAGCCCAAAGCGGGGATTAGTACTTGCCCTGAGGGACCCAGAACAGGAGTGTTTTCCACATCAATACTGTCAACTGAAGTATTGCTGGTCATACAGATTTCAACTTTCATCGGAATAGGAACCTTGGCTTTTTTTAAGTCAGGATTCTCATCGGTCAGGGTATCTTTGGAACAGCTGAATAGCATTACCATAGATATCGCCAACAGGCTCATCATAAATCTCATAAGCGTAAGATTTTAAAATACCAAAAGAATGTTTGAGCGATAGTGATTCAATCTTGAAGAAGTAGTTTTAAACCAGCACCCAGGATCAGAAGTTTGATTTTATCCCCATTTAATGGGGCCATGGCAATATCAGCAATATTGTCCTTTCAGTTCACCTCGATTAAATACACCAGGTATTTCAATTCGAAGAATCAAGTGATAATCCACGTAGGTTTAGTTATTCAATTTTTACTGAAAATGTACTACAATTTAAGCCAATTATTTTTGAAAAACAATTTTCAGGGCATAGCTTTTCGAAATAATTTCATTGATTGTCAATGTGTTGTTGTTTGAAGAGGTTTCGGACAGGGAGGTTAAATCCGGACTCGTTTTTTTCTGAAAAGATTCCGGAAAGTGCCTTCCGGCGAACCGGAAGGTAATCGAAGACTGGCCGTCAACCCAGCGTTGGACTGAAGGCGGGCGCTTTGCGGTGCTGCGTGGCCTGTTCGTAGGCAAAGGCCAGCCGCAACAGGACCGGTTCGCTCCAGGCTTTTCCAAAGAGGGAGATTCCAACCGGCAATCCATGTACAAAACCCATGGGCACGCTGATGTTGGGATAGCCTGAAATGGCGGCCGGCGACGAGCTGCTGCCGCTGAAATGGTCGCCGTTTACCCAGTCGATTGTCCAGGCCGGGCCATTGGTGGCTGCAATTACGGCATCCAGCCGGTGCTGCTGCATCACCGCGTCGATTCCCTCTTTTTGGGAAAAACGTTTGGCATCGGCCAGTGCAGCCAGGTATTCTTTCGTTGTCAGATCGCCTTTTGCCTGAGCCGCCTTAAAAATGTCCTGGGCAAACCAGGGCATCTCCTGCCCGGCGTGGGCTTCGTTAAAGGCGATGATCTCTTCCAGGTTTTTTACGGGAGCGGCCGGGTGCATCGTGAGGTAGCGGTTCAGGTCGGCTTTAAATTCATAGAGCAATACCTCGTAGGAGGGAGCTCCCCAGTTGCGGGCATTTTCAAATTTTACCTCTTCCACTATTTCGGCGCCCTGGTTTTTGAGGGTCTCTACTGCCCGGGCAAACAGTTGGTCAACGAGGGGGTTAAATCCCAGCATGTGGCGGGCAATGCCGATGCGGGCGCCTTTTAATCCCTGCGGATCGAGGAATTGGGTGTAGTCGCTGAAGATCTCTCCGCGTTCCAGGTGGGTTTCGGCGTCAGCGTCGTCAAATCCGGCGAGGGCTCCCAGCAGGATGGCAGCATCGGTCACGGTGCGGCACATGGGGCCGGCGGTGTCCTGGCTGTGGGCGATCGGGATGATACCGCGGCGGCTCCACAAGCCCAGCGTAGGTTTGAGGCCTGTCACACCATTTACTCCCGCCGGGCAGACGATTGATCCGTTGGTTTCGGTACCGATGGCAATGGTACACAGGTTGGCCGAAACTGCCGCACCCGATCCCGAACTTGAACCACACGGACTGCGGTCGAGGCAAAAGGGGTTACGGGTCTGTCCGCCGCGTCCGCTCCAGCCGCTGCTCGACATTTCGGAGCGAAAGTTGGCCCATTCGCTTAGGTTGGTTTTGCCCAGCAACACGGCTCCGGCCGCGCGTAAACGGGCGACAATGGGGGCGTCGGCTGCAGCCAGATGCCCTTCCAGCGCCAACGAACCGGCGGTGGTCTGCATCTGGTCGCCGGTGTCGATGTTGTCTTTGATCATCACGGGAATTCCGTGCAGGGGGCCGCGCACTTTTCCGGCTTTCCGTTCTTCGTCGAGCTGCCGGGCAATGTCCGGCGCATCGGGATTGAGCTCGATCACC
>JARKOX010000260.1 GCA_029975525.1 Prolixibacteraceae bacterium | reverse complement strand
CCAGGTTTACGAATGGATAGTACTGGTAATGCCGGGCGCGGTGGAGTTCCATCCAGGGAGTCACCGGCTCCAGCTCGCCCCAGTAGCAGGCTTCTTTCAGAAATTCGCCAGGCGGGGTGATCTGCATAAGCGAGGCGGCTGCCAGTTCCATGTCGTCGATGTAGTTGTCTTCTTCATAAAAATAGGGCGAAACCACGCAGGCCGTCTGACAAACCCCCAGGTCGGATTTGGCAAATTGCCAGGCTTCCAGGGATTTGTTTTGCAGCCGGGCGGCAAAATCGGGATCGGTTTCTGAAAAGACTTCGGCAGCCAGGGCAAAGGAAGAGGCGAATTTGGCTGCTGTGGAGGCTACTCCGGTTGAGCGGTTTTTGTGTTTGCCCAGTCCCTGCGGTTTTCCGGTGACAAAATAGACCGGGCGGGCTTTTCCGAGGCCGTAAGAGGCGTTGTCGTTATTGGGCAGCCGGAGTCCCTGGTGGTCGCGGTCATCGGCAATCTGGTTGTACATCTCATTGGGAGCGGGGTTCATTTTCAGCAGCCAGTCGAGGCCCCACCGGGCTTCGTCAAGGATGTCGGGAATAGCGTTGGCGCCCGGCCGGCCGGAGGCATCGTAATGGTCGCCAAAAGCGGCCGGATTGTGCCGGTAGGCAAACAGCATCTGGTAAACGGCATTGGCCGAAGTGGTGGTATATTGCAGGTAGTCGGAGGCGTCGTGCCAGCCGCCTGTTACATCGATCTGCTCCCCGCTCCGGGTCGGGTGATCCACAATAATACCGTCGTGAACATGGCAGGAGTCGTTGAGGAAAGGGTTGAATCCGCAGCGCTGCTGACGCATGTAGCGGAGCACAAAGTCGGCGGTTCCGTCATAAACGTCGTCGGCAATCCGGAACGAAGGGGACACCGCATTTCCGGCTTTGATCCAATATCCGCCGGGACGCTGCAGGGAGCTAAAGTCGAGCCGGCAGGCGCTTTTCATTCCCCACACCGACGCGTCGGCCTCTTTCGTTTGACCTTCAAAAATCAGTTTTCCGGTGAGGGTTTCATAAACCTGGAACTGGGCAGGCGGGGTCTCCCCGTCGCTGAAAAAGACGGCGACTTTAACGGATGGAGGCAGATAACCCAGTTGATTGATGCGGATGACTCCGGCCGGCCGGCCGCTCAGGTGGAGCAGCCCGAGGAGGACGAGAATAAGCGCTGTTTTCATTCTGATCAGGTTTATTGGTTTGTTTTTCCGTAGTTTTTACCCGGCTGGCCGCAGAAAACATTCGTGTTGTTTAGCTGCTTCGCGGGGTAACGCGACAAAATGGTTTTGTTCAAAGTTACGGATTGCTTACATAGAAACCCGGGGCTAAAAATAATGTTTCTGTCTTAAAAAAAATATTGGTAATACATGTTATATGATACATTTTCGTTCGGATCAAAATAATTATCTTTACCGCATCTTACTGTTGAAATAAAACGAGAGGATGTTGAGAAAACTAATTGCTGACAGTGGTTCTTCCAAAGCAGCCTGGAAACTGACCGGGAGTGCCGGTAGCGCCGAAACCATCCTGACCTCGGGAATGAACCCGTTTTTCCGTTCCGAAGAAGAGATATTCCGGGAGCTGGAGACGACACTTTTGCCTGCCACCGGGCCGGCTGTAGATCAGATTTTTTTCTACGGAGCCGGCATTGCGGATGCAGAAAAGGGAGAGGTGCTGCAGCGGGCGCTTTTGCGGGCCTATCCGCATGCTGCTGTTGAAACACACAGCGATGTGCTGGGGGCAGCCCGGGCACTGTTTGGTAATCAAACCGGTATTGCCTGTATCCTGGGAACGGGTTCCAACGCCTGTCTTTACAATGGCCGGGAAATTACCGATACGGTTTCGCCGTTGGGATTTATCCTGGGAGACGAGGGCAGCGGCGCTGTGATGGGACGCAAATTACTTGGCGATTTTTTTAAACAGGTTATGCCCCTGCCGTTGAGGGAGAAGTTTGCACACCGTTTTGGCATTACCCGCGAAGAGGCGCTCAACCGGGTTTACCGCGGCGAAAAACCCAACCACTTTTTGGCCGCATTTACTCCTTTCCTTTCCGAAAATAGTCATACCGCTTATTGCCAGGAGCTGGTAAACAAAAGCTTTTCCGAGTTTT
>JARKOX010000069.1 GCA_029975525.1 Prolixibacteraceae bacterium | reverse complement strand
CTATGCAGGGATGCAGCCGCCTGTACCACCTTGTTTAAAGGCAAGTGGCTGACTGCTTCCGGTGATACTGTGGTTAGTAACGGATGTTGGACCGCGGTTTTCAAAAAGTTTGGCAACGAATGGAAGGTGGTACAGGAAAATGCCACACATACAAAGGATTAGCATGTAAAGATTAGCATTATGATGTCTTAACCGTCCATGAATTGGACTGATTTTTATATTGGATGACTTGTCCTGTCGGACATGGATATCCCTTTTGAGTATGACCGTCTGAAACGTCGCCATTTTTTTATAAACTATTTATAAATGTTTTCAGTCAAAATAGCCATTTCTTGCGGATTTTGAAATAAAAAAAAGGGGCTTCTTTTATGAAACCCCTTGATTTGCTGTTGTTCTTGAGGTGGGCCCAACTGGGCTTGAACCAGTGACTCCCTGATTATGAGTCAGGTGCTCTAACCGACTGAGCTATGGGCCCCGGATCTGCCAAATCGGCAAACGGAGTGCAAGTTTACGGATTTGACGCAAAATACACAAGCAAATATTTCAAAAACATTCGGTACGGCAAAGGTTTGGCGCAAACAAAAAGGCCGGTGTGGTTTCCGGCCTTTTCGATGCAGTATGGCAATGGTTATTTCAAAGGTTTGAAGACCACATCCACCACATCGGCTGTGGGGAAGAACTCCTTCGCAAATTTTTGTATGTCGGCGGTGGTCATGGCTTCGATAATTTTTTCGAAGTTGGCAGGCGAGTCGCTGTTGATGTTGTGCTGATAGAATCCGGTCAGCGTGTTCATCCAGTAACTGTTGTGGGGTTTGGCCTGCTCGCGGTCTTTCAGAATGTTTTTGGTCACCTTGTCAAGATCTTCGGTAGTGGGGCCGTTTTGAACAATTTTGTCGATTTCCCGGTAGATGATCGATTTCAGGTAGTCGGCTTTTTCTGGGTCGGTGTCAAACGACATCTGGACGGTTTTTTCCGTTTTGGGGAAATGTTCGTTGCTGGCCGAAACGCTTACCCCGTAAGTTCCGCCCTCTTTTTCACGGATCTCTTCGGTGTAGCGGAGCCGAAGGATTCCCTGTACAACCTGGAGAGCCATGTTTTTCTGCGGGTTGTAGTCGGCCGGGCTGTTGAAGGTAACCGCAACGGTTGCTTTTTCGGTTTGCAGCGGGATCAGGATTTCGCGATTTGTTTTCCCTTTTGGAACGCTCACGTGGTTGTCTTTCCATTTTTCGGTACGCGGCAGGTTGGTGAGCGATCCGATGTATTTTTCCACAAGCGGTTTTACGGTAGCCTCGTCGATATTTCCAACGATGAAGAAGGTGAAATCACCGGCATCGGCAAAACGGTCGCGGTAGATCTCTTCCATTTGCGGCAGCGAGATTTCGTCGAACAGCGCCGGGGTCATCAGTTTGGTGCGCGGACTGTAGTTGGTCAGGATCCGCTGCAGCGAATCGCTCATCACTTTTTGCGGGTTGTTGGCCATGTTGGCCAGGAAGGAGAGATATCTGGTTTTCATCGCCTGGAAAGCCTCTTCGTCGAAGCGGGGCTGTTCGAACTGCAGGTAGAGCAGTTGCAGCAAGGTTTCAAAATCTTTTGGAGACGAACTTCCCGAGAAGCTTTCGTTCAGGTCGGAGATGGTTGTACTCAGGTTTACATTTTTGCCGGTCAGCATTTTTTTGAGGGTGGTGGCGTCGAAACTACCCACGCCAAACATGCCAATAAACTGCGGCAACATCATGGCTGACGCCAGTTTGCCGGCGGGATAGAGCGAGCTTCCGCCTGGACTGATACCGCGCAACTGCACGTTGTCTTTTTCATAATCGGCATGGCGGTAAACCACTTTGGCCTTGTTGCCCAGCGTCCACTCCACGGCGTTGAACTCGGGCAGTTTTTTGGTTTTTACCACTTTCGATCCTTTCAGGGGTTTGTCGATGAGCGACTCGGCCACTGCCGCATCCTGGTAAGGAGCGATGTCGGAGTTTTCCACCTCTTTCAGAATTGCCAGCGCGTCGCTTTCCGAAAGGTGTTTGACATTTTCACCTTCGGGGCCTGTGATAATGATGACGCGGTTTTCAGGGGCAATCCACTCTTTGGCGCGGGCCGACAGCTCTTCAGCGGTGATAGTGGGCAACACGGCCTGTACAAACTGCCAGTCAAAATCCATCGAAGTGAGTGGTTCGTTGGCCAGGAAGTGGTCGCGAATTGCATAGACAAACTGGTCGTTGCGGATTTTGTCGCGCTGTTTCCAGCGGGTTTCCATCTGGGTGAGCAGGTTGCTTTTGGCGCGTTCCAGCTCCGAAGCGGTGAACCCGTAACGGTAAACGCGCTGTGCTTCGGTGTAGATCGCCCGCAGGGCCTGGTCTTCGCGATTCGGGTTTGCCGAGGCCGCCACCGACAACATATCGTACCCGCGGACAAAGCCGCCGAAATAAACGCTGCCTCCCACAAACGGCGGATCGCCTTTCTGCAGCAGTTCGGTAATCCGGTCGCGGGTCATGGCATTAAACAGGTCGGCCACAAACTGGTCGCGGTAGTATTTTAGGTCTTTGGCCGCCGGCGCTACCGACGGATGTTTGATGTAGATACTGATGGAAGATTGCGGCGCTTCGGGATCGGTAGCCAGCACGAAGCGCGTTTCGCTGTGGAACGGAATTTCGTGCTCGGGGCGCACCGGTGCATTTTCAACGGCCGGAATGGCGCTGAAAAGAGCTTTGATCTTGCCTTCCACCTCATCAACATTCACGTCGCCCACCACTGCAATGGCCTGCAGGTCGGTCCGGTACCAGTCGTGGTAAAATTTCCGCAAGGTGTTGTATTCAAAAGTTTTGATCACATTCAGGTCGCCGATCACATCGCGGACGGCATATTTGGAATCTTTGAAGAGGACAGGGAAGAACTTTTGCTGCATGCGGAAACCGGCGTTGCGGCGGGTGCGCCACTCTTCCGAAATGACGCCGCGTTCCAGGTCGATCTCCTCATCGGTCAGCAGCAAATAGTCAGACCAGTCGTTCAGAATCAGCAGACAGGTGTCGATCAGCCCGGGGTGGGTAACCGGCACGTCGCTCAGGTTGTAAACCGTTTCGGTAAAGGAGGTGTAGGCATTGATATTCCGGCCAAACGCGACGCCGTGTTTTTCAAGGGTGTTGATAATCCCTTTGTCGGGGAAGTGTTTGGTACCGTTGAAAGCCATGTGTTCCAGGAAGTGGGCCAGTCCGTTCTGGTTGTCCTCTTCGAGCAGGGCGCCCACGTTTTGGATGATGTAAAAACTCGCCCGTTCTTTGGGCTCTTCGTTGTGGCGGATGTAGTAGGTCAGGCCGTTGGAAAGTTTTCCGATCCTGATTTCGGGGTCAACGGGTGCGGGTTGCCCCCAAACGGGGGTTACCCAGCCCAGCAGCATTGCTGCCAGCACCAGTAACATCGGAATTGTGCGCAATCTTTTCATGGTGTCGTTATTTGTTTTTGAATCCGGAAATCCCGGAAATTATTGTTCTGTTTTCTTAGTAAAGAATTGACGGGTAATATTACAGATCGGTGTCAGGTTTTTATTGACGAATCTACATAAAGATTTTTGGTCTGAAAATATTTTTGTTTTTAAAAAGTTGTTTTTTGATGGAGGTTACAGGGGAGACTAAAAAGCCCGGGTTCGGGCCCGGGCTTTCAGTTGACAATTGATATTTTTTATTCTCCGCGAACAGCAGCTACGCCCGGGAGGATTTGTCCTTCAAGGTATTCGAGCAGGGCGCCGCCGGCTGTCGAGATGTAGGAAACCCCGTCGGCAAAGCCAAATTTGTTGACGCAGGCTACCGAGTCGCCGCCGCCTACCAGCGAGAAAGCGCCTTTTTGGGTGGCATCCACAATCGCCTGGCCCACTGCTTTGGAGCCGCCGGCAAATTTTTCAAATTCAAAAACACCCACCGGACCGTTCCACAGGATGGTGCCCGAGTTTTCGATCACCTCTTTGAATGTCACAATGCTTTCGGGACCGGCATCGAGGCCTTGCCATCCTTCCGGAATTTCATTGGCCTTGGTGATCTGGGTGTTGGCGTTGGCGTCGAAAGCGTCGGCGGCCAGCACGTCGGTGGCCATGTAGATTTTTACGCCTTTCTCTTTGGCCAGCTTTTCAATGTTGCGGGCGGTATCCAGGAAATCGTCTTCACAAATTGAGTTGCCGATGTTGCCGCCATTGGCTTTGATAAAGGTAAAAGTCATACCGCCGCCCAGGATGAGGTTGTCAACTTTCGACAGCAGGTTTTCGATGATGGTGATTTTGGTGGAAACCTTTGCGCCGCCCATGATTGCCGTAAGCGGGCGCTGTGGGTTTTTCAGCACTTTGTCGAGGCTCACCAGTTCACTTTCGATCAGGTAGCCGAACATTTTGTCGTTCGGGAAGAACTGGGCAATAACCGCTGTTGATGCGTGGGCACGGTGGGCCGTTCCAAAGGCATCGTTAATCCAGCAGTCGCCGTTTTCAGCCAGTTTGCCGGCAAATTCCACGTCGCCTTTTTCTTCGCCTTTGTGGAAGCGCAGGTTCTCAAGCAGTAACACTTCGCCCGGTTTCAGAGCTTTGGCAATTGCCTTCACCTCTTCGCCGATGCAGTCGGGAGCCAGTTTGACCTCCACGCCCAGCAGTTTGCTGAGGTGGCCAACCAGGTGGCGCATCGAAAATTTATCTTCGGGACCGGCTTTCGGACGGCCGAAGTGCGACATGATAACAGGCGAGCCGCCAGCCTCCATCACCTTGCGGATGGTGGGCAGAGCTGCC
>JARKOX010000236.1 GCA_029975525.1 Prolixibacteraceae bacterium | reverse complement strand
CATCCAGTGGTCGATTGCCAGACTGGTGGCTTTGTCGATGAGCGGAGCCGGCAAAAAAGGAGCGGTCAGCTTGTAAATTGTTCCGGCTTCCATACTTTTCAGGTCGGCGATTACCTGGTTAACCGGCTGTTCGCCTGCGTCCAGCAGCTGTTTGGCATCCAGTTCTTTCGAAATCAGCTTTTCGGCAAACCAACCGGGTTTTTCGGTTTGGTAAACTGATCCGGTTCCTTCGGTAAACAGATCTTGTCCAACCTCTTTGCGGAGCCGGTTGATCAGCTCTTCAACCTTCACGTTGCCAATCGAGGCCGCCTGCTGCAGGGTGGCAATTTTGGCCACCGTCTTGCGCAAAACCGGATTTTTCAGTTTTTTAAATGCCGGCACATATCCGATCAGCACTTCTTCGAGTTGCGGATAAGCTTCAATCAGTTGCAGGACTTTTGTTTTCGGGGTGATGACCAGTTTTTCGCTCATGGTTGGATGTTTCAGGTGTATGATAAAATCCGCTGTTCCCCTTCCAGCACACGGTATTTGGTTAAATCCTGCGAAACTTCGAGGGTTCCGAGGTATTCACCGTTTTCATTGCGCAGGGCGAAATATTCGATGTGGACAAATTTTTCGCCCAGGTTGATCCAGAAAGGGGCGCGGTTTTGACGTCCGGATCTGAAATCTTCAATGATTTTGTCGACAATATGAGCGCTGGCGGGCGGGTGACAATGCCGGACATCGCGGTTCAGGATAGCGCGGTTTCTTTTGAAAATGCGTTCGGCACTTTGCGAAAAGTATTTCACCTTGTCGTTTTTATCCACGAAGGTCATATCAACCGGAAGGGTGTTCAGGATGCTGAGCAGCTCTTCCGTTGTAAAACCGCCGGTGGGCAGCTGAATGGAGTTGCCGCTCTTGTGCATCTCGGGTTCTTCGGCTTCGGCGGCCCAGCGGGGCTTCCAGTCAACGGGCGGGTCGTAAAGACAGAAGCCGATCTCCAGCGACTGCCGGCAGATCTCATACCAGTTGGCTTCGGTAAGTTTGTCAAGCGACATCGGCAGAAGGATCTCTTCTTCTTTCACCGTCATCTCTTCCACTCCGCGTAGGGCGGGTTTCAGGATAATTTCGGCGGCGGCCGTCAGCTCTTCGCGGGTGAGGTTTTCGGTTTGCAGCACGTCGATACTGCCTTTGATCAGCTCGCGGATCTCATCGTGTTTGCCCCACATCACCTTGGGGGGGCCGGTGATTCCCTGGTTTTCGAGGAAGGGAAAAAGCAGGTACTCTTTGCGCAGGTAGTGTTTGTCCACATCAAACAGGTTGTTGAACAGCCCGCGTAGTTTCATCACCTTCGCCGGAAAAGAGGAGTCGTCGCCCTCTTCGATTTCGAGAAGCAGGGCGGTAATGGCAATGGTCAGTTTTTTGAGCTCGGCATTTTCGTTGATCATGACCTCCACCGGGTGGCCGTCGGGGATGGTTTTGGAGCCCGAAAGATCCACATGTCCCTGTAAAACGGCCGAGTGGGCATCGCAAAGTTTTAAAACTTCCGACTCGGGGAGCCCTTCGCTGATCAGCTCCTGTTCGACCTCCACCACTTCGCCGTAAGGAATCCGGCTCAGGGTTTCCAGCAGTTCCTGCCTTACTTTTTGTTCCGGTTCGCCGGAGTGGAGTTTCAGGATTAGCTCCTTGAGGCGCTTCTTTCTTTCGCGGGAATTGTCGATGAGTTCGCTCATGATGTCAAAATTTTAAATTAAAACAGCCGGTGCAGTTTTTTTGTTTTGAGATAGTTGAGCATTGAACGGGTTGCCTTCAAGCCTTTTGTTATCTTTTTTTCTTCGGAATAGTGACGGTTTTGGGCGTGATGTTTTTACCTCCCAGGAGGGCGATATCGATTTTTTCGGGTGTTTTGGTCAGGTGCATCACCGTGGCGTCGTCCCACTTGCTGCTTCCGCCGATAGCTACCGGGTAAGGAAAACCGGTTTTTTCGGGCAGTAACACCTCGTGGCGGTGGGTGTGGGCGTTGATCGCCAGATCGAAGCCGGCAGTTTCCAGCGCCGGTTTCCAGAGGTCGAGGCAGAGGCTGCGTTTCAATCCGTAAGTTGGAATGTGGTGGACCAGCACCCTGAAATCGGCCTTTTTGAATTCATCCGACCGGATCTCTTTTTGCAGCCAGTCGGCCTGTTCCTGGCGGAATGCCGAAAAATCGTTCAGTCCGTAATAAACGGCGGTGGTGTCGGGTTTATCCTCCCCGCAGTCGAGGATGACAAAACGGGTTTTTCCGTGGGTGAAGGCAAAAAAAGCTTTGTCGCCGGGCCAGTCGAAATGGTCGGTGACCTGTTGCGAGTAGGCGCCGCGGATTTCATGGTTTCCACGGATGTAAACCGGCGGGTAGGAGGCGGCCTCAATTCCCTGGTTGTAGTGGGCGATTACCGGCAGCGCCGCCTCGGCTGAGGCGAGATCGGTGAGGCAGTCACCATTGAAAATGACAAAATCGTAGGGGCGATTTCCCAGTTGCTGCCGGAGAGAATCGAACAATGCCCGCCCGTTGTGCAGGTCGTTGAAGACAATAAATGAAAAGCTTTTTTGGTTTGGATCGACTGTTTGAAAGGCGAAAACCTCCGATTTTTCAGTAACGCCAAACTCTTTTTTGTAGGGCTGGTAGAGCGTGATTTCGCGCGAACAGACGCGGTAATAGTAGGTCGTTGCCGGTTTCAGATCGGAGAGTTCCATGCGGTGGTCGAGGTTGTTGGCCACTGCCATGCCGTTTTTCAGGCGGTGTACTTTCTGCATCGCGGAGGTGTCGGGCGACGTGCCGAATTCAACCCAGCTGTAAACCGGCCGGTTGGTTTGCCAGCGGACCACCACACCCGCTTCGGTGAGGTTTTGCAGATAGGGGGGAAGAGAGATGAGGGTTGAGGAAGCCGCCGTTTTATTGCCGTCGGTACGCGATCCGGCTGCGGAACTGGGAGTTGTCTGGGCTGCCACCATTCCGGCGACCAGCAGGAGGAACAGGGAAAAAGGTTTGAATTTCATGGGTGAAGTTATTTTAAAGCTCAACAAGGATTGGTTGAAAGTCGTTAATGAAGGCGTTTTTGGATGAGTTTCAGCATCAGGTCGAAGCCGGGAGCAGCCATTCCGCCGTGGTTGAAGCCATCGACTTCGTAGAGGTAGCAGTCCTGGTGTCCGGCTACTTTCATCATCCGCCACAGGTAAGCGTTCTCCTCGTACCGTCCGAGCATCTCTTCTTCGCGGTCGCCGGTGATGAGGAAAAGCGGAGGTGCATCGGGGCGGACATGCCACAACGGGGCAAATTCGTCCACCACCGGTTGTTTGTCCGGGATGCCGCGCTCTTTTCGTATCGTCATGTGCGTGATGGTGTGCCCGCTGAACGGCACCAGCAGCGCGATGCGGTCAGGGTCGATCCGGTAGGGCGCCAGCCAGCGTTTATCCAGTCCGGCCATCAGGGTCAGGTAGCCGCCGGCAGAGTGTCCGGCAACCACAATTTTTTCCGTTGAACCGCCATATTCGGCAATGTGGTTGAACACCCAGGCAATTGCCGCCGCCGCATCTTCAATATATTCGGGGCATTTTACACCGGGATAGAGCCGGTAGTTGACGGTTGCCACCGCAATGCCCTGGTTTTTCAGCCTTTCGGGGATCGATTTTGTGCCGCCGGTCAACCCGCCGCCGTGAAACCACACAACGGTTACAAAATTGGTTTGCTTTTCGGGATAGTAAAGGTCGAGGCGGCAGCGTTCACGCATATAGTCCGTCTGGGTGGCTTCGGTCCGGTAGGGCAGATTTTCCAGGGTTTTGTAAACCATCGGCTGCGCCGAAGCCGGGAAAAACAGCCACAGCGTGAGGAAAAACAGTACAAAGAGCTTCTTCATTATTGAATCGGATTTTTCCGCTCAAGTTAACAATTTTGATTTTTCTCTTGGGAAGAAGCGGGCGTTTTTTCCGGTTTTAACGATCCGGCAGAACTATTTCCGTTTTTTTCTTCCAAAAATGGCCGGTTTTCAGTATGGCGGTGTTCAACGCTTCTAATGCGGAAGAAGGAAAGTTTTCAAAAAAATCAGGCTCGATAATAAGAGTCTCTCTTTTGAGCGTCCGTTTCCAGCGCCCGGCTACCTGACCGTTGAGGAGGATTACCGGCCGGAATATGCCGTTGGAAGAGACAGCTTTGACGTGGGTGTGGTGGTCGAGTGCTGAACTGCGGTCTTTGTAGCTGATGATAAATTCGTCGAAGGCGGGCAGGAGGTAAACCCGATTGTTGGGAAGGAGCGAAAAATCGGGATGGCCGGTCATCCAGTAGGTTTTTCCATTGATGGTTTCGGAAATCAAGGCCGGCCTGATCATCTCCACTCCTTTGCGGACGTCGGTTGCCGCCAGTCCCGACCACCAGGCAAAATCTTCCGTTGTGGCGGGGCCGTGGCTTGTAAAATATTTCCGGGTAATCCGGGCTACGGCCTCGTCGCGGGGGATTTTTTCCGATTCAGGGACCCGTTCGCTGAGCAGCGCAAAGGTGTAGTTGTTCGCTTCGGATGCCCCGCTGCAGATGATTCCCTCCAGTTCGGCCAGCAGAAAGAGGTGCGAGGCTCTGTTGCCGCCGGTGGCAATTCCCGATTTTTCGAGTTCATCGATTAAAACCTCGCGGGTAAGATGCCGCCCGCCCGCCAGTGCTTTTTCGATAACTCCGATACTTTTGGCAACAACCGGAGGAGAAAGTTCCAGTTCGCGGTGGCGCGATTTCATGGCAGACAATATTCGGGGAGCTGTTAACGCCAGCATCCAGCGCAGGTCATCGGCGGCGACCCAGTGCCAGGTGGGCCGCAGCAGGTGGGTGCGGATGATTTCACCGCTGCAGATCGCCCGTTCTACCGAATCGATGGTCGATCCGGGCAACCGCACCCCAATTGCCCACTTTGCCATGGCATAATCCTGTGCCTGCATGGCGCCCATCCAGGAGACAAGCTCTTTTTCCGTGGTGAATTTTGTTGCCGCCAGTTGCTGGTTTTGCAGCCGGAGCTGGGCAATGTCTGTCTGATTCATTGTTTCCCGTTTTTCAATGTAACCCTGTTCGGCCTGGTTTTCCCTGTTTTCTGAAAACCGCCGGAACGATGTGCTATTTCTGCGGACTTAATTTCCGGTGAAAATTACTCCATTAATTTCCGGAATTTTTCCAGCACCCATTGCGGTGGTTTCATCGCTTTGCCGGTTTCCGGGTTGGTAAAAATCAGCGTCACCTCGCCCTGGTTGATGAGTTCCATGGCGGGATTGTAGATTTCGGTTTTCAGGCGGAACCGGACGGTTGGAAGTTCTTCCAGGATGGTGCGTACCGTGAGCAGGTCGTCGTAAAAAGCGGGTTTCAGGTAGGTGATGTGCAGGTTCCGCACCGGCAGCACCAGGCCGTTTTCTTCCATTTCGCGGTAGGAGATCCCGAAACTGCGCAGCATTTCAGTGCGGGCAATTTCATAGTAACGGGGATAGGTTCCGTAATAAACAACCCCCATTTTGTCGGTGTCGCCGTAACAAACGCGGATGTGGGTATCGTGTGTCAGCATAATATGCAGTTTTGGCGTGAGCGGTCAGTTTTTGTCTATTTGAAAGGCGAATTGGGCTCTTTGGCCATGTGGTTGTAGGTCACTTTGTCGAGCAGCGCCGGGAAGAACTTGCCGAGAAAGACGGTGACTTTTCCTTCGATGAAGGTGAGGACCAGCTGGCGTTTCCGTTTGACCACCGCACGGAAAATGTGGTCGGCGCAGGTTTCGGCGCTCATCATTTTGTTTTCGTCGCGGGGGGTTTCTCCCTGCTGACGGCCTTCGGCATTCAGGGCCGACTTCCTGACTTCGGAAGCGGTGAATCCGGGAGCAGCCACCAGCACATGCAGACCGGTTTTCAGGTTTTCGATGCGGAGGGTGTCCAGG
Source organism: Prolixibacteraceae bacterium (assembly GCA_029975525.1). GTDB lineage: Bacteria > Bacteroidota > Bacteroidia > Bacteroidales > Prolixibacteraceae > UBA1413. The sequence continues at coordinate 8,387 of JARKOX010000236.1, read as the reverse complement.
AAGCCGCGGACTGCAAATTTGGAGGCGGCATAACCGGTGCGTCCGGGCAGCCCGACGTGTCCGGCTACCGAAATCACCCCGACTACCGAACCTTTCGTCTGGAGCAGATGGGGCAGGGCATATTTGGTGCAGTAAACCGTTCCCCAGAAATTGACATCCATCAGGCGGCGTAGCACGTCAAGCTCCACCTCGGTGAAGAGCGCCCGCATGGAGATGCCGGCGTTGTTGATCAGCACGTCGATCTGCCCGAAACGGGCGATTGCTTTTTCAACCAGCCCGCGGCAATCTTCTTCGCGGCTGACATCGGTTTCCACCGTGAGGATTTCGGTTTGGGGAAGTTGTTTCACTATTTCGTCGAGGAGGTTTACACGGCGTGCTGCCAGAACCAGCCGGGCGCCAGCTGCCGCAAACCGGAAAGCCAGCGCTTTCCCGATTCCCGATGATGCGCCGGTAATAATGACTACCTTATTTTGCATGGGTCTAAAATTTTTTCTCCAAAGCTAATCGATTCAGCTGAAAGGGGAGAGATCGGACCGCTTTTTTAAGAAAGCGCCGGGGGAGTTTCAGGCTGAAAGGGGATATTTTTTGGGTTCTGACCAAAACATCCGGCAGGAGCAGGTCCGGCCGGATGTTTCAGCAGAGTAGGTCAACGAGGGATTATTCTTTTAACCAGCGGTCGAGCCACTGTTTGAATACCCGCTGCCATAAAATGCCATTTTGTGCATTCATCACCCAGTGGCTTTCGCCGGGAAAGTAGAGAAACTGAGCCGGTATGTCGCGCAGCCGGGCGGCATGAAAAGCAGCCATTCCCTGCGTAAATGGTATCCGGAAATCTTTTTCCCCATGAATGACCAGGATTGGCGTATCCCAGTTTTGGACGAAGTTGTGCGGCGAAAATGAGTAGGAACGCTGGGCCGCTGCATTACCCTGCTCCCAGAAGGGGCCGCCGATGTCCCAGTTTTCAAACCACATCTCTTCCGTCGTCACATACATCTGTTCGAAGTTGAAGATGCCGCAGTGGGTGATAAAAGCTTTGAATCTTCCCTGGTGGTTGCCGGCAAGGTAGTTTACGGCAAAACCGCCGTAGCTGGCGCCTACTGCTCCCAGCCGTTCTTTGTCGACAAACGGTTCCTGGGCCACTTCGTCAATCGCAACCAGCAGGTCTTTGATGTTTTGTCCGCCGTAATCCTGGCTGATCTGCTCCAGCCATTCCATGCCGAAGCCCGGCAATCCGCGGCGGTTGGGGGCTACCACGATGTAACCGTTGGCTGCCATCTGCTGGAAGTTCCAGCGATACGACCAGAACTGACTGACCGTACTTTGGGGCCCTCCCTGACAATAAAGCAGCGCCGGGTATTTTTTTGCCGGATCGAAATGGGGCGGGTAGATTACCCACACCAGCATCTCTTTGTTGTCGGTGGTTTTAACCCACCGTTTTTCAACCTTCCCCAGCTCCAGCTGGCCAAGCAGGGCTTTGTTGACGGTCGTCAGCTCCTCTTCCGTGCCGGTTTTTGGATCGACCAGGTACAGTTCGACCGGTTGTGACATCGACATTTTCTGGGCAACCAGCCGTTCTCCGGCAGGTTCTGCCGAGGTGTAGTTGTGTGTGCCGTTGGTTATGCGGCTGATTTTGCCATTAGACAGGTCGAGTTGGTAGATTTCGTCGGTTGCCTGAATATCGCTGATGAACCAGATGCTTTTGCTGTCGGCGCTCCAGCAGAGGTTTGCCGCGCTTTGATCGAACGATTGTGAAAAGTCGGTTTTTTCGCCAGACTGCAGGTTGGCAACAAACAGGCGGGTTTTGTCGGCTTCATAACCGTCGCGGGCCATACTTTCCCAGGCTACGAGCGTTCCGTCGGGCGAAAAGACGGGGTTTTGGTCGTAGCCGGGCATGCCCTCGGTGAGGTTTTCTGTTTTGCCGGTTTCGGTGTGGTAGAGGTAGATGTCGGAATTGGTAGAGAGGGCGTAAGCTTTGCCATTCATTTTTTTGCTGGTGTAAGCCAGCCGCTTTCCGTCGGGGCTCCAGGACAACTGCTCGTTTCCGCCGAAGGGTTTCATCGGGGCGTCGAACCGTTCTCCTTCCATAATGTCTTTGTCTCCGAATATTTTCCCGTCGGAATAGGCTGCCACAAAAATGTGGCTGTAGGTATAGTCGTGCCAGCTGTCCCAGTGCCGGTACATCAGGTCGTTTTCAAGGCGGGCGTCAGCTTTGGGCAGATCGGGGAAAAGGTCGTGGATATCCTGGTCGAGTTTTACATTTTTGAGGTAGTAGATTTTATCCTGCGAAGGGGCGTAGCTGAAACCGGTGATACCTCCTTCGATATCGGAGACCTGCCGGGCGCCGCTGCCGTCGGGATTGATCTCCCAAAGCTGCATGCTTCCTGACAGCGCGCAGAGGTACCCTATTTTTTTCCCGTCGGGGCGCCACCGGATGTTCGATTCGCGAACCGGTGTGTCGGTAATCCGGGCCGACTGTCGCGTTTCGACCGAAGCCACATAAATATCCCGATACGATTTGTCTTCTTCGATATTAAAATAGGTAACGGTGTAGGCTACCGATTTTCCGTCGGGCGAAACTGTTGGTTCGCCAATTCTGCCAAACGACCAAAGTACTTCGGGCGTCATAATGTCAGAAGTGAGCTGGGGAGTGGCAGGTACAAAATTTTTGGGTTGGTCAGCCGCTGGTTGGGGTTGGCACGACAACAACGCGGCCAGCACGAGGAGCAGGATAACTTGTTTCATTTTCCGGATTTTAATTTTGATGCAAAATAGTGATCAAATCCAGAAAAATGAAATGATTGGCAACAGTTCCTTAACGGAGTGAAAAAAAAGAAGCGCCCGGCGGCGCTTCTTCAGAACCAAGCTGGAATCTATTCATCACCTTCGTAATGAAATACCCCGTTAAAACTTTTTTCATCCCCGTTGTAGTCGGTCGAGCGGACCACGAACCGAACCGAGTCGCGGCCGGCTAACTTGATGGATGACAGATCGAAGGAGACAAAGGCCGAAAACGGAATTTCCTCACGGTCACCGTTTTTGTTGTGCCTCAGCTCCAGTTCGATGGGTTCGTTGGCGGGTGTCAGCACTCCGGGCTGTTTTACCAGGTTGATGTAATGCACTTCGTAACTTCCCCAGTAACGCAGCTCAAAGTTGAGCAGGTTTTTACTGATCCAGTAATCCCTCACATAGATCGGGTCGTTCCCGATGCTGTCTTCGATGGCAGGGGTAATGTCAAGAATCCCTTTCATCAGGATCTTCCGGAGGGAGTTGATTTTTACATAGTATGCCTTTTGATCTCCCGATACATTTTTGTCGCCCAAAATGGTGTAGTTTACCAGTACGCGGCCTTTGTCTTCAACGGCAAATCCGGGCGCATTGCTGGCCGACGGGTAGAGAACCGATCCGTCGTCCATGGTAATGGTGTATGACAAATACCCGGGTCCCTGTTTATCCACAATCCCGAAACCTACCCACATTTTGTCGAGCGAATAGGAGTCATCATCCTTCAGGCAACCTGTGAAAAGAATTACCAATCCTGCAAAAATTCCAAACAAGTACTTTTTCATAGCGTCATTTAAATTTCAAAATTCATAAGGATAGATTTGTCAAAGGCCAAAAAGGTTGCGTCGTTTTTGAAAAAAAATATTCAGATTCAATTAAAAATCTGTTTTTTTACTTTTTGGCATGGCAGTTGTTTATTTGCTTCAGGTGTATTTATATATTTAGATGTTTGAATATGAAGCAGATTTTTTCAATAGCAGAATTGACGCCGGAGCTTGGTAAGTGGCAGACCAGTTGGCTGTTGTTGTATAAGAAAGGCTTTGAACAGAGCGACTGTGCCGCGGCGCATTTTGAAGAAGTGGCCGCAACTTTGTCAGGTGTCGGGTTGTTTATGGCTGATGTGGGGGTTGTTCGCGACATTCATCCGGTTTATGAAATCAACAGCGTGCCGGCCCTGCTCGAATTCCGGGAAAACAGCCTGGTAAATGTGTACAAAGGATGTTACCAGCCTGCCCAGTACCGGGCACTTGTTGAAAATGCCGTTTTTTCTGCCAAAAGGGGCGGAGAGGAGCCAGCCGTAAAAAATGTGGTTGTGTATTCTACCCCGACCTGTTCGTGGTGTCATACGCTGAAGCGGCATCTCGACGTTCATGGGATAAAATACCGTGATATTGATGTTTCGAAAGATCCGAAAGCTGCCGAGACGATGGTTCGTAAAAGTGGCCAGCAAGGGGTTCCGCAGACGGAAATTAACGGACAGATGATTGTGGGATTTGATCGCGAAAGAATTAATAAGTTATTGCAAATCAGTTAAATTTAGTTGATATGAAGAAAGTGATTTATCTTTTGGCCGCATCGGCCTTTTTGTTGCACAGCTGCGGAAACAGCCAGGCCAGCGACAAAAGCAAAACCAACCCGGAAACAGCCGTGACCGGGAATCCGTCAGAAATGGTGGCCGCTCAGGCAGAGGTTGCCGGAAACAGCGAATCAGCCAGCCAGGATACAACTGCCAAACCCAAAGGCGGAACCATCCTGATCGGGAAAAACGATTTTCTGAAAAAGGTGTGGAACTACCAGTCCAACCCGCAGCAGTGGGTCTTTTTGGGCGACAAGCCTGCCATCATCGACTTTTATGCCGACTGGTGTGGCCCGTGCCGAATTGCATCACCGATCCTGGAAGAGGTTTCCCAAGAGTATGCCGGAAAGATCGATGTTTATAAAATCGACACCCAGAAGGAACAGGAGCTGGCAGCCGTTTTCGGAATCAGCAGCATTCCGGCTTTCCTTTACATCCCCAAAAACGGCAAGCCCGTGATGGCTGCCGGAATCGGCAGAAGCAAGGAAGAAACCAAAAACATGTTTAAAGAAAATATTTCCAAAATTTTATTAATCACTAATTAAAAAGAATAAGGTAAATGAAAGAATTACAGCCGATTAATCAGAATGTGCTGCTCGAGCTGACTGAAAACCATGCCGAACAGCGTACTGCTTCCGGGATTATTATACCCGATTCTGCCAAAGAGAAACAGAAAGTAGGCAAAGTGGTTGCCATCAGTAAGATCGAAAATGCAGAAATCGTCCCGGGGGATGAGGTACTCTACAAAGAATTTGCAGGAACCGAAATAGAGTTTGAGGGCAAACATTTTCTGCTGCTTCCCTATTCCGAAATCCTGTCGAAAGTTGTGGAAACAGAGTCTGTTTAACCTGTACGGATATTTTACCTGTTCTGCCCGTTTTTTTAAATCGACAATATTTATCACGAAAACAGCTGGTTTGATGCCGGCTGTTTTTGTTTTCAGCGCCTTGTTTTGCCCCTGTTTTACACCGCTTTTTCCGCCATTTTTCTTATTTTCGAATGGATTATCTTCACTTAAATAACTATGCGAAAAATTGTTCTTTTTTTATTTGTATTGCTTTTTTCCGGAGTGCTGGTCTCCTGTTCGGATCTGCCGGCAGGGCCGCAACCGGTCGATTGGGTTGATCCGTACATTGGCACCGATTACCACGGTCATGTTTTTTTGGGAGCCAGCGTGCCTTACGGGGCCGTGCAACTGGGGCCCACCAATTTTGTGAAAGGGTGGGACTGGTGTTCGGGCTATCACTATTCCGACAGTATTGTAACCGGATTCTCGCACACTCACCTCAGCGGCACCGGCATTGGCGACCTGGGCGATGTGCTGCTGATGCCCTACACCGGCGCTGTCAAAGTGCTGCCGGGCCGGCAGGAGGATATCTCCACCGGCTATGCTTCGTTGTATTCCCATGATCAGGAGAGCGCCCGGCCCGGATATTACCAGGTCAAGCTGCTGAAATACGGGATTAATGTCGAACTGACTGCCTCCGAAAGAGTGGGGTTTCACCGCTACACTTTTCCGGCAAACGATACGGCCCGGATCATCATCGACCTGAAAGCCGGAATCGGTTGGGACCGGCCAACGGCAACTTCTCTGAAACAGGTCGACGAGCATACTTTTACCGGTTTTCGCCATTCGTCGGGGTGGGCTGCCGACCAGCGCCTCTTTTTTGCGGTGAAAATTTCGGAGCCGGTGGCTGCATTTCAGCTCTTTGAAGCCGACAGTCTGGTTGAAAATATCGCCGCCGGAGCCCGGCAAACCAAAGGTGTCCTTACCTTTTCGGGAATGCTGAAAAAACCTGTTCTGGTTAAAGTGGGGATCTCGCCGGTGAGCGAAGAGAACGCTCTGGCCAATGTGGAGGCCGAAATACCTCACTGGGAGTTTGATCGGGTTGTTCGGGAAGCCCGTGAAAAATGGAACCGCGAACTGTCCAGAATTTTGGTTAAAAGTACCGACACGGCCCAGGTGAGAACGTTTTACACTTCGATGTACCATCTGATGATCGCGCCGGCCCTGTTTAACGATGCCAACGGCGATTACCGCGGAACCGACAAAAAGGTTTATTCCAATCCGGGATTTAACAACTACACCATTTTTTCGCTCTGGGACACCTATCGGGCGGCACATCCGCTGTTTACGATTATCGATCCGGAACGGGTCAATGATTTTGTAAAAACCATGCTGACGATTTACGACCAGCAGGGCAGCCTGCCGGTATGGCATCTGATGGGGAATGAAACCGGAACCATGGTTGGTAACCACTCCATTCCGGTGATTGCCGATGCCTGGTTTAAGGGAATTGGCGATTTTGATGCCGAAAAAGCGCTTCTCGCGATGAAAAATACCGCCACCCGCGACGATGGCGACGGGTTGCGCTGGCTGACGGAGATGGAATATATACCGGCCGACAAAGAACGCGAGTCGGTATCAAAAGCCCAGGAGTATGCCGTCGACGACTGGTGTATTGCCCAAATGGCCCACGCAATGGGCAAAGCAGATGACGCCGCCCTTTTCGACAAACGCGCGGGGTATTACCGCCACTATTTCGATCCGCAGGTTGGCTTTTTCCGTGGGAAAAATCTGGACGGAAGCTGGAGTGAGCCGTTTCATCCGGTTTTTACCCTGCATGAGCAAGGCAATTATACCGAAGGAAACGCCTGGCAATATTTGTGGATGGTTCCGCACGATGTGGAAGGACTGATCAGCCTGCTGGGCGGGGAGAAGATTTTTGCCAGCCGGCTGGATTCGCTCTTTCTTGTCAATTCGGAACTGAACGAAGGCGCTTCACCCGACATTTCCGGATTGATCGGACAGTATGCCCATGGCAACGAACCCAGTCATCACACGGTTTATCTTTATGCGTTTGTGGGGCAGCAATGGAAAACCGCCGAAAAAGTGCGTTATATCCTCCGCAATCTCTACCACGATCAGCCGGACGGAATCTGCGGGAATGAAGACTGTGGGCAGATGTCGGCCTGGTATATCTTCTCTTCATTGGGATTTTATCCGGTGAATCCGGCCAATTCGGCATACGTGCTGGGAAGCCCGCTTTTTGACGAAGCTACGCTGAACCTGCCCGGCGGAAAGACCTTTGCGGTGAAAGCGGTTGATAACCAGCCTGGAAATATGTACATCCAGTCGGCCACGTTGAACGGCCAGCCCTATGAAAAGTCATTCATCACGCACCGTGATATTTTGAACGGCGGAACCCTGGAGTTGCAGATGGGCAGTCAGCCTAACCAGAACTTTGGGGCAGCGCCCGAAAATCGTCCACAATCGAAAATGTACCATAAATGAAAAGATCGTTGGTTTTCGGGGGAGTTGCCTTACTGGTGATACTTTGTTTTTTAGCATGTGAAGCTCAGATGAAAAATGTGGAAACCGTAAAAGAAGTTGACTTGCAGCGATATGCCGGAACCTGGTACGAAATTGCCCGGTTTCCGCATCGTTTCGAGAAGCGTCTGGTGGGCGTGACCGCCACCTACACCTTGCGTCCCGATGGAAAAATTGACGTGTTGAACCAGGGATACCGCGATTCGCTCCAGGGGAAATTGTCAACAGCCAGGGCGGTGGCAAAAATTCCCAACCCAGACCAGCCCGGGCGACTGAAAGTTTTTTTCTTCCCGCTTTTTGGCGCCGACTATTCTATTCTGGAACTCGACCGGGAAAACTATCAATATGTGTTGGTGGGCAGTTCTTCGCCGGGGTATCTGTGGATTTTGAGCCGGACGCCGCAGATGGCGCCCGAAGTTTATGAGATGCTGGTTGCAAAAGCACGCCAGCGGGGATACGATGTCTCCAAACTGCAACGGGTTGAACAACCTGCTGAATAACACCCGCCACTGGTTGAAACCCGAAAATCCCTGGAGCAATTTAGTTTCAGGGATTTTTGGATCAATTGAAAAAGTAGGTGGATTAAAAAAATAGCTGAATCTTTGCTTTTGTTATTTTAGACAGGACATGGATTCAAAAAAAGAGCCATACGATCAACTTTTACGAGCGCTTCTTCCGGCGGAGTTGTTTGATTATTTT
>JARKOX010000230.1 GCA_029975525.1 Prolixibacteraceae bacterium | reverse complement strand
TACGGCTTTGGTCATCGAGGCAATGCGGAAAATGTCGTCTTTTTGGTACATCTCCTTTTTATCGGCGCTGCGGTATCCGGCGCTTTTGTAATACACCAGCTGTCCGTAGCGGGCTACCAGAAATACGCCACCCGGGATTTTCCCCTCGTCGATATATTTTCCGATCAGGTCATCGAGCCGCTGCAGCCGTTCCGGCGAGATGCCGGCATCTTGCGGGGTTCCCGTGAAAAATCCGGCAACCGGGTCCTGGGCCACTATTCCGAGGGAGAAAAACAGGATCAGCAGGGTGGAGAAAAACTTCATTTTCATGACGATCAAAGATTTGGTGTTATTACTGATAAAAATAAGGATTTGCCGGGATATTGTGGTGGTTGTGGGGCACCCTTTTCTGTTCGTGCGAAACCCTCTTTTCAGCAAAAAAGGCCCACCCTGCCGGATGAGCCTTTCTGTATGATTACTGCTTTTGGGTTCTTATTCCCGGTTGGCAAATTTCGAGAGCAGGCGCAGCATTTCGAGGTAGAGCCACACCAGGGTGACCATCAGGCCAAAGGCGCCGTACCACTCCATGTATTTGGGCGCTCCCGACGCCGATGCTTTTTCAATAAAATCGAAGTCAAGCATCAGGTTGAGGGCTGCCACCACAATAACAACCAGGCTGATTCCGATACTCAGCGGACTGCTGTCGTAAAGGAAAGCGGTGTTGGCGCCAAACAGGCCGGCAATAAAGCTGCCAAGGTAAACCAGCGCAATTCCGCCGGTAGCCGCAAAAACTCCCATGCGGAACTTATTGGTGATTGGCACCACCTGAGAGCGGTAGAGGACCAGCATGGCCACAAAAACACCCATGGTGAGGGCTACGGCGCGCATCACAATGCCGGCATACATACTTTCGAAAACCGCCGACAAGCCGCCCAGCAAAACGCCTTCGAGCACGGCATAAATCGGAGCCGTAATGGCCGAACTTTGCGGACGGAAAGAGGTGATCAGCGCAACAATCAGCCCGCCGATCCCGCCAATCATCAGCCAGGGAGCCACAGCGGCCATCCCCGCCTGCGGGTTGTCAATGGTAAATGCAGTGAAAAATTTATTCCAGGTAAAGAGTGCGCCGGCAATAACCAGCAACAGCATCAACCCTGTTTTGTTGACCGTTCCGTTGATGGTCATCACCTCCTGCGACCAGGTGCTTTCGCGTGAAAATACCCGTTCGTTCAATACAGGGTTCGAAGATTTTGTAAGATTCATATTCTTTTGTTTTTAAAAACCAAGATTCCAAAGAAACAAAAAATTTGCCATCGCACTTCATCTGACACTTTTGCAGGTGCCGGCACAGGCAGGGTGCCCGGTTTTTCGGCAGTTGACGGATGAAAAGTGTGCTGAAGTGCGGTCCGGTTATGCCAGTCCGGCCTCCAGCTCTTCGGCCAGCCGGCCGCTGTTTTCCGAGGCTGTCTCTTTCAGCAGGCCGATAAAGTCGAGCGTCATTTGGTGCAGTTTTTCAGAGCGGTTTCCCATGATCAGCAGCGAGCGGTAGAGGATGGTGGTCAGCGCCGCATCTTTCGACAGGGGCAGCAGCTCCTCGAAAAATGGCTCAAACATTTCGTCGGGCGATTTTTGGTCGCTCATGGCCAGGCGTCCCATCAGGTGGATGCCGGTGTAGCGCAACCAGTGTTTTTTGCCGCGGCACCATTCGAGCGCCTTGATGTAGGCAAAAGGGGTCCGGCACCAGAGGTTGGTCGATAACTGTTCGGCAATCTCGCTGTTTTCCACATTTTTGGTCCAGAAGTCCATCTGCTGTTCGGTCACCTCCGCAGGGGTGTCGAGCAGCGAAGCCAGGATGAGGGTTTCGCGCCACTGCCTGTTCCACAGTTTCATTGCCAGCAGGTGCGAAGGCTGGTATTCGCGGGCCAGGCTGCGCAAATCGACCAGCGACACGCCCCAGTTGAGTTTGTAACCGACCCCTTTTCCGCGCATGTTGGCGGCTGTTTCCCCGTTGCGGTACTGCCTGATCTGGGCCAGCAACTGCCGAAACTGCTGTTCGGTGGCCGGATCGTCGAGAATTACGTTCATGTTGTCAGAAAATTAGTTCCGCAAAAATAAAAACAATCAGCAATCCTGCCGAATACCCCAGGTAAAGCTTCCGGGGGATGTAGGCCGAAGGGGCAATGTCGAGCTGCGTTTTCACCATCCGGATCAGAATCATCTTTTCGAAGAGATAGGCGATTACCGTCGCCGCAGCAATACCGGTGATTCCGAAAAAGCGGACCAGCAGCAGCGACAGCGACACGTTAAGGGCCAGTTCAAATGCTGAAGCGATCAGGATTTGCCGGGTGTATTTCAATCCGATCAGGATGGTTTGCGGAAAAAGCAGCCTGCTGATGACCAGCAGCAGGTAGATGTTGAAAATGGTGGCGCTGGCGGCAAACTTCGGGTTGAACAGAAGCGGGAAAACCGGGTGGGCCAGCAGGATAAAGATCATGGAGAGCGGAAACAGCAGGTGCATGATCCGCCGGCTGTTTTCGCGGAGGCGGTGCAGGTTTTGCGTGAGCGCTCCGCGGTTGGCCATTTCGGGAAGCATGGAGTTGCTGAGTGCATTGGCCATTAAAAGGGCCAGGGGAAGCTCGCGGGCGCCGTAACGGAAAATGGCAAAAACCTCGTTGCTGAAGCGAGAGGTGACAATAAACCCGTCCACATATTCAGCCGATCCGCCCAGCAGGGTCGCGCCTACCAGCGGCAGCGCCAGGCGGATGTATTGCCGCGCAAAACCGAAGGAGAAGGAGAGGGGAAAGTGGCGGATGAGCACCGTCAGCAGCCACCCATAACGCAGCAGCATGGAAACCACCAGCCCGGTTATTGCTGCCTGTATTCCCCAGCCGAGCGACACCGGAACAATAACCAGGGTCAGCTGTGCCGAAAAGGAGATGATGGCATACCTCACGATCTGGATGCTCTTCTTTTTCAGCAGGTAGAGATATTCGATCAGGCTGGAAGGCGTTCCGGTGACGAGAAAAATGATCAGCAGGGACCGGAACGGGATCTCCTTGCCATTGAGCAGGGTGGCCGAAACCGCCGGGCTGGCGAAGTAGAGCAGCAGGGCGCAGAGCAGGCTGGCCGCCGAGATCAGCACAAATGAAGTGAATACCGCCGGTGATTTTTCGGGTGCCTGTTCCGTCTCTCCGGCAACAGGCAGGAGCGCCCGCAAAAAGCCGTTCAGCCAGAAGAAGCTGACCGCGCCGGCCAGAAACAGAAAGGTTTCCCATAAACCGATTTCGGCCTGGGTCAGCTGGGTTTTGGTGAAAATGATGCCGGTCAGCACCAGCGCGCCGTAACGCACCAACTGGTAAAACTGAAGCGCTGAAACCGGAGTGAGGTATTTTTTCATCCGCACGATTTTAAGGGCTAAATTTAAAGTTTTACCCGGATTTACTTGTCTGAAATCTCCGGAGGGTAAACCTGTTCGTAATTCGCCATTATCTTTATATTTGCTTAAAATGCCTCATCATGATCAACGTACAAGGCCGCACCCGGATCATCCTGCTCGTGGCAGGAGGTCTGTTTTTGCTTTTTCTGCTGTGGTACTTCAGTTCAATTGTCACCTACATTATTACTTCGGTGGTCCTGTCGTTTATCGGGCGGCCGCTGATGCGCTGGATGGCCCTGGTTCGTTACCGTAAGTTTCATATTCCCAAGTCGCTGGCGGCATTTATCACCCTGATCGTGTTGTGGGTCGGTTTTGTCAGTTTTTTCCGGTTTCTGGTGCCGCTCTTTATGAAGGAGTTTGAAACCTTTTCCACCATCAACTTCGATATGATTTTTCAAACGCTGCAGGAGCCGATTTCGAAGTTCCTCAGTTTTTTCAGCCGCAAGCCGGTGGTGGTCGACAACAGCACCTTTGTGGAGCTGATCACCGAGCAGCTCAATGAAAGGTTCAGCTTTTCGAGCCTGGGAAATATTGTGAGTTTTGTGGCTTCCACCCTTGGCGAGGTGCTTATCGCCATGTTCTCTATTTCGTTTATCACCTTCTTTTTTCTGAAAGAGGAGTCGATGTTCCGCGAAGGGGTACTGCTGATTGTCCCCACCCGCCTGGAGGAAAAAGTGGCCAAAATCCTCGATTCGATCGCTCGTTTGCTGCGGCGTTATTTCATCGGGCTGATGCTGGAGATGCTGATGGTGGGCACCCTGGACACCCTCGGGCTGACCCTGATCGGCATCGAGTTTAACCATGCGGTGGTGATCGGCCTCTTCTGCGGGTTGTTCAATGTGATTCCCTACCTGGGGGCGTGGATGGGGGCTTTCCTGGGGCTGCTGATTGGCATTGCGCTGAATGTGCACATGGATTTTATGACCCACACCCTTCCGCTGCTGGGCTGGATGGCGCTGGTGTTTGCGCTGGTAAAGGTGATCGACGATGTGCTGTTCCAGCCCTGGATCTATTCCAGCAGTGTGAAAGCCCATCCCATGGAGATTTTCCTGGTTATTATGGCGGCCGGCAGTCTGGCCGGAATCGCGGGCATGCTGCTGGCTATTCCGGTTTACACCATCGTGCGCGTAATTGCCAAGGAGTTTTTTGATAACCTCAAACTGGTACGGCGCATCACCCAAAACCTCGACGATATACCGCCGCTGCCTATCGAAGATAAAAGCCGGTAAATCTCCCCATCTGGTTGCTTCCACCGGCGCCGGTCGGCTGCTGCCTCTTTTTCGGACCGGCGCTTTTCCTGTCATGAATTTTTTTGCGATGTATAACATGTCGTACATCATAAAAGTAATTTCGGGCGGTTGCGCGAATGATATTTCTCTTATATTTATCTTCTGAAGAACAACGTCTTAACGGGTTGCTTTTTCGTCGTTAAACCTAACCTCTTGCCATTCGGATATGCAGATAATCGGTATTGATTTGGGCGGGACCAAAGTTGCGGGTGCTCTTTTTGAGGAAGATGGCACTATCGTAAAGAAGCAGGTGCGCCTGCTCTCCGGCCAAACCGGGAAAGCGGTAGGACAACTGATCCTTTCCCTGATTCGCGACCTGGTTTCCGCAGCCGCTCCCAAGGGGGGTGCGGTCGGGGCGGTGGGCGTTTGCGTGCCGGGAATTGTCTGTTCCCAAACCGGCCGGGTGTGGGCCCCCAATATT
>JARKOX010000190.1 GCA_029975525.1 Prolixibacteraceae bacterium | reverse complement strand
CCTGCGCGACTTTCAGCTTGAGCACTACCCGGGCTCCAATTCTCCCTCCTCTTTTGCCTCGGAGGTAACCCTCTCCGATCCCGGCCGGCAGGTCGAAAGGGATGTCCGGATTTTTATGAATAACACACTCACCTACCGCGGGTATAAGTTTTTCCAGTCATCCTACGACATGGACGAAGGCGGAACCATCCTCTCGGTTAACCATGACTTTTGGGGAACCTGGATTACCTATATCGGCTATTTCCTGCTCACCGTGGGAATGATTTTATCCCTGGTCAACTCCAGATCATATTTCAGGCATCTGACCAATAAACTCAAAGGTATCCAAACCGCTACCCTGCTCCTTTTCCTTGCATTGACTACCGGCAGTTTCGAGGCCGGCGCACAGCCCGGCACTGCTGCCGCCATTCCTTCCATCGACCAGGAAGTGGTTAAAGAGTTCGGCCGCATGTGGGTGCAGGGCCGCGATGGTCGCATCGAACCGGTTTCGACCCTCGCCAGCGAAGTGGTGCGGAAAGTCAGCCGCAAATCGTCTCTCTACGGAAAGTCACCCGAAGAGGTCATGCTCAGCATGATGACCTGGCCCGAACAGTGGCAATCGCTGCCGGTTGTCAAAATTGCCAACAAAACACTGGCCGCCGAGCTGGGCGCCAGCGGCTCTTACCTGGCCCTGCGCGACCTGTTCGACCAGGAGGGAAACTACCGCATTGCCGACAAAGTCCGGGAGGCCTACAACAAAATGCCGGCCTTCCGCAACCAGCTTGAGAAAGAGTATCTTTACGTAGACGAGCGGGTCAACATCTGCTTTATGGTTTTCCGCAGCGGCCTGCTGCAGATTTTCCCCACCGGAAAAACCAAAGAGCCGTGGATGGTTCCCGGGACACCGGCCGCCGGCCTTCCCGAAGGGGATTCCCTGTTTGTGAAAAGCGGAATGCAGCTGATGATTGAATCCATCGCCGGACAAAAAAGCGAAGAGGCCCTCCAGGTTATTAAGGCCGTAGAAAATTTTCAGAAAAACAGCGCCCCCGAACTGCTTCCTTCCGACAGTAAGCGCAAGGTTGAAATCGCCTACAACAAAATCAATATTTTCAAACGGATCTTCCCCTTCTACCTGCTGCTGGGATTTGTCCTGCTCTTCCTGCTGTTCCTGAATATTTTCAGACAGCGGTCCATGTCCAGAACAGGGCGTTACCTTTTCTACGGACTGATTTTCGCCGTATTCCTGCTGCACACAGCCGGACTGGTGGTGCGCTGGTACATTTCGGGGCACGCGCCCTGGAGCAACGGCTACGAGTCGGTGGTTTACGTGGCCTGGGCCGCTATGCTTGCCGGTTTGATCTTCGGCAGAAAATACCCGATGGTGGTCGGAACTGCCGCTTTTCTCTCCGGCATTGCGCTGTTTGTAGCCCACCTGAGCTGGATGAACCCCGAGGTGACCCACCTGGTGCCGGTACTCAAATCGTACTGGCTGGCCATTCACGTGGCTGTCATTACGGCCAGTTACGGATTTATCGGGCTGAGCGCCTTTCTGGGCATCCTGGTGCTGATTCTGATGGTGCTGCGCAACCGGCAGAACAGCAAAAAAGTTACCGGCTTCATCGAACAACTCACCACCATCAACGAAATGTCGGCTACCGTGGGGCTCTATTTTCTGACGATCGGAACCTTTCTGGGCGCCATCTGGGCCAACGAAAGCTGGGGCCGCTACTGGGGCTGGGATCCCAAAGAGACCTGGTCGCTGATCACCATCGTCCTCTATTCGTTTATCGTCCACATGCGGCTGATTCCGCAGCTGAAAGGGACCTTCAACTACAACCTGGCTTCGGTGATCGGGTTGGCCTCGGTGCTGATGACCTATTTTGGTGTCAACTACTATCTGGCGGGACTGCACTCCTACGGGCGCGGCGTCGCCGACGGGGTCCACTGGGCCGTGCCGGTCAGCTTCCTACTACTGATCACCCTGATGGTTTTGGCCGGGCTAAAAGACAGCAGGTTCGAAAAGGAGAATACCCCTTCCTGACCAGCCCGATTCAAAGACTTTTAGAATTCAATGCTGGAATGTTCAATTTATTTTTCAACAAAAAATTGAATATCAGCACCTTGTCTTCTATTTCTAATAATTCTAAATTACAACAGAAAGGGATTGGGGGGCTCCGTTGACGATCACGGGCAGATTGGAAATAAGTATATTTGCCTCGTTTGACCAAAAAAATAAAAGATGGCTGATATCGTAACCAGAACCTTTGATATTCTCGACCGCTACCAGCGTGAATTTCCTCGTGAAGATGCGCTGGGAGGTAAGAAAAACGGAGGTTGGTATACATTTTCTACGGAAGAATACTATTTGAAATCGCACCAGTTTGCAATGGGGTTACTTGCACTGGGCCTGAAAAAAGGGGATAAAATTGTCACCGTAACCAATAACCGTCCGGAATGGAACTTTGCCGATATGGGCATGGCCATGGCGGGCGTGATTCACGTTCCCATTTACCCCACTCTCGGAGAAGAGGAGTACCTCTACATCCTGGAACATGCCGAAGTAAAAATGGTGATTGCAGGAGACGCCAAACTGTGCGAAAAGATGTTGCCGATCGTCAAACAGTTCCCGAATATCCGGGAGATTTATGCGTTTGAGGAGGTGTCCGGGTTCAAAAATTACGAAGAAATCCTGCAATTTGGCGAAGAAAAACGGGAAACACTGTGGAAAACCCTCGAAGAGATCAAACAGTCGATTACTCCCGATGACCTGGCAACGCTGATCTACACCTCGGGAACCACCGGAGTGCCCAAAGGGGTGATGCTGTCGCACCAAAACCTGGTATCCAATTTCGTAGCCCATTCCAAAATGCACGATCTGGGTAAAGAACACCGGGTAATCAGCTTTCTGCCGCTTTGCCACGTGTACGAACGCAGCATGAATTACCATTTTCAGTATAAAGGAATGGGGATTTACTATGTGGGCAATTTAAGCCAGATTATTCCGGCCATCAAAGAGATCAAACCCCACATGTTCAACTCGGTTCCGCGGTTGCTCGAACGGGTTTACGATGGTTTTATCGCCAAAGGCAAGGAGTTGCAGGGAGTCAAGCAGAAAATTTATTTCTGGGCGCTCGACCTCACCCGCCATTTTGAGTACAACAAACGATACAGTCCCCTGCTGAAACTAAAAATTAAAATTGCCGACAAGCTCATCTATTCCAAATGGCGGGAAGCGCTGGGCGGAAATATTGTTTATATCGTATCGGGCGGAGCGGCATTGCAACCGCGCATTGCCCGGGTACTGGGAATGGCCGGCATGTGTACCCTCGAAGGGTACGGCCTCACGGAAACCTCGCCGGTAATCGCCGTAAGTAATCCCTCCAACATGGAGATGCTGGTCGGCACGGTCGGCCCCATCCTCGACGGCATGCAAATTAAGATTGCCGAAGATGGAGAGATCCTTTGCAAAGGGCCCGGCGTTATGCAGGGTTACTACAAAGCACCCGAACTGACCGACGAAGTGATCGATAACGAGGGATGGTTCCACACCGGTGACATTGGGGTGCTGGTTGACGGCAAATACCTGAAAATCACCGACCGGAAAAAAGAGATATTTAAACTCTCGGGTGGAAAATACGTCGCTCCCCAAATGATCGAAAACAAGCTCAAAGCATCCAGCCTCATCGAACAGGCGATGGTGATCGGTGCCGGTGAAAAATTTGCTTCGGCGCTCATCTCTCCCAACTTTGAGTTGCTCCACGACTGGTGTGCAAAACAAAAAATCCACTTCCGCGACAACCAGGAGCTGGTCCAGATTCCGCAGGTCATCTCTCAGATTCAGAAGGAGGTAATTGAAATTAACAAAACACTGGGGCTGCATGAAGAAATCAAACGGTTCCGCCTGGTTTGCGAAGAGTGGTCTCCCAACAGCGGTGATCTCTCACCCACCCTCAAGCTGAAACGTAACGTCATTACAGAAAAATACAAACATATCATCGACGATATCTATTCTGTTTCAAGAAACTAATCGATCAGCACCCATAACCGCTCTCCAAGAGAGCGGTTATTTTTTTACCCAACCCTCAGATGGCAGGAGCACCATTCACCAACCTGAACAGAGAGGGATTCTCTTCGGAAACCGGTTTAAATGTGCAATAACCCACCAGAACTGAAAAACGCTGCTTGCTGCCCTGCCCCCCGCTGTTTTCAGACAAGTTTCACCGAAGCAAAAATCAACCGGCACAAATACTTCGCGAGGGCCAGGCTCAAGATGAAGGTTTTCTTCGATCAATAACCGGAAATCACCAGGCCGCATTCGGACTCAGAATCCGCGGTTCCAGGGGATGCCGGCCAGTATCAGCAGAAGAGCCAGGGTGTAAAAGATGGCCAATATGCGGTGTTTGCGAACCGGATCGCCTGCTTTTTTAGCCCGGAAACGGCCTACATGCACCAAAACCAGTGCAACCAGCATCAGGGTGAGGTGCTCGACCGACCAAAAGCGCATTTCAGCATTCTGCATGGCAGCGCCAAAATCGATAAAGGCGATCTGGGTAATGGGGCTCAGGAAAAAGTAAAGCGCCAGCCCGGTAAGAACCTGCAAATCGAACAGCGAGGTAAATATGATCCCGGCCAGGTTGTCGGTTTTGGTCCAGCTCTTTTTGCCAAACAGGCCGGTCCACGCCCTGAAGATGACAAACAAAGCGGCCAGCAGAATGAGCCAGCGAAGAAGGTTATGCAGGTGAGTAATTCCGATGTACATGTTATTTTCAATTTTTAGTAATGAATAATGATTAACGCCTGTTTCCGGCCAGGGTGAAAATTTCATCCAGTTCCACCACTGTTTTGGATTCGCTTCCCGAACGGAAAGCGGCAGCAATCATCGCACGGGCGACGGTTTCGGCAGCAACAGGCCGGTACTTCCGGAACAGATAACGGGTAACAACGGAAGTTATTGCGGCCGCCCACACTTCGGCAGGCCGGCGCTCCTCACGCGCTCCCACCAGGATAGAAGACCGCAGGATGGTACAGTTCGCAAACGGCAGCTGCCCGACCGCCTCGTCAAGCTCACCCTTCATCCGCGAATAAAAAATGGCGGAGCGCGAATTGGCGCCGGCCGACGAAACCAGGACGTAAACCGGCACCCCGTTTTCGGCAGCTGCCCGGGCAAATTCGTACTGGTAGGTAAAATCGACCCGGTACTGGTTCCCCTTCGATTTTGCCTTTTTGAGGGTCGTCCCCAACGCCGAAAACAGCACATCGCCGGTAACCAGCGGCTTCCAGCTTTCGGGATGGTCAAAATCGATAATCAGCTCCCGAAGTTTCGGATGACGGATCCCGCTGGAACGACGTACAAACACGTTCACCCTGTCAACGGTATCCTCCTCGAGCAGCTGCGCCACCAGGGCCTTTCCGACCAGGCCGGTAGCTCCGGTTACATTTACTGTTTTTCCCATATCAGGCGCGTTTTAACAGTCCGTCGTTTTTCAGCTGGGCAATATGATTGAGCACCGTTTCGTTGAAAGGGCGAAAAGAGATTCCCAGGTTTTGCCGGATGCGCGAATTGTCGAACAGCAGATCGTACCCGATGTTGCGGCGGATAAATTTCCGGGAATATCCCAGCAGTGGCCCCACCAGTCGGAAGAGCCAGCCGGGCAGGTACCCCGAGGGCAGCGGCAGTTGCGGATAGGCTGTTTTGATCACCTGAGCCACGTCCAGAAAATCTTGGTGGTGGGCAACGGCAATATGCCTGCCGCCTGCCCGCGGGGAAAAAGCTGCCAGCAGGTGGGCCTGCGCCACATCGCGCACATCGACAAAGGCCTGTTTGCCGGCCGGAACCCCCATCCGGAAACGGCCCGAAGCCAATTGCCGCATCAGGCTGATGCTGGTAGAGTCGGTCCGGCTGGAAAGGGAAGGTCCCAAAATCAGCCCCGGATTAATGACCGCCAGATCCCAGCGCGACTGCTCTGCCGCTATTTGCCAGGCCTCTTTTTCGGCAACGGTTTTTGAGTAGGAATAGGGCTGGTGGGCAACTGAACTGGTGGCATTCCAATGCCCTTCGTTAAAAATCCCTTTTTCGGTTTGCACCCGTTCAACCGCGTCGCCATATACCGCAACAATACTCGAAGTCAGCACAACCCGCTTCACCGTTTCACAACGGCCGACACTGGCAAACACATTCCGAACGCCGGTCAGCGCCGGTTCAACCAACTCCTTCTGCGGATCTTTTATCCCGGCAATTTTAAACGGCGAAGCGGTGTGGATAACCACCTCACAACCAGACATGGCGCTGTCAAACGCCCCTTCGTCCAGCAGGTTGGCTTCAAAAAAACAGAGTTTGCCCGGGTACTGTTCAGCCAGCCGGAGCAGATGCCCGTACTTTTGGGGATCGGCCTGGTTGCGTACCGTGGTGTGCACCTGGCAGCCCGCTTCGAGCAACAGTTTTACAATCCACGATGCCAGATATCCGGAACCGCCGGTGACCAACACCGCCTTGTTTTTATCGATCTCCTTCATCATCCGAAATTTTACTCAATGTAACAAAATTGCAGCAAAGCGGTTCTGCTTCGATCTTTAAACCTATTTAAAAAGCAGGAGTTACCTGCGGTTTCCGGCGATCCGATTCCCTTCCGGAGTTGAATGACAAAATATTTGGGAGGCAAAACTTTTCTCCCTTTCCGCACAATCCATCTGGTTTCCCTATCTTTATTCCTGACAAAAAAGAGCGTTATGGCACTGATTCCTGAAACCTTAGGTTTGTATACCGACTATTATGAGCTGACCATGACCTATGGTTTTTTCAAAAAGAACCGGACTCACGAAACGGCTGTTTTTGACTATTTTTTCCGGACCAATCCATTCCAGGGCGGGTTTACCGTATTTGCCGGCCTGCGCGATCTGCTGGAACTGCTGGATCAATTCCGGTTTTCGGATGCCGATCTCGGATATCTGCGGGCGCAAGGTTTTTCAGACGATTTCCTGCACTGGCTGTCGCAGTTCCGCTTTCGCGGCAACATTTACAGTGTGGAAGAGGGAGAGATCGTCTTTCCGCAGGAGCCGGTGCTGCGGGTGGAAGGGAACCTGCTGGAGGCCCAGCTGCTCGAATCGGCACTGCTGAATGTGCTCAATTTCCAGTCGCTGGTAGCTACCAAGGCATTTCGGATCCGGCAGGTGGTGGGCGACCGTCTTTTCTCCGAATTCGGATTACGCCGCGCACAGGGGTTGGGAGCCATGATGGCCAGCCGTGCGGCGTGCATCGGCGGCGCCGATTCGACCTCGAATGTGCTGGCAGCCTGCAAATATGGCATTCCTCCCTCGGGAACGCAGGCCCACGCCTGGATCCAGAGCTTCGACAGCGAGCTGGAGGCTTTTCGCGCTTATGCAGAAGTGCACGGTAGCTCAACCATCCTGCTGGTTGACACTTACGACACGCTGCGGTCGGGGGTGCCCAACGCCATCCGGGTTGCCCGGGAGATGGAGACCCACGGAGAACGGCTCCGGGGCATCCGTCTCGACAGCGGCGACCTGGCCTATCTCAGCAAAAAAGCACGGAAAATGCTCGACGACGCCGGTCTGGAGTATGTATCCATCGTCGCTTCGAACCAGCTGAATGAACACGTCATCAAAAGTCTGCTCACCGACCAGCTGGCCCCCATCGATGCGTTCGGGGTGGGTACCGAACTGGCCTCGGCTAAACCCGACGCCGCCCTCGACGGCGTTTACAAACTCTCCGCAATCAATGGGACGCCGCGCATGAAAATTTCAGAAAACATCGAAAAAGTGACGCTCCCCGGCATCAAATCGCTGATCCGTTTTTACGACGCCGACGGCTTCTTCTTCCGCGACGGCATCTTTTTGGAAGAGGAGTCGCTGGCCGGCGCCGATACTATTTTTCACCCGGTGTATCCTGAAAAAAACACCACGGTGGCCGGTTTACGCTGCGAGCACCTGTTAAAACCGGTCTTTGCCGAAGGGAAAGTCCTGATCGCGAACAAAACCCCGAAAGAACTGTTTGGGTACCTCAAAGAACGAGCAGCCCGGCTGCCGGCTGAACACCAGCGTTTCATCCGTCCGCACCTTTATAAGGTAGGCATCTCCCGCCGTTTACTCGAGCTGCGCAACGCCCTGATGAGCAAACGCTACTGAGTATGCCGCCGGAAGAACCGGAAAATCGAAATAAAAGTAAAATTTGGAGATGAAGATTGTACGTCCTACTTTTCTGGTTGACGAAAACATCTGCCGGGCCAACATCCGGCGAATGGCCGACCGTGCCGCGCGACAAAAACTGCAGTTCCGGCCGCATTTCAAAACGCATCAGTCGGCAACCATCGGAGAGTGGTTCCGGCAGGCCGGCGTTCAATCCATCACGGTCTCGTCGGTCCAAATGGCTGCCTATTTTGCCTCTCATGGCTGGGAGGATATCACCATTGCTTTCCCGGTCAATGTTCTTGAAATAGAGGAGATCAACCGGCTGGCTCAACAAATCAAACTGAACCTGCTGGTAGAAAACACGTCGGCCCTTTCATTGCTGAAGAAAGAACTTACGGGTGAGGTTGGCCTCTACATCGAAATCGACACCGGCTACTTCCGTTCGGGGATCGAAATTAACCGGGTGAACCAGGCCGACGAGCTGCTGGCCCTGCTGAAAGGATCGCCGCAGCTGCAGTTCCGCGGCTTTTTGTCGCACACCGGGCAAACCTATTCTGCCCGTTCGGCTGATGAAATCAGCGTTCGCCATGCCGATGCCCTGTTGAAGCTCCGGTCGTTGAAAGCGTACTACCAGGCCGAGTGGCCTAACCTGGAAATTTCGCTGGGCGACACTCCCGCCTGTTCGGTTTGTGAGCAATTCGACGGGGTGGACGAAATCAGACCCGGCAACTTTGTTTTTTACGACCTGATGCAACAGCAACTGGGCGTCTGTTCGCCGGAAGATATTGCGGTAAGCGTAGCCTGCCCGGTTGTGTCGCGGCATCTGTCGCGCAACGAAGTGGTGATTTACGGCGGCGCCGTTCACCTTTCCAAAGAATTTATTCTCCGTCCCGAAGGCAAACGCACCTTTGGCCGGGTGGCCGTGCGCACCAACGGGCGGCTGGAGCTGTTGAGCGAAGAGACCTACGTGAGCGCCCTTTCGCAGGAACACGGTATCATCCGGGCTGCTTTTGCCGATGTTAACCGGTTACAGGTGGGCAGCGTAGTCGAAATCATTCCTGTCCACTCGTGTCTCACCGCTGACCTGGCCGGCTGCTACTACACCACTTCAGGAGAAAAAATCGAAAAAATGGCTAAATCATGAATCCTACGGAAACCCTGGAACACCTCCATAACATCGGGCCGGTGCTGGCTGCCGAACTCCGGAGGGCAGGCATTGACACGCCGCAACAGTTGCTCGATTTGGGCGCCGAACGTACCCTGCTGGCGTTAAAACCGGCCGATCCGGGAAGCTGCCTCAACAAACTGCTGGCTCTCGAAGGGGCTATCCGCGGAATTCGCTGGCACCTCCTTCCCAAAGGCAGAAAAGAAGAGCTGAAAGCATTTCTCCGGAACATCTGATCACCTCCCCGCAGCAAAAAATGGCTAAAAACTTTTGAAACAGAACCCTTCTTCCCTGGCTGGATACTTCTGCAAAAAACTATTTAATCTGCCAGCAGGTAAGCATCTCCTTGTCTTTTACGAATATTTTGTCTCCATCCACCACCGGGTGCGCATACACTTCGGTGTCGGCAACTTTGTAGCGCACAATCTGGTTCAAAGCGCGGTGGTCGGGTTTAAATACAATCAGCTGTCCATTGGCCGGAAGCGAAATCATCACCTCGCCCAGATCGAGGAGTGAAGCAAAGCGGTTGTTCTTCACCGTATCGGCCCAGCATTTTTCGCCAGTTTCGGCATTGAGACAAAACAGGCTGCCGAAACGCGCTTCGTTGCCATAGAGATATCCGTTTTTCAAAACCGGGGTGTTGAATGAAACGCCCAGGTCAGGATTTTTCCAGTTTTCGGTTACAACCAAACGACCATCCTCCTTTTTGACCTGAAACGATCTGGTTCCGGAGCCTTGTCCGGCCACAACAATCCTGTCGCCCTGGAGCAGCGGAGTGGAAGAGTTGTAAAACCTGGTTTCAGGAGGAGTTGCAGTTTTCCAGAGCAGCTCTCCCTGGTCGGATGAAATGCCCAGCAAGTTGGTGGCCGACTGCACCACTATCATATTAAAAGCCGGCATCCACACCGGCGACGAATAGGTAGCGGCTTCGCCGGGGAGTTTCCAACATTCCTTGCCGGTATTGACATCGAAAGCCACTACTGTGCCGTGCTCATTTCCACCGAGATGAACAATACATTTGTTGTCGGCAATCAATGGCGAAACGGCCACAAAAAATGGAGGGACCTCGGTGTAAGAGTCATTTTTCCAGATTAATTTCCCAGTTTGGGCATCGAGACAGGTGAGGATTCCACCGGCCCCAACGGCAAACACCTTTCCGCCGGCCACACAGGGCGTGCTGCGCGGGCCGGGATGCGAGGCGGCGCCACCGGTCACTTCGGGAGCCGCATTACACACATGCTGCCAGATTTTTTCGCCCGAAGCGGCATCTACACAAATCACCACTTCCGAAGAGTCTTGTTTGACATGCAGGTACAGTTTGTTGTTTACCAGCACCGGAGAAGCGTCGCCCAGGCCAACGGTCTGCTGCCACAGCCGGGTGAGCTGTCCGGGCCAGACTGCCGGCGCCTTGAAACCTTCCACTTTTCCGTCCCGGTTAACACCGCGCCAGCCATTTCCATCCGTTTGTACGCTTCGCCCGGCCAGCATCAGTACCAGAACAGCTAAAACGAGCAGAGATAACAGTGATAATCTTTTCATTTTGGATCAAATTAGGGTTGTCGATTTTTATTCACTGATAACCAGTACTGTAAACCAGGCAGACAGGTTACAAAAAGTCACAAAAAAAAACCCGTGCCGGAATCGATGCCCACGCACAGGATTTTTCAATAAGACGACGGTGTTCGTCAGATTCCCTTTTTCAGGAAATCGAGGAATTCAGCCGTCTCAAAAGTAACCCCAAACTGGTGTTCGGTACCATCGGGCATTACAATCACATGAAACGGGATGCTGTTGGTATGATATTTTTCAATCTGCCAATCGAGGTTCACTTTGCCAAGAGTTTTCTTCACTTTGCCATCCACTTTCGAGGTAACCCAGTCACTTTCAGGCAAGGTGGTCCGATCGTCGGTATAAAGTCCGATGATCACAAATTTTTCAGAAAGCAGCTTCAGCACCTCAGGATCGGCCCACACCGTGTTCTCCATTTTTTTGCAGTTGGCACAGGCGTGTCCTTTAAAAACCACAAAAGCGGGCTTGTTCTGTTCTTTCGCGCAGGCCAGTCCCTGTTTGTAATCGAAGTAGCCGGGCAATCCCTGCGGCAGGTGCAGCTTGTCGGCATATTTGGCGGGGCCACACAACTCTGATACCACAGGAGTATTGGCACTCTGCACAGGAGCAACCTGCGTGTAGGCGCGCTGGCTGGTCGGCGGAATTAATGCGGAGATGGACTGGAGCTGCGCTCCCAGCAAACCGGTGAACAGGTACACAACAAACGAAAAGGTGACGATGGCCAGCATCAGGCGGCCAACTCCCACGTAAGGAAGATCGCTGTCGTGCGAAAATTTCAGTTTTCCGAGGAAATACATTCCCAGCAGGAAGAAGAGTACCATCCACACGGCGAGGAACACTTCGCGGCTCAGCAGGTCAAATCCGTATACCTGGTCGATATTGCTCAGGAATTTCAGTCCAAATGCCAGCAAAATAAAGGCAAAGACCACTTTGATGGCGTTGAGCCAGCCGCCCGATTTGGGCAATTTGCTCATGGCCGACGGGAAAATTGCCAGCAGGGTAAAAGGAGTGGCAAAAGCCAGTCCGAAGAAGAACATCCCCACCAGAGGCCGTAATCCTCCGCCCTGCACAGCTTCAATGATGAGCGCTCCGATAAAGGGGCCGGTACACGAAAAAGAGACAATCACCGTGGTGAGAGCCATAAAAAAGGCCCCGATCAGTCCTCCCTGATCTGCTTTGGCATCGGTTTTATTAACCAGGCTGCCCGGCAAAACAATTTCGAAAGCGCCGAAAAAGGAGAGGGCAAAAATGAAAAACAGAATAAAAAACAGGGTATTCGGAATCCAGTGGGTGCTCAACAGGCTGCCAACATTGGGGCCAAAAATCCCGAAAGAGAAGAGTGCGCCCAACAGGGTGAAGATGGCCACAATTGAGATTCCGAAGAAGGCGGCGGTTGCAATGGCCTTGCGGCGGTTGCCACTTCCGCGCATAAAAAACGATACGGTCATCGGAATCATCGGGAAGACACAGGGGGTGAGTACCGCTGCCAGTCCGGCAAGCAGCGAAATCAGGATAAACAGGCCAATCGCCTGTCCCTGGGCTGCCGGCGCCGAACTTTCAACACCGGCCGAAACCGTTGCCCCTTCAGCGCCTTTCAGCAGAAAAGAGAACTCCACCTCGTTGGGAGGCAGGCAGGTTTCGTCGTTGCACCCCATAAAAGTCACATAACCTTTGATGGTGACCGCTTCATCGGTTTTGAGCCGGATGGTTTGGGTAAGCACAGCCTGGTGGCTGAAATAGCGCAAATTCATCTGAAAGGTTTTGTCAAACAGCTCAACGGGTTCGGGTGATTTTTTCAATTCGCCAACCCGGTCAAAAAACGTGGTGTCTTCAAAAACCACGGCGGTGGCTATCGGGCCGCCTTCCGGCAGGTATGTGTCGTACAAATGCCAGCCTTCATCGATATGGGCAGTAAAGACCAAATCAACCTCTTTGCCTTCCTGTTTCGAACTGAACGACCATTTGATCGGCTCAATAATCTGTGCCTGGGAGAAGAATCCCCCAAACAGTAAAATAAGAAGCATTAATTTTCGCATGACTCGATTCATTATTTTTTGGATAAAAACAGTTCAATTCAAATACGGTTCTAAAATAACAATCCTGAACGAAAAAGTTCAGGATTGCTGTAGTTTGTGAACCGCCAATGTCAGGCGCATTTTTTTAAAAAGGCCGTCCAATATTAATTGAACAGCCTTCTTATCAAACGATAATTTCTTCCTGGTTCTCGTCCATGAAATGATATTCCAGAAAAGTATAGGCGTTGTTACTTTTGATTTTCACCCATTTAAAATACTTCCGGAACCATTTGATCTGTGGCGAACGGAACCCTTTGGTCAGAAACGCTGCCACGTAGGGGTGTACGGTCAGCGAAATCTTTGTTTTATTCAGGTCTTTCAAAATGTAGTTGACCTTACTGCCGAGCTCGTCGGCAAAAAGTACGGTGGGCACCACTTTTCCGCTTCCTTTGCACATGGGGCAGACCTCGGCGGTTTCGATATGCTCTTCGGGCCTGACCCGCTGGCGGGTGATCTGCATCAGGCAGAACTTGCTTAGCGGCAAAATGTTGTGTTTGGTACGGTCGGCACCCATCACCTCTTTCATATACTCATACACCTTGTGGCGGTTTGCGGCCTGGTGCATGTCGATAAAATCAATCACGATAATGCCGCCCATATCGCGCAGGCGAAGCTGGCGGGCAATTTCGTCGCAGGCGGCCAGGTTAACGTCCAAAGCGTTAGACTCCTGGTCGAGCCCGGTTTTAGCACGGTTTCCGCTGTTCACGTCAATGGCATGAAAAGCTTCCGTATGTTCAATAATCAGGTAAGCACCGTTTTTGAAGGAAACGGTCTTCCCAAATGATGCTTTGATCTGTTTGTCTATTCCGAAATGCTCGAAAACAGGTTGACGGCCCCGGTAAAGTTTTACGATTTTCTTCTTTTCCGGATCGATCGAATCGAGGTAATCCGCAATTTCATCGGCAACAGTCTGGTCGTTGACAATGATACTGTTGAAATTGGTGTGGTAAATGTCGCGGAGGATAGAGGTGGTCCGGTCCATTTCCCCGATGATCAGCGTGGGCTTGTTGATGCGTTTCAGCTTGGCAAACGAGGTATCCCATTTTGCCACCAGCCGGTTCAGCTCCTGATCCAGTTCGGCCACTTTTTTATCTTCGGCAGCCGTACGCACGATCACCCCATATTTTTTGGGGCGGATGCTCTGAATCAGCTTTTTCAGCCGGATTTTTTCCTCATTCGATTTGATCTTTTGGGAAATGGAGATTTTTTCGCTGAATGGCATCAGCACCATATTCCTGCCGGCGATCGAAATCTCAGAAGTGAGCCGCGGGCCTTTGGTTCCGATGGGTTCTTTGGCCACCTGAACCAGAATCTTCTGCCCCACTTTCAACAAATCAACGATTTTCCCCTCCTTGTCAATATCGGGTTCCGACTGGATCCTGGAGATGGAGTTAACCTTGTTGCTGTTTGATGAAGCGATCCGCAAAAATTTATTCAGCGTCGCAAACTGGGGACCTAAATCGAGGTAATGCAGGAAAGCATCTTTCTCGTACCCCACATCAACAAAAGCGGCATTGAGGCTGGGCATAATTTTTTTCACCTTGCCCAGGTAGATATCTCCTACGGCAAATTTGGCCCCGCTTTTTTCCCGGCTGATTTCAACCAGTCTTCTATTTTCGAGTAAAGCAATTACTATTTCGGATGGAGAGACATCAATAATTAAATCGCTACTCACAACCTATTGTTTATTCATTCGATTTCAGAGGACTAACTCTATGTACATAAAACAGATTAAACCTAAAGCAAAAAGCTACTTTAGGTTTAACCGAATTATATGAAACTTTCGTAAGAATTACTTATTTCTTCTTCTTATGTCTGTTTTTGCGAAGTCTCTTCTTGCGCTTATGAGTCGACATTTTATGTCTTTTTCTTTTTTTTCCGCTTGGCATACTCTAATAATTTACTTGGTTTTTACTTTCTGTACAAATGATTTGGCCGGTTTGAACGACGGTATGTTGTGAGCCGGAATGATGATCGTAGTATTCTTGGAAATATTACGGGCAGTTTTCTCAGCTCTTCTTTTTACAACAAAACTACCAAAACCTCTCAGGTAAACATTTTTACCATCAACTAAAGATTCTTTTACAGTTTCCATGAAAGCCTCCACGGTTTTCTGTACAGTTACTTTTTCAATCCCTGTGTTTTTAGAAACTTCGTTAACAATATCTGCCTTTGTCATCTCTTAAAATATTTAGTTTTCAATAAATTAATCACTTTTAACCGGTGTGCAAAAATAGAAATAATTTAAAAAATAAAAACCTTTTGAAAAGATTTATTTTTGTTTTTCAAAAGTTTTACAAAAGGATAACTTTTTATGAGTCATTTTATTGAGTCGCTCTACCCTTGGTACCTCCGCCACCGGCGTGATCTTCCCTGGCGAAAAACCACCGATCCGTACCTGATTTGGGTGTCGGAGACCATCCTGCAGCAAACCCGCGTCGGACAAGGATTACCGTATTATGAACGGTTCATTTTGAGCTATCCCGATGTCGTTTCGCTGGCCCGGGCGCACGAAGATGAAGTGCTGAAATTGTGGGAAGGTTTGGGCTATTATTCCAGGGCCCGGAACCTGCTTGCTGCAGCCCGGCAAATTCTTCAAAACTTTAACGGAAAGTTTCCTTCGGCCTATTCCGACATCCGAAAACTGAAAGGTGTCGGCGATTACACGGCCGCGGCCGTTGCTTCGATAGCTTTTAACCTGCCTTATGCTGCAGTGGACGGCAATGTCTACCGGGTTTTATCGCGCTGTTATGGCCTCGAAACCCCCATCAATACGCCCGCGGGGAAAAAACTGTTTGCCCAACTGGCCGAGGAGCTGCTCAATCGCCGCGAGCCGGGGATGCACAACCAGGCGCTGATGGAGTTTGGGGCCCTGCAGTGTGTCCCCAAAAATCCCGATTGCGAAAACTGCCCGCTGGTCAACCACTGTGCCGCCTTTCTGACCAAACAGGTGGACCGCCTGCCGGTCAAAAACAGAACGCTCCAAAGAAGCTCCCGCTATTTCAACTTTTTCCTCATCGAAGGAGTCGGCCAGATCCTCATCCACAAACGACAAAAAAATGACATCTGGAAAAATCTTTACCAACTACCGCTGGAAGAGACCGCCGGAGAAACTTCTGCCGAAGAGATCCTGCAAAGCCAGCTTCTGATACCATTATTAAATATAGAAACCGTAAAAATTCAAAAAATAACTCCGCTGCGCACACACGAACTGACCCACCAGCGGATCTTTGCCCGGTTTATCCACCTGCAAACAGATCAACTTCCCGAAAACACAGCCGGATTTATAAAAATAAATAAGAAAGATATTTCTAAATTTGCCTTTCCTGGATTGGTAAAGAAGTATTTTGAGGAAAATCATTTGATTTAAAAACAATTCAAAAAATTTGCTCCCGATCTTTCGGATTATTCGTATCTTTTTAGGGTTAACCTAAAAAAATTATTTTTTATGTCGGTAAACAAGGTAATATTAATTGGAAATGTCGGGAGAGATCCCGAAATCAGGCATCTGGATGCCGGGGTTGCAGTGGCCAATTTTCCGCTGGCGACCTCTGAAACGTACACCGCCAAAAACGGTGAACGGGTAACAACTACCGAATGGCACAATGTAGTTTTGTGGCGCGGTCTGGCTGAAGTTGCAGAGAAGTATGTTAAAAAAGGGCGTCAGCTTTATATCGAAGGGCGCATCCGTACCCGCTCCTACGATGACAAGGACGGCGTTAAAAAGTATGTCACCGAAATTTACGGCGACACCATGCAACTGCTGGGCCCCAGAGAGACCCCCTCATCTGCTGCAAACGGCGGTTATGCCGCCAACGCAGGGAATGCCGGTTCGTTTAATGCCAGCGAACCCGACCTCCCCGAAGTCGAAGGAGAAGAAGATTTACCATTCTGAATCAAAACCTACTGACTTTTGGAAACAGATTCTATCGCTTCTTCTGCTGACCCTCTTTCGTGGGGCATCCCAATCTTTCAGCCCACGCAAAGCAACTTTACCTTTTTGTTCATCAGCATTGTGCTGTTGCTGGTAGTTTCTGCACTGATGAGCGGCACCGGAACGGCCTGTTTCGCCCTCAATTCCGACGACCGGCAAAAACTGGCCGGCAATAAAACCGGAAGACGTGCGCTGAAAAATCTGGAAGACTCCGAAAAACTGTTGGCTACTATTCTGGTAGCCAACAGTTTTATCAATATCTCAATCATAATTCTTACGGCTGTTGCAGCGTTGGGAATGTTCGACTTTTCCGGATCGCCGGCGTGGGCCTTCGCCGGACTGGTTGCAGCCGGAACAGTTATCCTGCTGCTATTTGGCGAAATTCTTCCGAAGGTTTTTGCCACCCGTTTCCCGCTTTTTTTTGTCCGGTCAACCGCTTTTCCGCTTGCAGTACTCGAAAAGATCGTCCACCCGCTCAACCGTATTCTTACTTCGCCGGCATCGATGATAAACAAGCGGCTCCACAAACAGCACAAAAATATTTCGATTGACGACATTTCGCAGGCGCTCGAACTCACTTCGGAAAAGGGGATTTCAGAAGAAAAAGAGATCCTGGAAGGGATCGTCAAATTCGGTAATAAAAGTGTGGTCGAAATCATGTGCCCGCGTGTGGACGTGGTCGCTCTCGACATGAAAACCTCATTTGCCGGCGTGCTGGAGGTAATCAACACCTCGGGCTATTCGCGCATGCCCGTCTATGCCGAATCGTTCGACAATGTGCGCGGGATCCTCTACATCAAGGACCTGCTGCCACACACCGGAAAAGCCGGAAACTTCAACTGGCAGAGCCTCATCCGCCCGCCATTTTTTGTTCCCGAAACCAAAAAAATATCCTCGCTGCTCGAAGATTTTCAAAAAAACAAAGTCCACATGGCAGTGGTGGTTGACGAATATGGCGGCTCGTCGGGAATCGTTACCCTCGAAGATGTGCTGGAGGAGATTGTGGGAGATATTTCCGACGAATTTGACGAGGAAGAGACCTTCTACACCAAACTGAGCGACAAAAAATTTCTGTTTGACGGAAAAACGCTGCTGGTCGATTTCTACAAAATCACAGGCTGCGACGAGGCTCTCTTCGACGAGGTAAAAGGTGACGCCGACACCCTGGCCGGGCTGATCCTGGAGCTGAAAGGGGAAATTCCGCCGGTGAACGAAAAAATCGACTGTAAAAACTTCAGGTTCTCCATTGAAGCGGTCACCAACCGGCGGATCAAACAAATTAAAGTTGAAATCAAATAACCTGCGCCGGCAAACGTTCTGACTCCATGAAAAGAAGACAAAAACTGCTGATAGGCCTGTTTTTGCTGCTGGCAACAGCGGCCTGCCGGCACAACTACACCCCGAAACCGCGCGGTTTTTTCCGGATCGAATTTCCTGAAAAAAGCTACCATCCACTCCCGGCCGGATATCCTTACCAATTCGACGTCCCGGGTTATGCCACCGTCGTTCCCGACACCGATGCTTCGGCCGAACCTTACTGGATCAACCTCTCCATTCCGCAGTACAAGGCCGAAATTCATCTGAGCTATAAAAAAATTGAAGGAAACCTGGGAATCTTTACGGAAGAATCCCGCCAACTGGCTTACAAACACACCGTCAAAGCCGACGGTATCGAAGAGCAGCTTTTTATCAACCCGCAGCAGAAGGTGTTTGGCACCATCTATAAAATCAAGGGAAATGCCGCATCGCCCATGCAGTTTTACCTTACCGACAGCGTCCGCCACTTTCTGCGCGGATCGTTTTACATCCGCGAAGTGCCCAACATCGATTCCTTGAAACCGGTCATCGATTTTCTGGAACCCGATCTCGTCCGGATGATCGAATCCACGAAATGGGTTCGATAAACCGGCTCGTCAAAATTTTTATACCTTCGGGCAACAGCAAAACAACACCAAAAAGTTATGCCCTTTCTGAAAAAAACCGTCACCAGCCAGGCTACGCTTGGCTTTTGGGAGATCACCGAACCGTGGACGGAGCTGCTGCCGGCCGTCAGGCTTTCGGGCAACGACGAGTTGCGGCTGCAGCAGTGTAAAACCGGCCATCGCAAGGCAGAATTTCTGGCGGTGCGGGCGCTGCTGCAAACCCTCACCGGCGAGCCGGCCGAGATCTACTATCTTTCCGACGGGCGGCCGTTTCTGAAAGGGATCCGCAAACAGATCAGCATTTCGCACTCGCGCAACCTGGCTGCTGTTATTCTCTCTGATCTGCCATCCGGCATCGACGTGGAAGATTCGGAACGGAGTGTTGCCAAAATCGTTCCCCGTTTTCTTTCCGATGCCGAGCAACAGTGGACCCTCTCCGCTCCCAACCCACACCTGGCGCAGCTTTTCTGCTGGTGCGCCAAAGAAGCTGTTTTTAAACTGGTTCGAGACACCGGCGTCGAATTCAGCCAGGACATTGCCATTCCGCCCTTCAACTTTCAGGAATCGGGAGCCGCTGCTGCCCTCTTTTGCAAAAACGCCCCAGCTCAAAAGATCCCGCTCTGCTACACGATGGTGCAAAACAATATGGTTGTCTGGTGTGTTGAAATCAACAAATAATTTTTTGTTGTACCATGAAAAAACCGACTCATCAACTGCTGGTTATTTTTGGCGCTTCGGGCGACCTGACCCGGCGCAAGCTGGTCCCGGCGCTCTTCGATTTGTTCCTGCAAAACCTGCTCCCCGCAAAATTTGCCGTACTGGGAGTGAGCCGCACCCCTTTCAGCGACGAACAGTTCCGCGATAGCATGAAGGAGTTCCTTCCCTCCAATGAAGCTGCCGCCAATTTTTTAAAATTTTTGCATTACCAGCCGCTGGAAACTTCGCGCAACAGCGACTATCCCGCCCTGAAAACCAGGCTCAGCCAGATCGACAATGAACTCGGACTGGGCGGCAACTATATTTTTTATCTTTCCACTCCACCTTCGCTCTACAGCATCATCCCGCGCTACCTTTCCGAAGCGGGGCTGAGCCGGTCTGAAACCGGTTTTCGCCGGCTGATTGTGGAAAAACCTTTTGGCACCGATCTGGAAACCGCCCGCCGTCTCAATGTGGAACTGCTCAACTACTTCGATGAAAAACAGATTTACCGCATCGATCACTACCTGGGTAAAGAAACGGTTCAGAACATGCTGGTCACCCGCTTTGCCAACGGGATTTTTGAACCGCTCTGGAACCACACCTTCATCCGACATGTGGAGGTAACTTCGGCCGAAAGTCTGGGTGTGGAAGGACGCGGCGGCTATTACGACCACTCTGGCGCCCTGCGTGATATGGTACAAAACCATCTGCTGCAGCTGGTGGGCTTTGTGGCGATGGAGCCTCCGGCCGTGATGGAAGCCGACGCAATCCGGAATGAGACCCTGAAAGTTTTTCAGGCATTACGTCCCATCCGCGAGAATATGGTGGAAAACTATGTGATCCGCGGGCAATACACCGCCTCGACCATCAAAGGACAACCCGTTCCGGGATACCGCCAGGAAGAGGGCGTGGACCGTCACTCGCGTACCGAAACTTTTCTGGCCATGAAGTTTTTTATCGACAACTGGCGGTGGGCCGGCGTTCCCTTTTACATCCGCACCGGGAAAAAACTTCCCGCCCGGGTCACCGAGGTGGTGGTCAATTTCAAACATGTGCCGCACCACCTGTTCAGCGCTTCTCCCGGGTATCAGCCGGTCAGCAACCAACTGGTGATCCGGATCCAGCCCGACGAGGGGGTGTTGCTGAAATTCGGCATGAAAATACCGGGCGCCGGCTTCAATATTCAAACCGTAAATATGAACTTTCACTATTCGGAACTGACCGACCTCCACCTGCCGTCGGCTTACGAAAGGCTGCTTCTGGATTGTATGCAGGGCGACGCCACTCTTTATGCCCGCGGCGATGCGGTTGAAGAGGCCTGGAGATTTGTTCAGCCCATCCTTAATGCCTGGGGAAGTAATCCCGAAATCCCGATTTATGGTTATCCGGCCGGCAGCTGGGGCCCGCACGAAGCTGAAAAACTGATTACCGGCGACCAGTGGCGCTACCCTTGTAAAAACCTGACAGACGATGGTTTATACTGTGAACTGTAACAGGTCGTTTTTTTTATCTTTATCCCAAAAATTACTGGTATGGAAAACAGCACAGAGGTAAAAATCTTTCCAAAACCCTCGAAGGTGGCCAAAGCGCTGGCCAAAGAGCTGCTGGCAATGACCCAGTCGTCGCAGCAGCCGCAGTTTCACCTTGCCCTTTCCGGCGGCTCCACCCCGCAGCTGCTGTTTGAAGTGCTGGCCGAAAAATATGCCGATCTTCTTCCATGGCAGCGCCTCCACTTTTGGTGGGGCGACGAGCGCTGCGTCCCGCCCGGATCGGAAGAGAGCAACTTCAAAGCAGCCAACGATACACTCTTCACGGCGGTACCGATTCCCGAAGCCAACATTCACCGTATCCGCGGAGAAGAGGACCCGGAAACAGAGGCCGAACGCTACTCCCGCGAAATCGTCCACGAGTTAAACCTGCGCGGCCAGTGGCCGGTGTTCGACCTGATCATCCTGGGAATGGGAAACGACGGCCACACTGCCTCCATCTTTCCCAGCCAGCCCGAGCTTTTGCAGAGTGAAAAGATCTGTGCCGTAGCCACTCATCCCGTCAGCGGACAACAACGGATCACCCTCACCGGCAAGGTGATTAATCAGGCCAGCCGCATTTTCTTTTTGGTGACCGGAGAAAAAAAGGCCGGCCGCATATCTGAAATCATGAACAATGACCCGGCTGCTCAAAATCTTCCGGCCAACTTTGTCAGTCCCGAACACGGGAAGCTGATCTGGTTTCTCGACGAACCGGCTGCTTCGT
This sequence comes from Prolixibacteraceae bacterium, assembly GCA_029975525.1. GTDB lineage: Bacteria > Bacteroidota > Bacteroidia > Bacteroidales > Prolixibacteraceae > UBA1413. The sequence continues at coordinate 3,553 of JARKOX010000190.1, read as the reverse complement.
TGATTTCATAAAAAAACCGGCCGCATCAAACGCAACCGGTTCCTTTTTCAAAATATTTTCAACTTTTATACTTTCGGCAACTTCCAGGGCGCCCGGTAGTGAGCCTTAACCAATTCATTGGCCTGTTTGTCATTGATAAACTCCTGCTTGTCGTGATCCCAGAAGACTTTCCGGCCGAGACGGTACGAAATGTTCCCCAGGTGGGCAATGCGGGCAATGTGCGCGCCAATTTCGATGTCGGCAGTTGGTTTTTCGCGGGTTTTGATACAGTCGATGAAGTTTTCTACGTGCAAATCCAGCCCCTTGCCGGTCGATTTTTGCTTTTCGGGCCATTTGAAATCTTTTTTGGCGCTCACGCTGTTGGTCTCAGGAATAATTTCCCAGCCCGAACGGTCGACGACCAGGGTGGCATATTCGCCCACAAAAGCAACGCCGTGTCCGCGGCCGAAGTTGGCCCCGTAAATTCCGATGGTGTGGTCCCACAACAAACCGAAATCCCCGAAATCGTACATCGCCATCAGGGTATCGGGTGTTTCCATGGCATCGGTCGGGAAGGCATATTTTCCGCCGGTTGACATCACCGATTTGGGGACATACTGGTTCATTCCGAACAGGGCATAGTCGAGCAGGTGCACTCCCCAGTCGGTCATCAAACCGCCGGCATAATCCCAGTACCACCGGAAGGTAAAGTGAAAGCGGTTCTGGTTAAACGGCCGTTTGGGAGCCGGTCCCAGCCACATGTCGTAATCAACGCCGGCCGGAACCGGTTCGTCGGGCAATACCGGGATGGAGCCTTTCCACCCCACATAAGACCAGGCCCGCGCAGAGCGCACACGCCCCAGTTTGCCGGAATGGACATAGCTAACCGCATCTTTCCAATGCGGGTCGCTCCGCTGCCACTGACCTACCTGTACCACGCGGTTATACCGTTTGGCGGCTTTCACCATGATATTACACTCTTCGATGGTATTGGCGAGCGGTTTTTCAACATACACATCCTTGCCGACCTCGCAGGCGTACACCATTGGCAGGCAGTGCCAGTGGTCGGGAGTCCCCACAATTACCGCATCGATATCTTTCTGTTCGAGCATTTTGCGGAAATCGCCATACAATTTTGGTTTGGTACCGGTCATTTTTTCCACTTCTGCCGCGCGTTCGTTCAACACATTCTGGTCCACGTCGCACAAGGCGGCACACGAAACGCCCGGCTGCTTCAGAAAAGCTTTCAGGTTACTGAAACCCATTCCCTTACATCCAATCAGCCCCACTGTCAGTTTATCGTTGGCCGAAACCTGTCCGGCCCGCAGAATTGTCGGGAAAACCCCTAATCCTGCCGTAACCAGTGCGGTCTGTTTCAAAAAGGTCCTTCTGTCGTTCTCCATGTTAGTCGTTTATTAGTTTTTGATTTATTTTTAAACTGATTTGTAAAAATCCATACGCTTTTAAATTGCTCCTGCTAAATTAGCGGAAAAGCATAAAGATAAGGTAACTCCAAAAAAAGAAAAAATGGAAACTGCTGTTCTTGCCCGGTCACACTGGAAACATATCAAAGAGGAAGATTTTGAAGTGGTGGTTTTACCGTGGGGCGCTACCGAAGCGCACAACTACCACCTGCCCTACGGAACGGACGTTTTTGAAGCCGAAATGATCGCCGCCGAGTCGGCCCGGCTGGCCAACCGGCAGGGTGCCCGCGTAATTGTGCTGCCGGCCATCCCGTTTGGAGTGAATACCGGACAACACGACATCAAGCTGGATATTAACCTGAACCCGTCCACACAATTAAAAATACTCGATGATATTGCGGCGAACCTCACCCGGCAGGGATTCAAAAAACTGGTGATCCTGAATGCCCACGGCGGAAATGATTTTAAGCAGATGTTGCGCGAACTGGGATTAAAATATCCCGGGCTGTGGCTGTTTCAGGTAAATTTCTACCAGGTTCCGCTGGCGGAAAAGCTGTTTGAAGAGCCCGGCGACCATGCCGATGAGATGGAAACCAGTCTGATGCTTTACCTGATGCCCGAACTGGTTTTACCGCTGGAAGCTGCCGGCGACGGGAAAGCCCGACAAACAGCGCTGAAGGCTATTCAGCAAAAATGGGCCTGGACCGAACGGGAATGGAGCAAGGTGACTGCCGACACCGGCGTAGGCAACCCCAAAAAAGCTACCCGCGAAAAGGGAGAAAAATATTTCAGCCAGGTGACACAGGAGATCGGGAAATTTCTGGCCGAGCTGGCCCAAACGAACCGGGAAGATGCTTATCCGGAATAAAACCGGAAGATGCCGGTATTTCTGAAAACACTTTTCCCGGAAGCTATTCCAGCATTCCTTTTACCTTCAGCAGCGCCTGCATAAAGGCGTCAATTTCTTCAATGGTATTGTAGATTCCGAAGCTGATGCGGACGGTTCCGGGAATTTGAAAATGCTGCATCACCGGATCGGCACAGTGGTGACCGGTGCGTACAGCAACTCCCGTTTTGTCGAGCAGCATCCCCAGGTCGTAGGCGTGAATGCCTTCGATATTAAACGAGATGACACCTGAGCGGGAGGCACTCTCCCCATAAATGCGCATTCCGGGAACCTGCAGCAGTTTTTCGGTTGCATATTTGAGCAGCGACTGCTCGTGGGCCGAGATAGCTTCGTACCCGATCTCTTTCAGAAAAGAGATGGCGGCTCCCAGTCCGATCACGCCGGTGATATGCGGTGTTCCAGCCTCAAACTTGTAAGGAAGCTCGTTGAAGGTTGTCCCGCTGAAACTCACTTCGGCAATCATCTCTCCACCGCCCTGGTATGGAGGCATTATTTCAAGCAGCTCTTTTTTTCCGAAAAGTACGCCCACTCCGTTGGGGCCATACATTTTGTGTGACGAAAAAGCGTAAAAATCGGCATCGAGTTCCTGCACATTCACCGGCAGGTGCTGGATGGCCTGGGCTCCGTCAACAAAAACCTTAACGCCTTTCGGACGGGCAATTGCCGAGATCTGCCGGATCGGATTAACCGTTCCCAGAACATTGGACACATGTGTCACGGCAATCAAACGGGTGCGCGGGGTAATCAGCTGCGCGAGCCGGTCAAGCTCCAGCTCGCCACGGTCATCAAATGGCAACATCCGCACCACAGCCCCTTTGCGCTCGGCCATCAACTGCCACGGAACAATGTTGGAGTGGTGCTCCATTTCCGAAACGATAATTTCATCGCCGGGCTTTACAAAGGCTTCCCCAAAAGAAAAAGCCACCAGGTTGATACTTTCGGTTGTTCCTTTGGTAAAAATGATCTCTTCGCGCTGACTGGCGCCAATCAGCTCTTTTACCTGGGTACGAACCGCCTCAAAATCGGCGGTGGCCCGGTCGGCCATAAAATGGGATGCCCGGTGAATATTCCCGTAATATTGGGTGGCCAGCTTTTTTTCGGTTTCCAGAACCGGCAGGGCCTTCTGTGTGGAAGCCGCGCTGTCGAGGTATATCAGCGGTTTATTGTAAACCTTCTGCTCCAGAATGGGAAAATACCTGCGTATTTCGTGCATAGTGATGGTCATGGCTGCGGTATCTGATGT
>JARKOX010000185.1 GCA_029975525.1 Prolixibacteraceae bacterium | reverse complement strand
GGCGACACCGCCCGCGGGGTGGTTGCGGCAGCCAGCTACGAGGCCCGACGTTATGGGGTGAGATCGGCAATTTCGTCGAAAGTGGCGCACCGCCGCTGTCCCGACCTGATTTTTGTTCGTCCCCGCTTCGATGTTTACAAGGCGGTGTCGGAGCAAATCCGCGCCATCTTCTTCGAATACACCGACCTGGTGGAACCCCTTTCGCTCGATGAAGCCTACCTCGACGTTACCTATGCCAAAAAAGGAAAACCATCGGCAACGCTCATTGCCCGGGAAATTAAAAACCGGATTTTTGCAGAAACCGGACTTACCGCTTCGGCGGGCGTGTCGTTTAATAAATTCCTGGCCAAGGTTGCTTCCGATATCAATAAACCGGATGGTTTGTTTGTGATTACTCCCGATCAGGCCGAAGCTTTTATCGACAGCCTCGAGATCCGTAAGTTTTACGGTATTGGCAAGGTTACCGCCCAAAAAATGAATCAGAACGGGATCTGGTTTGGCCGCGATCTCCGCAAGGTCGACCGGCATGAGCTGATCCGGCTTTTCGGGAAAGCCGGTAATTACTACTACGAAATTGTCCGCGGAATTGACGACCGGCCGGTGGTCCCCTTTCACGAACGAAAATCGCTTGGCGCTGAAAATACTTTTGAAACTGATCTGTTCCTGTTCAGCCAGATGGTTCCTGAAATAGAGCATGTGGTTGCTACCGTGTGGCGGCGGCTTCAGCGGTCGGGGTTAAAAGGCCGCACACTTACCCTCAAAATCAAATTTGCCGATTTTGAACAGATCACCCGGAGCAAAACGCGTCAGGATTATTATACTTCTGCCGAAATGATCCTTGACGAAGGACTGAAACTTTTGAAAGCCGAAGAGCCTTTTGCGCGCGGAATTCGCCTGCTGGGACTCACGCTTTCCAATTTCTCCATTCCTGAGAAGGGCCCTGTGCAGCTGGTCCTCAATTTTTGAATAAGGGTTAACCGGCTGTTAGCCTGGTGCAGACACTGTTTATGCGATCGGAAAACCAAAGTCAGATAACGGAAAATATTGGCTGTAAACTGAGAATTGCAGACTAAAACAATAAATTTGCGCGGTAAACTGCCGGTTTCTGCACCCTTGCAGAAAGGCAACCGGATCAGGGAGTGGTATGAAAAAGTATAGAAATATTATCTTCTACATCTCTACGATCGGAGTTTTTTCCGTCCTGATGTACTGGATTGTACAGCAGGGGAAAAATTTCGAAGCAGGCCGGAGTGTGGTTATGCCGGTTTCGGGAAGTTCTCCCTGGACAGAGTTTGTTAATTCGCTGACGCACAACTTTCACTATCCGCTGGCAATTTTGCTGGTGCAGATTGTGACCATCATTTTTGCGGCCAGGATATTTGGCTGGGTTTTCAAAAAAATCAGGCAGCCGGCCGTTATCGGCGAGATAGTGGCCGGTATTGTTTTGGGGCCCTCGCTGATGGGAGCGTGGTTTCCTGAATTTTCCAGCCTGCTTTTTCCGGTACAGTCGCTGGGCAATCTGCAGTTTCTCAGCCAGATCGGGTTGATCTTGTTTATGTTCGTGGTAGGCATGGAACTCGATTTGAAAACACTGAGCCACCGCGCCAACGATGCGGTTGTGATCAGCCATGCCAGTATTATTATCCCGTTTGCGCTGGGTATGTGGCTGGCCTATTTTATTTACGAACTGCATGCTCCCGCGGGGGTTCGGTTCATCTCTTTTGGATTATTCCTCGGGATTGCCATGAGTATCACGGCTTTTCCGGTATTGGCGCGGATTGTGCAGGAGCGCGGCATTCACCGTTCGCACCTGGGGACGGTCGTCATCACCTGCGCCGCTGCCGACGACATCACGGCCTGGTGTTTACTGGCTGCCATTATTGCCATTGTCAAAGCGGGTACGTTTGTCAGTTCGCTTTATGTGATCCTGCTGGCCGTTGCGTATGTGTTGATTATGATGAAGGTGGTCCGTCCTTTTTTGAAACGGGTCGGCGATCTGCATGCCACGCGCGAAAACCTCAGCAAGCAGGTTGTGGCGATCTTTTTTCTGACGCTCCTGCTTTCGGCTTATGCTACCGAGATCATCGGGATTCATGCCCTTTTTGGCGCTTTTATGGCCGGCGCCATCATGCCC
>JARKOX010000176.1 GCA_029975525.1 Prolixibacteraceae bacterium | reverse complement strand
AGGCGACGTATGAACTGAAAGTGGGCACTTACCGACATTTTTACGATATTGAAAAAGATAATCTTGATCCGGAAAGTATCTGGAAATCTGATCTCAATTGGTAGTAAATAAAGATCCGGGCTTCGAACCCGGATTTTTTTTGACCTTTCCCGATCGGTGATTGATTCTGACGTTACTGCTTTTTCAGGTATTCACGGTCATGCAGCAGATCCCACACATTGAGGTACCCCAGCCGGATGAGGTTCACCATTTTTTGCCAGTTAATTTTGCCCAGTTCGTCCGACGGCTGGTGGTAGTCGGGATGCATGGCCGAAAAGATAAAAGTAAACGGAATCCCTTTTTCGGCAAAAGGAGCATGGTCGCTGCCGCCCGAACTGCCTTTGGAGGGCTGAAAATTTGCTTTCAGTTCGAGTTGGTAGTTTTCGATGTTTTTCCGGGTTAGCTCCTGCAATCCGGGAGTTGATCCGGAGTAGATCATATCGAAGCTGTTTCCGGCTGGATCTTTTTCGCTGCTCCGGGCGATCATGTCGAGATTCAGGTTGTAAATCACCTGCATTTCAGGCGGCAGGGTGGCAACAAAATGTTTGGATCCCCACATTCCCTGCTCCTCGGCAGCCCAGGCTGCAAAAATGATGGATTTTTCAGGTTTTTCGCCCGATTCGGCAAACGCTTTGGCCAGTGTCAGGACTCCCACCGTGCCAGAGGCGTTATCATCTGCACCGTTCCAGGTCCAGCCTTCAAACTTGCCGAGATGATCGTAATGCGCCCCAATCACAAGGTATTCGTCTTTGTTTTTCCCTTCGATGTAGCCCACGACGTTTCGTGCCGAAATGACGGCTGACTCCACGGAGGTTTCAAAAACCACCTCCTTGTCGGGCAAAACCACCGAGGCGGGAGTCATGGTCTCCTGTGCCCTTTTTTCAAAGAGCTGGAAGTTGATGTCGGTGCCTGCGATCAACTGATCGCCTGCCCTGGGGCTGACCTGGATCACCGGGATGTTGTCGCCCAGCTGGTTGCCCGGGGCAGCCATGCGGTAATCGTAAAACGAACGCAGCTTCCGGTCGGCTTCATAGTAAGTGCCGCGAACCGGGTAGTGGTCATGTTGAGCCCAATTTAATGTGGGGTTGTTGTCCGGATCGACCAGGATAATGGCGGCTGCTCCCAGCTCTTGCGCCTTTCTAATTTTATTGTATTCCAGCCACAACAAGCCGTTCCGGTTTTCGGGGTGAAATTTCCGAAATGCCTGGGAGGTAGAGTCGCGGTGTCCCGGAAAACCTTTCAGGATCAGCACCGTTTTTCCTTTTACGTCGGCTTTCCGGTAGTCGTCGTAGTCCTGGTGTGAAAATCCGTAGCCGGCAAAAAACAGCGCTGTCTTTCCCGAACTGCTTACCTGGCTGCCGGGGGTGATGTCGAAATCCACCCGGTAGGCAAAATTGATGGCCGTTTCGCCGCCGCCCGCCCGGTTGATCACCGAAAATTTCTGATTTTCGCCGGTTTTGTATTTGATCAGGCTGAAATTTTGAAAATAGGAACGGTATTTTTCGGGGCCTTTCCCCTGCGTCCGTTCGTTGCGTGAAGGAGTTGTCCAGAGCTCGTCGCCCAGGGGTTGGATATTGTACACTTTAAACATTGAGGCGATGTAGTCGGAGGCCAGGGAGATGCCCCTTTCACCGGTGGCACGGCCCTCCATCCAGTCGGAAGCCAGAAATTCCAGTTGTCCGCGAACCGTACTTTCGGTAATGGCTTCGTATCCTTTCAGGCGGGGATCCTGCGCAAAAACCAGCACTGCACTGGCCCAAACGGCCAGGGTGAGTAGATGTTTTTTCATCAGTAAAAGTTTAAGTTGCTTTTGTTGCGTGAGAAGGAACAAAAGTGGTTTAAAATTAAACGATTTGTTTCTACTTGCAACTTTTACCCGAAGAAGGACAGAAAAAGAGCGTTTGGACAGACGGCCTGGCCGGCAAAAAAAGGGCGTGGGGGATCTATCTGTTTGAAAACATAACAGATATATCGGGGGGTGGCATCACTTTTTTTTATAACTGTTTTTTATAAGTTTGCGCACTTGCCTAGAATGAACTATTGGTATGAAAAAATTAGCAGTGACCGCGCTGGGAGGAAATGCCCTGCTTCGCGAAAATGAGTTGGGGACGATTGAGGAACAGGAGCGGAATGCTACTGAAACAGTTGAAAATCTGGTCTTTCTGATAAAGGAGGGCTATGACCTGGTAATCACCCACGGGAATGGTCCGCAGGTGGGGAACATCCTCATGCGCAACGATGCCGGCGACCAAATTTACGGAATTGCGCCCATGCCGCTGGATATTTGTGTGGCCGATTCACAGGGAGGAATTGGTTACATGATCGAGCGGATGTTGCGGAATGTGCTGACCCGTCACGGTATTGAAAAAAACATCGTGACGCTGGTGAATATGGTGGTCGTTGATCCGAACGATCCGGCTTTTCAAAATCCCACCAAGCGGATCGGAAAGGTGTATTCGAAAGCAGAGGCTGAAAAACTCTCCAGTGAAAAGGGGTGGCTCTTTAAAACTTCGACCAAAAGGTCCAACGGCTTCCGGCGGGTGGTTCCCTCGCCCGATCCGGTGGATATCGTGAATAAAGACCTTATCGAAAATCTTGTCCGGGCCGGAAATATTGTAATTGCGGCCGGTGGCGGCGGAATCCCTGTTTATTACGATGAGAAACAGATCCTCCGGGCTGTCGACGCCGTCATCGATAAAGATATGGCTTCGTCGTTACTGGCCAGCCAGATTGGTGCCGACGAGCTTTATATCCTCACCGACGTACCCTTTATTTTTAAAGATTTTGGGAAACCGACCCAGGAGAAGCTTGAGTTTTTAGACTACGCCGATGCATTGAAATATTTTCAGCTGGGGACCTTTGGGGAAGGTTCGATGGCGCCGAAAATCAGGGCCTGCCTCAATTTTGTCGAAAAAGGCGGGAGAAAAAGCGTAATTACCGAGGCCAAAAAACTTGAAGACAAATCATTCGGTTCAAAAATTACGCTGCACTACGAAGACTAAAAAATGATCTGCGCAGTTCTTTAGAAAGAATAAAAAGTGAAAGTTCAAAGCAATTAAAAAATTACCATCATGGCATTTAATCTGAAAAACAGGCATTTTCTGAAATTGCTCGACTTTACGCCGCAGGAAATTCAATTTTTGCTTCAATTGTCGGCCGATCTGAAAAAGGCCAAATATGCTGGAACGGAGCAGCAGCTGCTGAAAGGAAAAAACATCGCCCTGATCTTTGAAAAAACGTCTACCCGCACGCGATGTGCCTTTGAGGTGGCGGCCTACGACCAGGGGGCGCATGTAACTTACCTGGGGCCGTCGGGGTCGCAGATCGGGCACAAGGAGTCGATGAAGGATACCGCGCGGGTGCTGGGCCGGATGTACGACGGCATTGAATACCGGGGGTTTGGACAGGCGATTGTGGAGGAGCTGGCTGCTTATGCCGGCGTGCCTGTCTGGAACGGCCTCACCGATGAGTTTCATCCGACCCAGATTCTGGCCGACTTCCTGACCATGCAGGAGCATATCGACAAACCTCTGTCGCAGGTGAAATTTTGCTACCTCGGGGATGCCCGAAACAACAGGGGAAACTCCCTGATGGTTGGCGCAGCCAAAATGGGGATGGATTTCAGGGCAGCCGCCCCCAAAGCCTGCCAGCCCAGCGAAGAGCTCCAACAGCAGTGCCGTGAGATTGCGCGACACACCGGCGCCAAAATCCTGGTTACCGACGAGGTCGCTGAGGCGGTAAGTGGATGCGACTTTCTCTACACCGATGTATGGGTGTCGATGGGCGAGCCTGCCCACGTTTGGGCCGAACGGATTGAACTGCTTAACCCATTCCAGGTGAACCGGCAGGTTATGGAACTCACCGATAATCCCCGGTGTAAATTTTTGCACTGCCTTCCGGCTTTCCACAACCGGGAAACCAAAGTGGGCGAGGAGATCTTTCAGAAATTTGGACTGGAAGCGCTTGAGGTTACCGAAGAGGTTTTTGAAAGTGAAGCCTCCATCGTTTGGGACCAGGCCGAAAACCGGATGCACACCATCAAAGCAGTAATGGTGGCCACCCTGGCATAAAAAGAGAGCAGCCCTGTGGCTGCCCTCTCAAACCAAACCTAACTATACTAAACTTAACTAACCGGGTATTTTTTAATGGGTCTTTGTCTGTCGTTTTGTTGCAGCTTCCCCTACCGGCCGATCGGCCGGCTCAGTTTCTGGTTACCGATCCCACGCCGTCAATCGTCTTGCTGACCTGTGGTTCGCCGCGGTAGCTTACTTTTCCCACTCCCTGAATGTTGACACGCAGGTTGTTGAGTGCATACACGCTGCCGGTTCCCAATCCTTCAATCCGAAACGACACCTCCTTTGCTTTCAGGTCGCCTGCATCGATATGGGCTGCCCCGGAAACCTTCACATCCAGCCGGTCGGTAACACCTTCCAGATCGAACAGCATCGCGCCGTTACAATCCAGTTTGATAGCCGAAGCTTTCACATCCATTTCGATTTTAGCGCCACCTTCTACCCGCACATACAACTCTTTGACATCGATATACCCTTTGGTGGTCAGCTTGGCGCCACCGCTGACATAGAGCTCGTCCAGGTTTTTGAATCCGATGTAAAGCGTGAGCCGGTCAAAATTGAAATGTTTTTTGCGTACCGAAAGTTTCAGCGACTCTTCGGAAGAGTTGACTTCCAGGTCTTCAAACACCTCGTCGTCCGAAGCTTTTATCTTCAGACTGGGTTGATCGGCCTGAAACAGGTACACGCGGTAGCCCCCTTCCAGATAAATCCGCGAAAAAGGGTTTACCGGGTAGGTGCGGGAGTTCCAGTCTTCATCATTCTGGGCATTTCCCCGGCTGGAATATCCCACCAGGGAGACGACAAGCAGCAAATAAAGTACAGGTTTCATTCTCAAGGCTTTTTTGTTGATGAAACCAAAAGTAAAACATGCCCGAGGAAACGAACTGTTTTTTTCGACCAAATGGTGAAATTAAGGGATAAACAGGTGAATTTGCCGGTGATGAGCGGTAGGGAAAATTACCGGCCGGGATCAGCTGTTTTTTTCAGCAGCGCGCGGATGTAAAAAAGGGCGTAAAACACGATTAGATAAACTACCGCCGGGACCAGGATGTCCATCGGGCGCAGATACTGGAAAGTCAGCAGGATGCGGACGGCGTAAATTGCCGAAAGCAGGGCGATCACCAAGAGGGGGGAGAGGAAACGACGTTCGCGCCGGGTCATCACCAGCCAGGCTATTCCGGTCCAGATCAGCCCCAGACCAAGCAGCGAAGCTCCTTCCAGATACTTCTGGAGCGGAAATTTCATAACGCCCCAGATGATGGGGATGATCCCGGTAATCATCAGCGATCGCGACAAACTTTTGATCACCCGCACCCGGGTGGTTTCATTGTCGATATAGGGGAAAAAGGAGAATTTCAGGGGAGGCGTTTCAAATTTGGGCGAAAACAGGTCTTGCTCCGAATGGATCAACCCCCTGCGAATAGCCTCTTCCGTCGCCAGTTTGGCGGCTTCGGGACGGTAGTGTTTCCGTTTTTTTAGAACCGAAATGAGCTCTTCATCCGGGTATCCCCGCATCCGTTCTTTTAGTTGCTGCCACAACTGGTTGTCGTCTTTCTCTTCTTCCATTTTTTCTTTAAAAATAGTGAACCCTGTTCGGCTGCCGAAATTACAAACAATTTATAATTTTGGCTGTTTGATCATCAAAATCAATTTTTGACCATGTACAATTTCGAATATCAGAATCCGGTAAAGATCATCTTTGGGAAAGGCCAGATTGCCAAACTGGCTGTTGAAGTTCCGAAAGAGAGTAAAATATTGCTCACCTACGGTGGGGGAAGTATCTTTAAAAACGGCGTGTACGATCAGGTGAAAGCGGCGCTGAAAGGTTATGAGGTGCTGGAGTTTGGCGGCATTGAACCCAACCCGTTGTATGAAACCTGCATGAAAGCCGTTGAGCTGGTTAAGCGTGAAAAGGTGGACTTCCTGCTTGCGGTGGGCGGTGGGTCGGTGCTCGATGCCACCAAGTTTATTTCTGCGGCGGCCTGTTATACCCAGGGCGATCCGTGGGAGTTTCTGGTGCACCGTTTCGAAATCAGCATTACAGCGGCAATCCCGATCGGAACGGTACTTACCCTGCCGGCCACCGGTTCGGAGATGAATGGCACCGCAGTGATTTCGAGACAGAGCACGCAGGAGAAACTGGCGTTTGCCTCGCTACTGGTGATGCCAAAATTTTCCATCCTCGACCCGGAATGTGTCTTTTCACTTCCCGATCGGCAGGTGGCCAACGGCATTGCCGATGCTTTTGTGCACGTGATGGAACAATACCTGACCTTCCCGGTCAACTCTCCGCTGCAGGACCGCCTGGCCGAAGGAATCCTGCTGACCCTGGTTGAAGAAGGTCCGAAAGTGCTGGCCAACCGCACCGACTACGATGCCGCCGCCAACTTTATGTGGAGTGCCACCCTCGCGCTGAATGGCCTTATTGGCATGGGCGTGCCGCAGGACTGGGCTACCCACGGAATTGGTCATGAACTGACGGCCTATCACGGAATTGACCATGCCCGCACCCTGGCGGTTGTTTTGCCGGGAATGATGCAGATCCGCCGCCGGCAAAAAGAGGCCAAAATTTTGCAGTACGGCGAACGAATCTGGGGAATTACCTCCGGCTCAACCGATGAACGGATCGACCGGGCCATTGAAAAAACGGTGGCTTTCTTTGAATCGCTGGAAATACCTACCCGGCTGGTCGATTACCAGGTGCCGGCCGAAACCATTGACCGGATTGTGGCCCGATTTGAGCAGCGCGGCACCAGGATGGGAGAAACCCGGGAGATTGACAGCGCTGAAACCCGCCGGATCCTGGAAGACCGGCTGTAACCGGTGATTGGAACCGCTGGATGGTGACGGAAATGCGAGTGGGAAGTTGGGTTTTCAGCAATTTTTAACTGATAACCGACCACTCAAATTCCGTTTTTTTGTTGGAGAGAATCCCTTTTCTTAGGATCAGGTTTTCGGAAGAAGCCAGCTGCGGATCGTTTTGCAGGATCTCACCGGCCGTTTCGCGGGCCAGTTGCAGGATTTCGGTGTCTTTGCTGAGGTTGGCAATTTTCAGGTCGAACCCGATGCCGCTTTGCTGGGTTCCTTCCAGGTCGCCGGGGCCCCGAAGTTTCATGTCCATTTCGGCAATTTCAAATCCGTCGTTGGTGCGGACCATCGTTGACAGCCGTTTGCGGCTTTCGTTGGAAATTTTGTAGCTTGACATCAGGATGCAGTACGACTGGTCGGCCCCGCGCCCGACTCTGCCACGCAGCTGGTGCAGCTGCGACAGCCCGAAACGTTCGGCGCTTTCAATGACCATAACCGACGCGTTGGGGACATCCACACCCACTTCAATCACCGTGGTTGCCACCATGATCCGGGTTTCCCCTTCTTTGAATTTTTGCATTTCGCGGTCTTTGTGGGCAGGCTTCAGGCGGCCGTGCACCATGCTGACCGAAAATTCGGGAAACAGTTCCGTAACATGGCGAAACCCCTCTTCCAGATTTTTCAGGTCGCTCTTTTCCGATTCGGAAATCAGGGGGTAGACAATATAAACCTGCCGGCCGGCATTGATTTGCTGGCGCAGGAAGTTGATAACCTGTGCCCGCCGGTTTTCGAAGTAGTGCATGGTTTGAACCGGCTTTCTTCCGGGTGGAAGTTCGTCGATCACCGACACATCCAGGTCGCCATAAACGGTCATGGCCAGGGTTCGCGGGATGGGGGTGGCGGTCATAACCAGCACATGCGGCGGGATTGTATCGTTTTTTTGCCACAGTTTGGCGCGCTGGGCCACGCCAAAACGGTGCTGCTCGTCGATAATAACCAGTCCCAGCTGCGAAAAGCTGACCGAATCTTCAATCAGGGCATGGGTGCCAATGAGCAGGTTCAGTTTTCCGCTCTGCAGTTTTTCGTGGATCACCTGGCGTTCGCTGGTTTTGGTTGACCCGGTCAGCAGGGCGATTTCCAGGTTCATTCCGTCCACCAGCTTCGAAATGGTGTTAAAGTGCTGCTGTGCCAGGATTTCGGTAGGCGCCATCATACAGGCCTGAAAACCGTTGTCGAGGGCCATCAGGGCCGACATGAGCGCCACCAGGGTTTTGCCGCTTCCCACATCTCCCTGCAGCAGCCGGTTCATCTGCTGGCTGCGCCCTACGTCGCGGCGGATCTCTTTCAGCACTCTTTTCTGGGCGTTGGTCAGCTCAAACGGCAGAAAATCGTGGTAGAACGTGTTAAAGTTGTACCCGATCTGGGTAAAGGGAAATCCTTTGAATTTTGTTTCGCGGCTGTGTTTCAGCCCCAGAATTTTAAGCTGGATGAAAAAAAGCTCTTCAAATTTGAGCCGGAACCGCGCTTTGCGCAGGTCGGTGGTATTTTCGGGTTTGTGCACCGTGAGGAGCGATTCTTCAAGCGGCATCAGTTTCAGCTTCCGGAGCAGGGAAGGGGGCAGGGTTTCTTCGACCTTTCCGGGGAGTTTTTCCAGCAGTGAAAGGATCAGTTTGTGAATCACCTTCGAATGGACAAATTTCTTTTTAAGATTTTCGGTGGTGTTGTAGTGGGCCTGAAAAATTCCGGAAGGCGTGAGCAGTTGTGCGCCGTCGGGCTCCATCTCGGGATGGACAACATTGATGCGTCCGTTGAATTCCGAAGGTTTTCCAAAAACGATGTACCGGGTGTTCAGTTTCAGATTCTCTTTTTGCCATTTGATGCCCTGAAACCAGATGAGCTCCAGCACGCCGGTTTCATCTTTCAGCAGTCCCACCAGTCGCTGGACTTTGCCAGCCGCCACCACTTCGAGCGCCGCAAGAGTTCCTTTGACCTGGATGTAGGGCATTTGGGACTGGATTTCGCGAATGGTGTAAAACTTGGTGCGGTCAATGTACTTGTAGGGATAATAGTAAATCAGGTCGCGAAACGTTCCAATTCCCAACTCTTTTTTCAACAATTCAGCCCGTTTAGGGCCTACTCCCGGTAAAAACTTAATATCTTGGTCGAGAAATTCTGGCATAAAACAAAGATAACAAACTAACCCGCTGATTGGTCAAATGAAGGTGATCGCGAGTAACAAAAAGGGCGCAGGTATTCATTCTCCGTATATTTACAGGCTGGTAACCACCGTGTTGTGCGATACGTTTCCCTATTATGCATACGAAAAGAGTAGCGGATGGGCATTGCCACCGGCCGAAACTGAGCAGTGGAAACTGTTTTTTCGGGTGGTCAACTTTTTTCAGCCCGACCGGATCGTTGTGTGGGGGGAGGCTGGCAACCAGCAGGTTGCGTTTTTGAGTGAAGCGTGCCGAAAAGCCGTTGTCGAGCGACCGGCCGAACCGGATTCCGGGAAGCTCTCATTTTGCAACGAACTGGTGGTTTGGACTCCCGATGCGCTGTTCTATCCTGAAATTCCCGATGAAGCCGGTCCGGCGGTTTGGCTGGTCAGCAACCTGCACCAGCCCGGGGCGGCCGCTTTTTTCGATTTTTTCAGAAAACAGCAAAAAGTAACTGTCACGCTGGACCTCCAAGTTGCCGGAATGATTATTTTTAGTGACAAATTGCAAAAGCAGGACTTTGTAATTAAAAATTGAAAGAAAAGACTGATAAAACAGAAAAATAAATAGAATGGAAAAAATTATCCACCTGGAGTCTATTGTCAAAAACTATAAAGTAGGAACCCAGGTTGTGCGCGCGTTGCGATCGGTTTCGCTCGATATTTTCAAAGGCGAATATGTGGCCATCATGGGGGCGTCGGGGTCGGGAAAATCAACCCTGATGAATATCATCGGTTGTTTGGACACCCCCACCAGCGGGCGTTATGTGCTGAACGGCAAAGATGTAAGCCGGCAAAGCGACGATGAGCTGGCTGAAATCCGCAATAGAGAAATCGGCTTTGTTTTTCAGGTTTTTAACCTGCTGCCCCGGAATACCGCCCTGGAAAATGTGATGCTGCCCCTTATTTACGCCGGCGAACGCAAACAGGCCCGCCGCGACAAGGCCCTGCAGATGCTGAACGACGTGGGGCTGGCCGACCGCGTGGAGCACCGTCCCAACGAACTTTCGGGCGGACAGCGGCAGCGGGTGGCAATCGCCCGCGCACTGGTCAACAAACCGTCGCTTCTGCTGGCCGACGAACCGACCGGTAACCTCGACTCCAAAATCTCAGAAGAAATTATGAAACTTTTTGCCGAAATCCACCGCAAAGGAAACACCCTGGTGATGGTAACCCACGAAGAAGATATTGCCCGGCATGCCCACCGGATTATCAAACTGAAAGACGGACACATTGAAACGGACGAGGTGAACCCAAATCCTATCTATTGATTCTGCGGATGAGTAAAGATTTTAAGATATACACCAAAACCGGCGATGACGGCACTACCGGACTGGTAGGCGGGAGCCGTGTCCGCAAAAGTAATTTCCGCCTCGAAGCCTACGGTACGGTCGATGAACTCAACTCCTGGATCGGGCTGATCCGCTCGGTTACCGGTAATACCGAAGTGGTGCAGATTCTGCTCGGGGTGCAGAATAAACTTTTTGTGATTGGGTCGAAGCTGGCTTCAGACGAAAAAGGGAAAAAAATAACCGACCCGCTGGCCTGTTGTGCCGACGACATCGCTTTGCTGGAAAAGTCGATCGACCGTTTTGAGGAGGAGCTGGTGCCGCTGCAGCATTTTATCCTGCCCGGCGGATCTGCGCTGGTCAGTTATTGCCACATCGCGCGGACAGTTTGCCGCCGCGCCGAACGGCGTATCGTTCAGCTGTCAGAGATTGAACCTGTTTCGGAGGAGGTTGTAAAATATGTCAATCGGCTTTCTGACTTTTTGTTTGTTTTGGGCAGAAAAATGGCGCAGGAAGAAAATGTAGCCGAAACACCCTGGAAGCACGATTAATTTCATTTTGGGGATAGCAGGTATAATGTTTTTTGTTATATTCGCGGAAATTTGAATACAAGCTTGTATAACCTCTTAATAATCAAGGATTATGTATTGGACTCTTGAGTTAGCGTCAAAATTGGAAGATGCACCCTGGCCCGCCACCAAAGATGAACTGATCGATTACGCTATTCGGTCGGGGGCGCCGCTGGAGGTGATTGAAAACCTTCAGGAAATTGAGGATGAAGGTGAGATGTACGAAAGTATAGAAGATATCTGGCCTGATTATCCCAGCAAAGATGATTTCTTTTTTAACGAAGATGAGTATTGACTTTTGTACATCATAAATTTGAGCAGGTTTATCAAGCCTGCTTTTTTATTTTTATAACCGTTGGTTGCCGGCAAGGTTTGGTGTGCCCAAAACTGGGCCGGTTCCTGGTTGGGCGGTTCCAAACACCGTTCGCCAAGCAGCAGCAAATGGGGCGACAAAAAATCACAAAAACATTAAAATACCAGCAGGAAACAGGGCGTGTCGCCGTTTTTCTTTTAGCTTTGTTTCCGTTTACGATTTTAAAAC
This sequence comes from Prolixibacteraceae bacterium, assembly GCA_029975525.1. GTDB lineage: Bacteria > Bacteroidota > Bacteroidia > Bacteroidales > Prolixibacteraceae > UBA1413. The sequence goes on along the minus strand of JARKOX010000176.1, from coordinate 19,969 downwards.
CTGACTGATGATCCGTGGCAAAAAAGTTATTGTTGTACTCCCGGCCTACAATGCTTCCAAAACATTAAAAATCACCTACAATGAGATCGATTTTTCCCTTGTCGACGAGGTGATCCTGGTTGATGACCAAAGTCGTGACAACACCGTTGAAGTCGCCCGCGAGCTGGGCATTCAGCATATCGTCCAGCACGAACAGAACAAAGGGTACGGGGGAAACCAGAAGAGCTGTTACCGGAAAGCGCTCGAATTGGGTGGCGACATTGTGATTATGCTTCATCCCGATTACCAGTACACGCCGTTGCTGATTCCGGCCATGGCTCAGCTGCTGGCCAGCGGCCTTTACGAAGTGGTGCTGGGATCGCGTATTCTGGGGAAAGGCGCCCTGAAAGGCGGCATGCCGTTTTATAAATATGCCGCCAACCGGATGCTCACCCTGTTCCAGAACCTGCTGATGAACGCCAAATTGTCGGAGTACCACACCGGTTACCGGGCTTTTACGCGCAAGGTGTTGGAGTCGGTCAATTTTGAGGGAAATTCCGACAACTTTGTATTCGACAACCAGATGCTGGCGCAGATTTGGTATGCCGGTTTTGAAATTGCCGAAATCACCTGTCCGACCAAATATTTTGAAGATGCCTCCAGTATTAATATCCACAACAGCACCATTTACGGGCTGGGCGTGTTAAAAACCTCCCTGTTATACCGTCTGAACCGCTGGAAACTGGTGAAATCGAAACTGTTTCAGCCCAAATAAAAATTCCTCTGCGTAAAGCCATTTGATATCACTGACTTCAGGCAAAGGAATTTCAGAAACGATTGCCGGAACAGCCGGCTCATTTTCCTCAGTTTTTATTAATATTCGTCACCGAATGAGGTTCCCATTTTGCGGCCTTCGAGAATGAGCGGATGATTCGGATCGACCAGGCGGAGTTTGCCGCCCACCTCCTGTAACGGGACGGTCTTCAAATCGTTGTCGATGACGGAAACCATAACGCCAAAACAGTTTTCGGCAATACACTCGGCAGCAAAGGCTCCGTAGCGGGTAGCCAGGATGCGGTCCATCGGGGTGGGGCTTCCGCCGCGCTGAATATATCCCAGCACGGTTTCGCGGGTTTCGATGCCGGTGTAGGTTTGAATGGCTTCCGCCAGATAACTGGCTGCCGATCCTTTTTTGGGATGTTCAATTCCTTCGGCCACCACCACAATCGAATAAGGTTTATTCTCTTCGTAGCGTTTTTCAATCTTTTTGCAAACCGAGCGGATATTGTACGGAAGTTCGGGGAGCAGGATGATGTCGCCGCCACCGGCCATTCCGGCATAGAGGGCCAGCCAGCCGGCCGTGTGTCCCATCACCTCGATGATCATCACCCGCTGGTGCGAGTTGGCTGTGGTGTGCAGCCGGTCGATGGCATCGGTGGCAATTTGTACGGCCGAATCAAAACCAAACGTGACATCGGTGCCCCACACATCGTTGTCGATGGTTTTGGGGATCCCGACTACATTTAATCCTTCCTGCGCCAGCATGTTGGCGGTTTTCATGGTCCCGTTTCCGCCGATGCAGACCAGGGCATCGAGTCCCAGCTCTTCGTAATTGCGGATGATGTGCTCCGGCTTCTCTTTGGTTTCGCCGCCATTTCCAACCAACTTGAAAGGTTTTTCGCGCGAGGTGCCCAGGATGGTGCCGCCCAGGGTAAGAATCCCCGACAGCTGCGACTCTTTCAGCTCCAGATAGTCGTTGTTGATCAGTCCCAGGTACCCGGCCCGGAAACCAATCACTTCCATTCCGTGCGCTACAATGGCGGTTTTTCCTACGCCGCGGATAGCGGCATTCAACCCCGGACAGTCGCCGCCGGCAGTTAAAATACCAATTCTTTTTCTTCTCTTTGAAGAACTCATTTTGTCAAGTTTTTCTGGTTATTTTCGATCTGAAAGTTTGATCTCTAAGTTACGAAAATCAAACTGTAATTTGTCACTCCTGAGGTTTGAATGCACAAAGCAAAGAAAAACTGTTGGAACCTGAAAATGTTTGCAGCCTGGAAATCGTTGCTGTTGATTTTTTTTCCGCCGCCCGACCATGAATATTTTGTTTGGTGGAAAAAAACAGCCGTTTTTTAGCAGAAGTTTCCCGACTCGCAACCGTTTTTCTGATAATATGAAAAATAAAGGAGCGTGGCCTTATAAAGGGTAAAAGTTCTTTTTAAAATTTTTGTATTTTCGCGAAACAACATTTAACGTAAACAGTTACTAATTAATAATTTCAAATCAGATGAAAAAGTTGTTCTCTTATCTTCTTGCAGGAACATTTGTTTTCACTCTGGCATGTCAGAGTGGACAGAAAAAGACAACCGGTGAAACAACCGAAGTAAAGTCGGAAGAAGCTGGACTGAATCAGCTTAGCGAAAAGGAAAAAGCAGATGGCTGGGTGTTGATGTTCGACGGAACTACCAGCAACGGCTGGCGCGGGGTGAACAAAGATCATTTCCCCTCGGGCTGGGAAGTGGTTGACGGCACGCTGCACTGCAAAGCTTCCGGTAAAGGGGAGGCCGGCGCTACCGATGGCGGCGATATCCTTTACGACAAAGAATTCAGCAACTTTATCCTGAAATTGGAATGGAAAATTTCAGAGGGCGGCAACTCCGGTATTTTCTACCTGGGGAAAGAGGTCGAAGGCTGGCCGATTTACAAAACTGCTCCTGAAATGCAGGTACTCGACAACGAACGTCATCCGGATGCACTGCTGGGTAAAGACGGCAACCGCAAAGCCGGTTCGCTTTACGACCTGATTCCGGCCAACCCGCAGAACGCCAAACCTGCCGGCGAATGGAATACGGTTGAAATTATGGTTTACCAGGGTACGGTGGTGCACAAACAGAACGGCGAAACCGTTTTGGAATACCACCTGTGGACTGATGACTGGAACAAGCTGGTAGCCGGTTCAAAATTCCCGGGACTTAATCCCGACTGGGCCAATGTACCGCAGGCTGGTGTAATTGCCCTGCAGGATCATGGCAACGATGTTTGGTTCCGCAATATTAAAATCAAGGAACTGTAATCGAACGATATGGTTAACAGAAAACCACGGGCGACCGTGGTTTTTTTTTTGCGGTCTGAAGTCAGAATAACGTCTGGTGGGGTTCGTTGAGCAACGTCGGTTTCTTCAGGTTCAGGTCCAGCGCCCGGTTCAGTTTTTCAATGAAATAGGCCGCCAGCAGCGGCGATTCCATCTCCACGTTCTGGTGCACAAAAAAGAAGATGTCGCGCAACCCCTGGTCGACCCAGGTTTTGAGGCGTAGGGTCCAGTCGTCGAGCCGTTTGCGGTCGCTCTCCGGGTCATTGGCCCCCACGTAACGGATAAAGGCGGCCGGTGTGGTCAGCCGCATGTGCAGCAAGTCGCGCCGCCCCGCCGTGTCAACCACGATATTGGTCACCTGGTGCTGTTCAAACAGCTGGTACACTTCGGCGGCAACCGCGGCGTTGTTGAACCATTCGGTGTTGCGCATTTCAACCGCCAGCGGAATCGCTTTCGGAAAATGCTCTACAAAACGCCACAAGCGGTCGTGGTTTTTGTAGCCAAAGTTGTCGTGCAGCTGTAAAAAGGCCGTGCCGAGCTTTTCTTCAAAATTGCTGACGCTGTCGCAATATTCATCCACCAGCGGCTCAACATTGTTCAGGCGGCGTAGGTGGCTGATACTTTGGGTTATTTTCGGGAAAAAACGGAACCCTTCGGGCGTTTTGTCGCGCCAGGTGACGACCTGCTCCCGTTTGGGCATGTGGTAAAACGTGGCGTTCAGCTCAATTGCATTGAACTGGGTTGCGTAGTATGGCAGCTCGTCTTTGGTGCCGCGCGGATAGAAATTTTTCAGCTCCTGTTTGTTCCACTTTGCACAGCCCACATACACGGATACCGGTTTTGAAGTGTCGTTGCGGGCAAGCACCCCGCAGGTAGCCGGATGGTCGGCCGGCAATGTAAAATCGATATCTCCGGGATTTTCAATTTTTCCGAATTTCATGCTCTTACTGGTTTGGACCGGGAAGGTACAATCTTTTGCGAAAAACCGGAAATATGAACGGAAATTGAAAAAATTAACGGAGCGCTTCACCCCAGAAAAGAGGCTTCACTTCCCGGTTTTTCCAGAAGGCAGGGAAAAGCCGTTCATTTTTTGATCGGTACCGGGAGGTGTCTTTTCAAAGGTTGCCTTCCGGCCTGGGGCGGCTGACCTGGTCAACCAGATAAACGATCGATTTGTAGGAGATGCCGCTGTGCCGGCTGAGTCCAATTTCGCAGGTACGGCTGGTCGAGTAGCCGTTTTTTACTTCCGGCGGAAGTTGCTTTTTTAATTCGCGGAGGCCGTGCGCGTTCAGCTCGGGAAACGAAAAACCCCGGTCGCCGGCAAATCCGCAGCAGTTGGTTTCGGGAATTACCACTTTTGCAGCGCATTGTTGGGCCAGTTCAACCAGCTTCTCTTCCAGCCCCATCTTTTTCATGCTGCACACGGCAAACAGCGCGATACTTTCGTTCACCGGCGTGATTTCGAGATGTGGGAGCAAATGGTCGAGGATAAACCCGACCGGCTCGTAAAGTTTGAGCTGCGGTTCCATATTCTCTTTCATGGTGAACAGGCACGGACTCATATCGCAAAGAATCGGATACTCCCCTTCATGACTGGCTTTTCGGAGGGCTGCTTCCAGCTCCTGCGATTTTTTCAGCCCGGCCTCCCGGTAGCCTTTGCTCGAAAAGGCCATCCCGCAACAGAGCCGGTCCATTTTTTCAGGAAAGATCACTTCGAACCCCGCTTTGTGGAGCAGGTTCAACACGGTTTCCGAAAGCTGTTTTTCATCGCCGTGCGCTTTTGAAACCCCCATCGAACGGTTGATACAAGAAGGAAAATAGACCACTTTGCGGGAACGTTTGCTGTCGGGAAGTTTGGACTTGATTTTTTTTGCTCCGCCCGGCAGGTAGGGGGTCCACTCCGGAAGCCGGTTTCCCGAAATTTTTCGTAATCCCCCGGAAATCCCTGTCATCAGCCGGGTTCCCAGGATGGAGTGGGCCACGTTGACTACAGATAGGGCGGTGCGGGCGGTAGCGGTAACCCCCTGCAGGTGGCCGGCGATCCAGCGAGCCCTGCGCGCCTGCCGCGGAGTGATATTTTGGTGGCGGAGCGCTTTGACCAGTTTGCCGGTGTCGATGTCAACCGGGCAGCTGAGTGCACAGAGTCCGTCGGTGGCGCAGGTTTCATCGCCTGCATAGCGGTAGCTGTTGACCAGCGAGGCTGCCATGTGCGGCTCTGTGCTGCTGGCCCCCAGCCGGCTGATTTCGCGGAAAACGGTGATCCGCTGCCGCGGAGAGAGCGTCAGCTCGGCCGAAACGCACGACGGTTCGCAAAATCCGCATTCGATACATTTGTCAATCTTTTCGTGGGCCGGTGGGAGCGGCTTCAGGTTTTTGAGGTGCGCTTCCGGATCGGAATTGAGGATCACGCCTGGATTGAGGAGGTTGTCCGGATCGAAAACCGCCTTGATCTGTTTCATCAGTGAATAGGCTTCGCTGCCCCATTCCAGCTCGACAAACGGCGCCATGTTGCGGCCGGTGCCGTGTTCTGCTTTCAGCGAGCCGTCGTATTTGGAAACGACCATTTCGGAAACTTCTGCCATAAAATGGCGGTAACGTTCAATTTCGCTGGACGATCCAAAATCCTGGGTGAAAACAAAATGGAGATTTCCTTCGAGCGCATGTCCGAAAATGACCGCTTCGTGGTAGCCCCACCGGTCGAACAACCGGTGCAGGTCGCGGGTCGCTTCGGCCAGCCGGTGAACCGGGAAGGCCACATCTTCAATGATGACGGTGGTGCCGGTTTTCCGCATGGCGCCTACCGACGGGAACAGCCCTTTGCGGATGTTCCAGAGCTGCGTGTATTGAGCCGGAATATCGGTGAACTGAATGGGAATTTCAGCCGGAATGTCCCGGATGGTTTCCTGGACCGTTTGTATCTGCCGGTTGAGTTGACCTTGTCCGGAGGCGCGGGTTTCAACCAGGATGGCGCTGGCTGCCGGGCTGAGGTTTTTCAGATAGGACGGCATGCCGGGGTGTTCTTCCACGGAACGCAGGCCGGCGCGGTCAATCAGTTCGACGGCCGAAACCGGCGCGGATTTCAGCAGCGAAACCGCCTGGCAGGCTTTTTCAATATCCGGGAAAATCATCAGTGAGCTGGCCCGGAACGGATGTTCCACCACCGTGTGATAGGTGATTTCGGAAATAAATCCCAGCGTCCCTTCCGAGCCGATCATCAGGTGCTGGATGATGTCGAACGGATCGGTAAAGTCAACCAGTGCATTCAGGCTGTAGCCGGTGGTATTTTTCATTTTGAATTTCCGGGCGATGCGGGCTGCAAGTTCGGTGTCGGCTTTTACCGAGGCGGCCATTTCGCGGATTGCCCGCAGCAGATGCGGATGCGTTTGCCTGAACTGTTCCCGGCTCGTGTTGCTGGCCGTGTCGAGCAGGGTGCCATCGGCCAGGATGATGCGCATGCTGCTGAGGGTTTTGTAGGAGTTTTCTGCTGTTCCGCAGCACATTCCACTGGCATTGTTGGCTGCAATGCCGCCAATCATGGCCGAGTTGATAGAGGCCGGGTCGGGGCCGATTTTTCGTCCGTAAGGCGCCAGCAGGATGTTGGCCCTGGCCCCGCGGATTCCGGGCTGCAGCCTGATCCGGTTGCCGTTGTCGAGGATTTCGTGGTTTTTCCAGTGTTCGCCGGCGATGACCAGCACCGAATCCGAAATGGCCTGTCCCGAAAGACTGGTCCCGGCTGCCCGGAAAGTGACCGGCAGCTTGAGCGCGGCTGTTTCGCGCAGCAGAAATGAAACTTCGGCTTCGTCGCGGGCTTTCACCACCAGTTGGGGCACCAGCCGGTAGAAACTGGCATCGGTACCAAAAGCCAGCGTGAACATCGGATCGTGAAACATCCGGGAGGGTTCAATTTTTTCAGAAAGACGTCCGAATAAAGTGCGGTATTTTCCTGTCAGCATATTGGAAATGGTAAACTTAACCCGTCGAAACACCTCGGTGGTTTCTTCAGTTTGTTGTCATACAAATATATCGAACCGAGACTTTCTGTATCTAAAAAAGATGGAAAAAACCGTTAAAAATCGGTAATACCACTACGAACCGGTAAATTCAATGGCCAGGGCGACAAAGTAGTTGCGCGGCAGGCCGGGATAGTAGTAACGCGGCGGGGCATTTCCAAAGGCGGGGGCATTAATGAGAAACATCGAGGCATATTTTTGGTTGAACAGGTTGTTAACTCCTCCGTTGACTCGCAGCCCAACCGACTTCAGACGGAAAGATTTTCCGGCATTCAGCGTGGTTAACGAATAGGCGTCGGAGAATACCGAGTTGGCGTCGTTGAGCGGCATCCGGCCAGTGAAGCGCAAATGCAGGTTTCCTTCGAATCCCGACGGGGTGCGGGTTTCCACTCCGGCATGCAAAACCACCGAAGGGACGCCGGTCAGTTGGTTGCCCGCGTAGTTGTTTCCCATTTCGGTGAACTCTTTAAAGCGAAAGCGGGCCAGTGTGCCGTTGACCAGCCAGGTGGTGCTCCACCGCCCCGGTGGCGGGAGGTAACGCAGCGCGAATTCCAGTCCGGCATGACTGGTTTTTCCGGCATTGACTCCCACGTAAGCGTCTTCTCCCGTACGACGGGCCACCAGCAGGTTTTTAACCGCCATCCGGAAGAGGGAGAGGTCGTAATACAGACGGTTGGCAAAAGTTTTGCCGCGGGCGCCGGTTTCAAAATTCCAGCCGGTTTCGGGCTTGATCTCCGGATTGACCTGTCCGTCGGGAAGCAGGGTCTCTTCCAGCGTCGGCGCCGAAAAACCGTGACTAACCAGCATAAACAGCGCGTTCTTTTTGCCGGTCAGGTAGCTGATTCCCACGCGGGGCGAAACAACCGGCTCAAAATTTCGTCTGCCGTAAGCATTTCCGTCGGTTAAAAACCGGTCGCTGTAATCATACCGGGTGAGGTTGAGGTTTACACTGCTTTCCAGATTCAGCTGTTGCACCGGGTTCCAGTTGCCCTGCACAAACAGATTGCCGTAGATGCGTTTTTCAAGGTTGTCGCTCAGCAGGTTTTCGTTTTGGGCTTTCCCGTTCGAAAAGGTTTCCCAGTGGTAGGTTTCCGAAAAAAGCTCCAGCCCGCTGTTGATTTTCAGGGTGTGGTTCTGGTAACGTGCCGATATTCTGCCCGAAGCGGTGAGCGCTTGCTCCTGCAGCAGGTTAAACGGACGCAGCTCCAGGTTACGGTGCGATGCCAGCACACCTGTGGACGAGGTGGTAACCTGATGGTTCCACTGCTGTTTCCAGGTGACTGCCCCGCGGATTTTACGGGAGTCTTCAAAACCTTTCACCGCCGCCCAGCTGGCCGCCGCGCGGGTAGGGGAGGTAAGGTAAGTTTCGTAATCGAGCGAGCTGGGAATAAAAGCTTTCAGGTCAACCAGGTCGAATAACAGGTTAAAGACCGCTTTTTTACTTTCGAAGCGGTTCCAGGAGAAGAGGTTGAGACGGTCATAACGGTTGTTGTCGCGATAGCCGTTGCAGTGCAGGCGGTCGGAGACCAGCAGGTGAGACGAGCGGCGGCGGTTGCCCGAGAGGGACAGGCCGGTTTTGTTGGTGCCAAAAGAGGCTGTCAGAAAATTTCCCTTTACTTTCAGATGTTCTGTTCCGGGCGAGGACTTCAGCAGAATGGCGCCACCCAGTCCCGAACCGTAACTGCCCGACACCGGTCCGCGTACCACCTCAATTTGCGAAATCGCCAGCAGGCTCAGGTCTTCCAGGGTGGTCTCCCCGTCGCCCGAGGTGAGCGGAATTTCGTCGAGATAGGCTTTGATTTTACTGGTTCCGTAGGGCGACCGGCTCCCGATGCCGCGAATGGTGATGCGGTTGGTGTTGAAACTGCCGGTGTGCATCAGTATGCCGGGAACCTGGTTGAGCGACGGTTCGAGCGCCACCGGCGAATTGCGGCTGATTTGCGGCGCCGCCAGCAGACTCACTGCCCCGGCAGTGGTCAGGAGTTTGTTTTCGGACCGAAGTGCGGAAACGGTGATTTCTTCCAGATTTTGCTCCTGCAGACTGAGTTCGACGGTGTAGGCAGCCGCGCCGGTTATCCGCACGATTTCGGGCTGGTAAAAGGTTGCCTGTACGGTAAAAAGAGAATCGTGATCCCTGACCGGCAGCTTAAACCGGCCCTGCAAATCGGAGTAGGTTACCGATGAACGGGTGGTGATACGGGCAGCAGTGACGGCTTGTCCGTTTTGCCGGTCCCGGATTGTCCCGGAAATTATTTGCTGGGCAAAGAGTCGGGGAGTGACCGCAAGCAGCAGGATCAGCAGGCAACGTGGCATGTGTTTTAGGGAAAGGAACAAGTTTTCGGCAACGAATGTTCACCAGGGAGGAATAGCCCGGAAACAGGAAGGCCGGGGTTGCCCCCGGCCTTCGGTACACCTACTTTAAAACTATGCGAAAGGTTTAAACAATGTAGGTAGAAGATGCGGTTTCCCCGCCGCGGCCGGTCCAGTTGGTATGGAAGAATTCGCCGCGCGGTTTGTCAACACGTTCATACATGTGAGCGCCAAAGTAGTCGCGCTGGGCCTGCAACAGGTTGGCCGGCAGCCGTTCGCTGCGGAACCCGTCGAAATAGCAGAGCGCCGAGGTGAGCGCCGGTACCGGAATCCCGTTTGAGAGAGCGGTGGCACAAACTCTGCGCCATCCGGCCTGCGCTGCTTCCACTTTTTCTTTGAAGAAGGGATCCATCAGCAGGTTGGGCAGTTCCGGGTTTTTATCGAAAGCTTTTTTGATATCGCCCAGGAATGCCGAGCGGATGATACAGCCCCCGCGCCACATCAGGGCAATTCCGCCGTAGTTGAGGTTCCAGCCATATTCCTTGGCTGCTTCCATCATCAGGTTGTAACCCTGGGCGTAAGAGATGATTTTGGCTCCGTAGAGGGCCATTTTCAGGTCGTCGACAAACTGTTTTTTGTCGCCGGTGAAGGCTGGTTTCGGGCCGTTGAGCACTTTGGAGGCTGCCACGCGCAGCTCTTTCTGTGCCGAGAGGCAGCGTGCAAAGACCGATTCTCCGATTAAGGTGAGCGGAATGCCCAGGTCGAGAGCGGCAACGCCCGTCCATTTACCGGTACCTTTCTGTCCGGCAGTGTCGAGGATTTTTTCCACCAGCGGCTCGCCGTCTTCATCTTTGAAGCCGAGGATGTCGCGGGTAATTTCAATCAGGTAAGAATCCAGCTCCTCGGTATTCCATTTTTTGAAAACTTCGTGCATTTCATCGGCGCTCATTCCGAGCAGCTCTTTCATAAGCTGATAGGCTTCGGTGATGATCTGCATGTCGCCGTATTCGATGCCGTTGTGGACCATTTTGACGAAGTGGCCGGCGCCGCCTTCTCCTACCCAGTCGCAGCAGGGAGAGCCGTCTTCCACTTTAGCCGAAACAGCCTGGAAGATCTCTTTGACATGAGGCCACGCTGCCGGCGAGCCGCCAGGCATCATCGAGGGCCCCAGCAAAGCACCTTCTTCGCCGCCCGAAACGCCGGTTCCGATATAGAGCAAACCTTTGCTTTCAACATATTTGGCACGGCGAATGGTGTCGGGAAAATGCGAGTTGCCTCCGTCGATGATGATATCGCCAGACTCCAGGTGCGGCAGTACCAGTTCGATAAAATCGTCAACCGGTTTGCCGGCTTTTACCAGCATCATCACTTTACGCGGCCGTTCGAGAGAAGCGACAAACTCTTCAATGGTGCGGGCGCCGATGAATTTTTTGCCAGCGCCGCGGCCGTTCATAAAGGCATCTACTTTTTCAACAGTGCGGTTGAAAACGGCTACCGTGTAACCCTTGCTCTCCATGTTCAGTACGAGATTTTCGCCCATCACGGCCAAACCGATTAATCCAATGTCTGCTAATTTTTTCATTCTTTATAAATGTTTTTTAATTTGTTGGTATTTAGTGATTTATTTTCAAAAAACAAAGCCAGTTATTCAATGTTGAATCCGATTTTTTTCAGTTTCTCAATCGTAGTTTCTGCCACATTTTTAGGGCGGATGGTGTAGACCGGAAACTCCCTTCGTACCGGATAGTCGCCGCGGAGCTGTTCAAACAGGTGGGGAGCGTCGCGCAGCGCTTCGTCGTCGGCCTCAATGTCGTAGGTGCCGAGGATCGCTTCGGCCAGAATAGCTTCTTCATCGCGCCGGGCGCCGTCGATTTCCAGGACGGTATTTTTCGGAAGCTCCACGCCGGCTGGCTGCCAGTTGTCGAGGCCCAGCCCGAAAAAGCGGCTTATGGCCTGCACGCTCATTTGGGTGCCGTTGGCTTTTCCGTCTTTGGAGTAGCCGGCGATGTGGGGCGTGCCGATTTCGGCCAGGTTCAGCAAGTCGAGGTCGAATTCGGGTTCGTTTTCCCAGCAGTCGAGGATCACCCCGGAAACTGTTCCGGCTTCCACCGCATCATAAACCGCTTCGGAGTCGAAAACTTCGCCCCGGCAGGAGTTGATCAGCAGCGGCGCTTTGGCGAGCTGGTTCAGGAAGGGGTCGTTGACCAGATGGAAGGTGGCATCGGGACCGGTCATGTTCAGCGGAACGTGAAACGTGATGATATCTGCCTCCCGGCTGATGGTTTCGAGCGAAACAAACTGGCCGGGACCTTCGGCACGTTCGCGTGGCGGGTCGTTCAGCAGCACTTTCATTCCGATGATCTCACAAAAACGGGCCACTTTGGAACCTACATTTCCAACGCCCACCACGCCGATGGTTTTGTCGCGCAGTTTGATCCGTTTACGTAAAGCCCAGGTGAAGAGCGCTGCGGCAATGTATTGTTCCACACTTTTGGCGTTGCAGCCCGGTGCATTGGTCCAGGTAATGCCATGTTTTTCGCACCAGGCGGTATCAATATGGTCGTAACCGATGGTGGCGGTAGCGATGAATTTCACCGCCGAACCTTCGAGCAGCCGGGCATCGCAGATGGTGCGGGTGCGGGTTACCAGCGCGTCGGCATCTTGAACCACCTCGGCAGTGGTTTTGCTTCCCGGCAGGTAAATTACCTCGGCAACCGGCTCAAACGCTCCCCGGATGTAGGGAATTTTGTCGTCAATTACAATTTTCATTGTTCGTTACTCTATTGTGTTCTATAGAGCTATGTGGTTTTGAAAAATACCATATAGGCACCAAGGCCACATAGTTTATTCTTTAGGTAAATTTTTAAAATATTCAGTTACAAACGTTTTTTGACCCTCTTTGAAAATGTTGGTACAATTGAAATTGATCAGGATTCCTTTGGGCTTTTTCAGTAACTTCAAATAAGTCAGTAATTGAGCCTCATGAACCGGCAAGATGGTTTCCACCGTTTTTAACTCAACAACAACCAGATTGTCTACCAGCAAGTCGAGGCGTAAGTCGCAATCCAGCTGTAGTCCTTTAAAATCAACGGGGATAATTTGCTGCCTGTTTATTGTATGGCCATTTTGCTGTAAAAGGTGAGCCAAACATTTTTCGTAAACACTTTCCAGCAAACCGGGACCCAATTCTTTGTGTACCTCAATGGCATAGCCAATGATTTTATAAGATAGTTCATTGATGTGTTTTTGTGTAAGCATATTGGCATTCAGTTGACCTATTCTGACGGATGTTTTTTTGAATAATAACTTTTCACCATTTCGTCGAGTACCCGGCTGGTGCGGGCGGCCGAGTATTTGGTGCTTACACAGGTTCCAACTCCGCGCAGTTCATCCACCACCTGCTGAACCAGGTTCTGGGAGATATGCGGCGGGTTCTGAAAGCTGAAAGTTTGCCTTCCGTGCCGGTTTTCCAGGATCACGTCGCCGTGGGTAAAGCAGGGCAGGCACACTTTCCCGCTGTCGCCAACAATTTCGATCAGATCGGTTTCTGCCGGTTGGCCGGCGACAAAACACCAGCTTCCGGTGCCGGTAACACCCGATTCGAAGCGGAAGGTGCCGGTAACCGTATCTTCGGCAGGGTACAAGCCCGCCAGGTTAACCGCGATTCCGTTTACTTCGGAAACTGGTCCGAAAAGGAAGTCGAGGTAGTCGAACTGGTGCGAGGCGAGGTCGAAGAAGTGTCCGGCCCCGCCGATGGCGGGATCGACGTGCCAGCTCATCTCCCCGGGCTGCTGGTTTCGTTCGGCAGCCTGCCGGTAAAGGCGGATATTTACGGTCAGCGGCTGGCCGATTTCGCCATTTTCAATGCACGCTTTTACTTTCAGAAATGCGGGGAGCGCCCGGCGGTAGTAGGCCACCCACAGCGGCATGCCGGTCTCTTCCGAAACCCGGATCATCTCCAGGCATTCGCGGTAGTTGCGTGCCATCGGTTTTTCGACGTAAACGGGCTTTCCGGCCCGCATGGCGCGGATAGCATATTCGGCATGCGTGTCGGGCGGGGTCGCCACATAGACCGCCTGCACGTCGGGATCGTTGATCAGCTGGTCGGCATCCTCATACCAGCGCGGCACTCCGTGGCGGCGGGCATAATCGGCAGCTTTACGGGCATCGCGCCGCATAACAGCTACCAGCCGTGAATGCGGCGTTTTGTAAAAAGCCGGTCCGCTTTTTACTTCTGTCACATTTCCAACACCGATGATTCCCCAATTGATCATTTCTGGCAAATTTCAAGGTTGAAAAGGGGTGAGGTTTGTCCCGTCACCCCTTCGGGCAAAATACCCAATTGTTCTCTTAGTATTCAAACCGGTCTTTATAGGCCCACAGCCCGATGGCCGGATTGGAGATATAGAAAATCTCTTCGCCGTCGGACAGGGTGTTGAACCCGTCTTTCAGTTGCGCCGGATTATAGCGGGCGGTCATTTCGTCGTAGTCGCCATAAATAAACCCTACACTTTCGATTTCGGCTTTGCTCAGGTTACCTTCTTGCTTACCGGGGCAGTAGGTTACGGAGAACCGGCCTTCCGATGATCCGTGGATAAGGTGTGCGGCAGCGCCCAGGTTGTTGCGCAACTCTTCGTTCTCTTCCACTGCTTTCAGGGTGGCGGGCGTACCGAAATAGCCGTATTTGCGGATCAGGCGGTCGATCTCTTTGTCTTCGCCAAATTCTTTCAGCGCCGGGGCCAGCACAATCAGCTCGCCACCGTCGGCGATTGCCATGCGGGTGCGGTAGATACTTTTGTTGCCCAGCCAGGTACTTTTGAATTCGGAAGGATCGAGCCAGACGACCACTTTTTTCAGCGGTTTCTGCACCATCTCAAAGTTGACCTGCAACGACAGTTTGGCGGCTTTGTCGAACACCTCGAAGTCGTCGCCGATAAAGAGGCCGTAAGTTTGCAGCTTTCCTTGTTTGTTAAGTCCCACCACGGTTTGGATGTAAAGGATCGGCAAGTGGGCTGCAAAGTTTTGCGATGCGTAGTTAAACACTTTTCGGACGGGCGTGTCGGCGCGGCCCATCATTTTTTCCATTCCGTAGGCCGCCCCGATAAAATGGCTTTTGTTGATGCCTTCGGCGCCGCCGGTACCCACAAAGATATTTTTGTTGTAGTTGGCCATTCCCACCACTTCGTGCGGGACCACCTGTCCGATGGAGAGGATGAGGTCGAAACCGCCTTCCACCAGCAGTTTGTTTACCTGGGCCGGCCAGGAATAATCTACTGCTCCGTCGGACACCTCGCGGATGAAGTCGCCGGGCACTTCGCCCAGGGTGACCACGTCGTTGCGCCAGTCGTGTTCGCGAAACAGGTTACGCGGGGTATTCCCAAACATGTGGGCGATCTGCTGATCGGTCATGGGGCTGTGAGTCCCCAGCGCCGGCAGGATGTCGGTGAGTTTGTCGTTGTAGTAGAGCCAGGCAAATTCGGTGAGTTCGCCGGCCCTGCTGGGCAACCGCGTGTAGTCGGGCGGGATGGCCAGCACCTTTTTTTTGTCCCCCAGCTTGCGCAGTGCCTCAAACAACCCGTTTTTCAGGTCGAGGGCACTGAGATCGTGGCTGGCAGAACCGGATTCGTAATATAACATGTCGTTTCGTTCAATTTTATTTGTGATCATTTGTCGTTCCCGCTTGCGGGGACAATTCTCTGCAACTGCTCTTTCTGCGATTTTTTGAAGGGCAAATGAAGCTTAAACAGCGGCGCCTGTTGCTTGTCCGGCCTTGTTCTCCGGCAGCTGCCGGACCGGAGTGGCAACCTCTTTGAACCATCTTTCCGGTTTCCAAACAACGGTTACCAGAATAGGTTCGGTTGTTTTACGGGCCGTGTTAAGCTTCATTCTGTTTCTCCTTCAATCATCGTTTTATCAGGGAAAAGCTGCCGGCTTTTTTTTGGGATCCGGCCGCCTTTCGGTTTTTGTCGATAGTCGGATCGGTGAAATCGCAAGCCGATTGGTTGCACCGTTTTTTAGCGTCTCACCCTTGCGTTTCCGCTCCAGATGCTCCAGACCATCTCTTCGTCGGCAGGCTGGGCGTAGTCGGTCAGGAAAGTGGTAGCCAGTGCGCCGGTTGCCCAGGCAAACTGAGGCCATTTTTCGGGTTCCCAGCCTTTCAGGATTCCATAGAGCAAACCGCCCACGAAGCCGTCGCCACCGCCGATGCGGTCGAGTACGTTGATCTTCCGCGGTTCAATTACATGCCAGTTTTCGCCTTCGAGCATGATGGCGCCCCACAGGTGCTCGTTGGCGCTGATGACTTCGCGCAGCGTGTTGGCAAATACCGAAGCGTTCGGGAAAGCGGCTTTTACGCGGCTGATCATCTCTTTGAAACCTTCGATCTGGTCGCCAATGGCTTTTCCGCCGGCTTCCGGGCCTTTGATGCCCAGACAGAGCTGGAAGTCCTCTTCGTTGCCGATCAGGATGTCGGAGAGGGAGGCGATTTCGGTGAAGATTTCGCGCAGCTCTTTTTCACGGCCTTTCCAGAAAGTGGCGCGATAGTTCAGGTCGAAAGAAATGCGGGTGCCATATTTTTTGGCATAACGGGCAATTTCGAGGCAGAAGTTGCTGGTTTCGGGCGACAGGGCGCCAATCAGTCCCGAGAGGTGTACGATTTGTACCCCTTCTTGTCCGAAGATTCGCTCCAGGTCAAAATCTTTGACGTTCAGCGTGCGGCCCACTTCGCCGGCGCGGTCGTTTTGCACGCGGGGTCCGCGGCTTCCGAAACCGCTGTCGGCAATGTTAAACTGGTGGCGGTATCCCCACGGGCCACCCTGCGGAACTTCGGGACCTTCATAGGTCATGTTCCGGCTGCGGAGGCTGCTTTGGATGAACTGGGCAATCGGGCTGCCCTTTACAAAGGTGGTGAGCACCTTCACCGGAAGTCCGAGTGAGGAAGAGATGTTGGCCACGTTGGTTTCGGCGCTGGTGGCGTGCATTTCATACAGGTTGCTGGTGTGAACCGGTTGTCCGTTGACCGGGGTAATGCGGACTCCCATGCTGGTCGGGACCAGCAGGGAATATTGAAAATCTTTCTTTAATGGTAAACTCATGTTGAAAATTTTTGATGTTAGAAAATAGAATCCAAATGGTTATTCTTAAATAATTCCTCTGGTGGGATGTGGTTTGATGTCGGTCAGCTCTTCGATGCGGATGATTCGGTTTTCGTCGATCGATTTGCGGGCCGCAACACCAATGAGGCACGACATGGCGCCGTCGCGGGTGCCGGCCGAATGTTTGTAGGGATCTTCCATGTTGGGGTTGCGGAAGATTTTGTCCTGCAGGCGGGCATCGCCGCCACCGTGACCGGCGCGAACGCGCGGAACTTTTACCAGTTCGTATTTGCCAAAATTGTCGGAGACCATGATTTCGTCATACAGACCGGTCGCTTCTTTTTTCTGGCTCATCTCGCGGGCGTGCAATTCAGCCTGGCTGACAATTTCTGCTTGGCGCCACGGAATCCCTTCCCAGGAGTCGATCCGGCCGTCCCTGCCGTTGAAAGCGATGGTCCAGCCTTCGTAGGGCGAGTAGGTGGTTAACGAATAGCTCACCTGGACACCGTTGGCGTATTTGATCTGAACCGCCATTTTGTCGAAGATGTCGATCTCTTCGCGCCACAGGCAGTTGTCGCGGATGTAGCCGTCATATTTTTCATTGGCGACATACAGCTGCATGTATTCCTTGTTTTTGGTGATGTCGTAGTAGAACTTGCACTTTTCCCGGTAGCCGCAGGCCCGGCAGTTGGGGCCCCGGAACGAATTGTTTTTTCCGTAGTGGTCGAGCGATCCGTAAGCAGAAACTTCAACCGGGTCGCTGTCGATCAGCCAATTGAGCAGGTCAAAGTGGTGCGTGGATTTGTGTACCAGCAGCGTTCCGCTTTTGTCGCGATGGCCGTGCCAGCGGCGGAAATAGTCGGCGCCGTGGTAGGTGTTCAGGTACCAGTGAAAGTCGACCGAAGTAATTTGCCCCACCCGGTTTGCCGCCAGCAGCTCCTTAATTTTGCTGACCTGCGTTGCATAACGGTAGTTGAACCCTACGATCACTTTTTTGCCTGTGCGGCGTTCTGCGTCGAGAATGGCCTGGCATTTCAGCTCGTCGGTGGTCATCGGTTTTTCGGTGAGGACGTTGCAGCCAAACTCCAGCGCTTTAATGATAAACTGATCGTGCGTGGCATCGACGGTGGTTACGATCACCATGTCGGGTTTGGTTTTCACCAGCATTTCGTCGAAATTGGTGAAGGTCGGGCAGTTGACGCCGATAGATTTTTTGGCGTATTCCACCCGTCCGGGGTTGATGTCGCAAAGTCCAACAAATTCGACGATGTCGCCATATTCGTTCAGAACCCGTTTTCCCCAGAAGCCGTTTCCGCGGCTACCGGTTCCCACCATCGCCAACCGTGTTTTGGGTGCACCGGCAACAGCAGCCTGAAGCGGGCTTGCCAGTAAAGAGGCGGCCACTGCCGCGCCTGTTGTTGTCAGAAAATCACGTCGTTTCATTGTAAAAATTATGGTTTATTGTTGATATGATTTATACTCCGCCGAAAGCGCTGTAACCTCCGTCGACCGGGATTACAATTCCGGTAATAAAGCTCGAAATGTCGGAAAGCAGGAACAGGGTTGCTCCCTGCAGATCGTCGGGTTCCCCAAATTTACCCATCGGGGTGTTGTTGACGATCTTTTGCCCGCGGGGCGAGAATCCCCCTGTTTTTTCATCCAGCACCAAAAAGCGGTTTTGGTTGGTAATAAAAAAGCCCGGCGCAATGGCGTTGACCCGGATTCCCACCTTAGCCAGGTGGACGGCCAACCATTCGGTAAAGTTGTTGATCGACGCTTTGGCTGCCGAATAGGCCGGGATTTTGGTCAGCGGCTTGTAGGAGTTCATCGACGAGATGTTCAGTACAACGCCTTTGCGGTTTTTGAGCATGTCTTGGGTGAAAACCATGGTGGGAAGCAGTGTGCCTTTGAAATTCAGGGCAAACACCTTGTCGAAGCCTTCCAGCTGGAGGCCGTAAAAGGTGTCTTCCGGGTGATCGATATCTTTTTCCTCCATCTGTTCCACCTTGGTGGTGGCCAGCGGGCTGTTTCCACCGGCGCCGTTGATCAGGATATCGATCGGGCCGAGTTTTTCGTTGATCTCAGCTTTGGCGTTTTCGAGTGATTCTTTGTCCAGCACATTGGCTGCCACGCCAATGATCTGCGCGTTGTATTCCGCAGCGATTTCGCCGGCTACCTGGTCGGCTACTTCTTTATTGATGTCGGCAATGGCAATTTTCATTCCCACCGAAGCCAGGGCTTTCACCATGGAACTTCCCAACACACCGGCGCCACCGGTAATTACACACACTTTTCCGTTCAGGTCTTCAAAAGAGATTGGTTTCATAATTTGTTATTTAAATTCTTTGTAATAGTCTACGTTCTCTTTGGTTATGATGTCGATCGAGGTGTAGTTTTCATTCTGCACTTCATTTTTCATCAGCACATGCTGGAAGAGCTTGTTGATAGCATTGTAGCCCTGCTCTTCAGGACGCTGACAAATGAGAAAATCCACCACCCCGCGTTTCAGAAATCCGATATTCTCGTTCAGCAGGTCGTGCCCGATCAGCCTGAGATGGTGTAACCCGTTTTTTTCAATAAACCGGCCGGCCAGGTAAACTTTCGAGTTGGTGACAAAAATTCCGGCAATCTGCTGCCGGCTAATTTTTTCTTTCAGATTCTGTTCCCAATCGGTCGATTCGGTGTCGCTGATCTCCATCGTGATGATTTGCCGGGAGGGGTCATTGTTTTTATACCAGGTGTAAAAGCCGCGTTCGCGCTGCGCCAGATGGTTTTGATTGTCCATTTCGCGGGCGAAGTGGATAACCATGATTGGCTGTCCCAGCGGAGTGAGAAAGTGCAGCAGCTTACCGGCCAGTTGCCCGCTCTGGAACGAGTCCTGGCCAATATATCCAAGCTGGCCGGCGTTTTTAATTTCCGAGTCAATAAAGATAAAAGGTATCTTTTTTTCTCTCAGTTTGGTTACAAAACGGTTGGCTTCTTTGGAGAAGAAGGGGGCCATGACAATTCCGTCGGGACTGAGTTCCAGAACTTTTTCGGCCTGCTCGGTAAAACTGGACGGATGGGCCTGGTTGAAGGTAAACGGTTTGAGGGTAACGCCATATTGCTGCAACTCTGAAATCCTCTTTTCAACCCCAATAAACGGTTTGTTCCAATATCCTTCGGGAGAGAGAGGCTGCGGCAACAGGGTGGAGAAAACAACGGCCTTTTTGGAAGCCAGGGTACTGGCCAGAATATTGGGATGGTAATCCATCTCATTGATAATTTTCAGCACTTTTTGCCGCGTTTCTTCGGCGACTTCCCCGCGGTTGTGCAACACGCGGTCAACGGTGCCGATTGACACCCCGGCTTTCCCGGCAATGTCTTTGATCCGTATTTGTTTATTTGTTTCGATGATTTAGTTAATTAAGTTTTTCCTATCTGTGGTCAAAGCTATTAATTTTTTTGCTTTCGTGTACGAACACGGAACTAAAAGTTCTCCTTTT
>JARKOX010000060.1 GCA_029975525.1 Prolixibacteraceae bacterium | reverse complement strand
TGGCTTTCTGCACCACGTCGTTCGAATAGAAGTAGAGGCCGGTAACCGCATAATTTGAACGTGGCTGGGCCGGTTTCTCTTCGATGGAAACCACTTTCCCGGCGGAATCAAACTCCACCACCCCATACCGTTCCGGGTCGTTGACATAGTATCCGAAAACCACAGCGCCGTCGGTTAACGCAGCAGCCTCTTCAAGAATACTCCGGAAGTTGTATCCGTAGAAAATATTATCGCCCAGGATCATGCACACCGAATCGTCGCCGATAAACTCCTCTCCCAGGATAAATGCCTGGGCCAGTCCGTCGGGCGAAGGCTGGATTTTGTACGATATTTTAAGCCCCAACTGCGCTCCATCTTCCAGTAGATTCTGATAGAGATGGATGTCGGTAGGCGTCGAAATGATAAGTATTTCGCGGATTCCGGCCAGCATCAGCACCGACAGCGGATAGTAAATCATCGGTTTGCCATACACCGGGATAATCTGCTTCGAAATACTTCGGGTGATCGGGTAAAGCCGAGTACCGGCGCCTCCCGCCAGAACAATTCCTTTCATGTGTCTATTTTTTAATATTTCACAACAACTACCGGACTCCGGTGGCACAACCACCACTTCTTCGGAGATGCGATATGCACATTTACCGACTATTTTTTAAAAGATCTTCAAAATAACAAATTGTTTTGATGAGTCCCTCTTTCCAGTGGACCTGTGGTTCCCAGTTTCCCAGCTTTTCGCGGGCCAGGGAAATATCGGGGCGGCGGCGCACCGGATCATCCTTCGGGATGGGCAGGTGCACAATTTCCGAGGCGCTGCCGGTCAGGTCGCGGATGGTTTGCGCCAGTTCGAGCATGGTTATTTCCGTGGGATTTCCCAGGTTTACGGGCCCCGTAAAATCATTGGGCGTTTGCATCATCCGCTCCATTCCCTCGAGCAGGTCATCCACATACTGGAAGCTGCGGGTCTGGAGGCCGTCGCCGTAAACCGTAATTTTTTCGCCCCGCAGCGCCTGCACAATAAAGTTGGAAACCACCCGGCCGTCATTAAGCTCCATGCGGGGGCCATAAGTATTGAAAATACGGACAATTTTAATTTTTACCCCGTTTTGGTGATAGTAGTTCATAAAAAGCGATTCGGCACACCGTTTCCCTTCGTCGTAACACGAACGTACACCCAGCGGGTTCACATTTCCCCAGTAATCTTCGGTTTGCGGGTGAATGGCCGGATCGCCGTACACCTCGCTGGTGGAAGCCTGCAAAATGGTTGCCCTTACGCGCTTGGCCAGCCCCAGCATGTTGATGGCCCCCATCACCGACGTTTTAATCGTTTTGATGGGGTTGTACTGATAATGGATGGGCGATGCCGGACAGGCCAGGTTGTAAATCTGGTCCACTTCGGCGTAATAGGGCACGGTAACATCGTGACGAACCAGCTCAAAAAGATGGTTGTCGAGCAAATGGTTCACTTTTCTTTTGGAGCCGGAAAAAAAATTGTCGAGGCAAATCACTTCGTTGCCTTCGTTCAACAGCCGTTCGCAAAGATGAGAACCGATAAATCCGGCGCCGCCGGTAACTAAAATTCTTTTCATGAAATCGGAGTCTAACAGTACATCATTCCAGGTTTTTGCCTCCCTTTTCCGATGGATCTCTTCCCGCTGCAAAAACGCTTGTGGCCCCCAGCCGCTGATTGGATCAAACCGCCACGAGGCCCACACCAAAAATAGTAATTCCGGGCAAGGTGGCAACTTAAATCAACCATCTTCTTGGGACGAAACCGGCCCGGGCGGTAAAACATTTTCAGACCGTGGGATTTTAACAAAAATAATTCCTGAAAATCTTTGTTTTACGGCGGAGATGTTATACTTTTGCGCGCGATTGTTTCAAAAACAATAATGTCTAACTTATTAATTTATCAACATTTACATGACTGAAAGCATCAATGAAAACCTGGAGCCCCAGGAAGCAAAAGAGACAGCAGAAGTTGCCCCCGCGGTAGCCGCTGCTGAAACCTCGACAACTGCTGAAGCTGAAACAGGCGATTTCGACTGGGAAAGCCTGGAACTTGGCATGGATTCGTACACTGCCAAACGCAGGGACGAACTCGAAAATCTTTACAACAACACCCTCTCGACCGTTCAGGAAAAAGAGGTTCTGGAAGGAACCATCATCTCGATGAACAAACGGGAAGTTGTAGTTGACATCGGGTACAAATCAGACGGTATCGTTAGCCTCAACGAATTCCGCTACAACCCGGAAATGAAAGTAGGCGACAAAGTAGATGTTTACATCGAAAGCCTCGAAGACAAAAAAGGACAGATGATTCTGTCGCACAAAAAAGCCCGGGCCATGCGTTCATGGGAAAAAATCAACCTGGCTTACGACAACGACGAAATTATCAAAGGTTACATCAAATGCCGTACGAAAGGCGGTATGATTGTCGACGCGCTGGGTATCGAAGCGTTCCTGCCCGGTTCACAAATTGATGTCAAACCGATCCGCGACTACGACATGTACGTAGGCAAGACCATGGAGTTCAAAGTGGTTAAAATCAACCACGAATTCCGCAACGTGGTGGTCTCGCATAAAGCGCTTATTGAAGCCGAACTCGAACTCCAGAAAAAAGAAATTATTTCGAAACTGGAAAAAGGTCAGGTACTGGAAGGCACCGTTAAAAACATCACCTCGTACGGCGTATTCATCGACCTGGGTGGCGTTGACGGCCTGATCCACATCACCGACCTGTCGTGGGGACGCATCTCGCACCCCAACGAAATTGTGGAACTCGACCAGAAACTGAACGTGGTAATCCTCGATTTCGACGACGACAAAAAACGTATTGCACTTGGATTGAAACAACTCACCCCGCATCCGTGGGATCGCCTGGACGAAACCCTGAAAGTTGGCGACACCGTAAAAGGCAAGGTAGTGGTTTTGGCCGACTACGGCGCATTTGTAGAAATTGCACCGGGAGTGGAAGGCCTGATTCACGTATCGGAAATGTCGTGGAGCCAGCACCTGCGCAGCGCTCAGGATTTCCTGAAAGTTGGCGACGAAGTGGATGCCCAGATTTTGACACTCGACCGCGACGAACGCAAAATGTCTCTGGGGATCAAACAACTCAAGAGCGACCCGTGGGAAGACATCGACACCCGTTTCGCCGTGGGGACCAGCCACAAAGCTACCGTCCGCAACTTCACCAACTTCGGTGTGTTTGTGGAAATTGAAGAAGGCGTTGACGGCCTGATCCACATCAGCGACCTGAGCTGGACGAAAAAAATCAAACATCCGTCTGAATTCACCGGCATTGGCGAAGAGATTGAAGTTGTCGTTCTCGACATCGACAAAGACAACCGCCGCCTGAGCTTAGGCCACAAACAGCTGGAAGAAAATCCGTGGGATGTTTTCGAAACCGTCTTTATGCCCGATTCGATCCACGAAGGAACCATCGTGGAACTGATGGACAAAGGCGCCGTGATCGCCCTGCCCTATGGTGTGGAAGGTTTTGCCACCCCGCGCCACCTGGTGAAAGAAGATGGCACGCCGGTGAAAGTAGACGACAAACTCGACTTCAAAGTGATTGAGTTCAACAAATCGGCCAAACGCATCATCGTTTCGCACTCACGCGTTTACGAAGATGAGAAGAAGTCGGAAGAGAATGCCAAACGTAAATCGGAAAACCGCACCGCTAAAAAGGCCATGAAAGCCGTCAGCGACAACGTGGAAAAAACCACGCTGGGCGACATTTCCGAGCTGGCAGCGCTGAAATCACAGATGGAAGCCAACGAGAAAAAAGAGAAAAAATAGATGTTGAAAATGATCGGAATTTCGTAAATTGAAACCATGTCATTCGAAATTCTAGATAAAGGAAACTACGCCCTGGTTAAAGTCGGCACCGAAAAGCTGGACGCCAGTAATGCGCCTGAGTTAAAATCAGAATTTGTAGTACTGAACGGCAACGGACAGAAGAACATCGTACTCGATCTGTCGGCCTGTCAATACTGCGATTCGTCGGGACTCCGGGCTGCGCTGGTCGCCAACCGCCTTTGCGAAGACGCCATCGGGACGTTCATCATCTCCGGCCTTCAACCCGATGTAGAGAATATCTTTCGCATCTCGATGCTTCACACGGTGCTGCTCATCACCAAAACCGTGGAAGAAGCCGAAGAGCTGCTGAAGAAAAAGGAAAGCCTCGGCCTCCGGAAAAATGACGGAAATGAACTTTGAACTGACCATACTGGGAAGTAGCTCTGCCATTCCAACATCCGAAAGATACCCAACCGCTCAGGTGCTCAACGTACTTGAGCGGTTTTTTTTAATTGATTGCGGCGAAGGGACGCAGATTCAGCTGCGCCGGCTGAAAATCAACTTTGCCAAAATCAGCCACATCTGCATTTCGCATCTCCACGGCGACCATTATTACGGATTGATCGGGTTTATCTCTACCCGCAACCTACTGGGCATCAACAACGACCTGCATATCTACGCCCACTCCGAACTAAAAAACCTGCTGCAGCCGCAAATCGACTATCTGAAAGCCGACCTGCAATTTAAAATCATTTTTCACCCCCTCAACTTCCGGAAGCCGGAACTGATCTTCTCCGACAACAGGGCCGAAATTCTCTCCTTTCCGCTGAAACACAGTGTGCCGGTGTGCGGATTTCTGTTTCGCGAAAAAGCACAGCTGCCCCACATGCGGAAGGAAAAAATTGCCGAGTACCAGATTCCGCTCCGGCAGATTCAGACAATCAAAGAGGGGGCCGGCTTCACCACTGAATCGGGAGCGGTAATCCCGCACAGCGAACTCACCACGCCTGCCGCCCCGCCGCGCTCCTACGCCTTTTGTACCGACACGGCCTACTTTGAACCGGCGGCCGAAATCATCCGCGGAGTCGACCTGCTCTACCACGAAGCCACCTTTCTGGACGAGATGGCCGGCTGGGCTGCCCAAACTTACCACTCCACCGCCCGCCAGGCGGCCGAAATGGCCCGCAATGCCCAGGCCAAAAAACTGCTCATCGGCCACTTCTCGACCCGTTACAAAGAGCTGCAACCTTTCCTCGACGAAGCCCGGCAGATTTTTCCCGACACCGAACTGGCCAGCGATGGCGCACGGTTTCGTATCAGCCGGTAAAGCGGCTACTCTTCCCCAAAAAAACGTTTGTTGAAATTCACCAGAAATAATCTACCCGTGGACCGGGTAAAGGCGGTGTACATCCAGCGCAGATACTCCTTGTCGATCATCTCTTCGGTGAGATACCCCTGGTCGATAAAAACCGCCTTCCACTGGCCGCCCTGCGCCTTGTGACAGGTGACGGCGTAAGCATATTTTACCTGCAGGGCATTAAAATAGGGATTCTCGCGGATCTTTTTCCACCGCTCTTTCTTGGATTTGATGTCGCCGTAATCTTCCGAAATAGCCTGAAAGAGCCGCAGGTTATCTCCCTGGGTCAGCGAAGCTGCCTCAAT
This sequence comes from Prolixibacteraceae bacterium, assembly GCA_029975525.1. Taxonomy (GTDB): domain Bacteria; phylum Bacteroidota; class Bacteroidia; order Bacteroidales; family Prolixibacteraceae; genus UBA1413. The sequence continues at coordinate 2,379 of JARKOX010000060.1, read as the reverse complement.
GGAAAGCGTGTCTAAAATAATTTTGCAGTCAATTTCCAGGTCACCATAATCCACCAGTCGCAGACAAACATCGGCAAAACGAAATCCGTAGATCTGCTCATATCCCATGATACTTACAATCTCGGCCGTATCGCCGTTGGCAATAAAATCAAGGCCCATATCTTCGTTCACCCAGTAGTAATTGTTTTTGACCACCATCAGCAGATCGCCTTTGGCAATCTCCGATTCACGGTACAAAATCGATCCGCGGATACCATTATTATATTGGTTGGCCCTTTTGTTGGAACGGGTCAGGATGGCCGTCTCAAAAAAACCGTACCGATCGTAGCAGTCGCTGATCTTCTCGATCAGCTCTTCACCCGATATTCTCTCGACATCGTCGAAGTCCTCCAGTTTGATGGGAAAAAAGCCGGTCGTTTCTTCCGAGTTGATCCGGTGGCGGAGGTTGGTTGCATTCAGCAGGATCCCCGACTCCTTTTCCTGGCGGATGACGTCGGTGAGTTCGCACTCCTGCACGCCAAAGCCGTATCTTTCGAGGACATTCCGGTCGAGTGCCGGACTTACGGCAATGCCCACCGGCGGCAGCTGCGCGGTGTCACCCACCAGTACCAGCCGGCAATTGTTCCCGGTAAACACATATTCCATCAGGTCGTCCAGTAAACGTCCGGTGCCAAACATGCTGCTTTCGGCAGCCTGATTTGAAATCATCGAAGCTTCGTCCACGATAAAATAGGTGTACCGGTGCAGGTTTTTGTCAAGCACAAACTTCCCCATGCCGTCGGTAGAAGAAGTTTGGCGATAAATTTTCTTGTGAATCGTGTAAGCAGGCCGGTCGGTGTAGCCCGAAAGCACCTTGGCCGCCCGGCCGGTTGGAGCCAGCAAAACAGACATAATGTTCATTGACTGCAACGTTTTTACCAGCTGGTTGATCATGGTGGTTTTTCCGGTTCCGGCGTAACCTCTGATTAACAGAACAATATCATCTTCTTCCGAAACAATATAATCCGTCATCTTCTCCATCAATAGTATTTGACTGGCAGTAGGCGGAAAACCCAGATTTTCCGCTAATTTTGCAGCAATATGATTTTTCAGCATACCTCTCAAAATAAGTTTGGGCAAGGGAAAGTAATTTATTTTTTTTTATAAATTTGCAAGCGAACGAAAATAACTTATTAAAATTATATCAATGAGAACTGTATTGCAAATCGTGCTTTTTTTTATAGCAGTTTTTTTGGGATACCTAATCTATGCTAGTATTCAAAAGCCAATCACCTTCGAAAAAGAAAAAAACAAACGGTACGAAGTCACCATCCAGAAACTGAAAGATATCCGGAAAGCCCAGCTGGCTTTCAAAGATGTCAACGGTCGGTTTACAGGGAGCTGGGACACGCTCATCCACTTTGTAAAATACGACTCTTTAAAGTTGGTCCGTAAAATCGGTATGCTCACCGACAGTATGATTGAAAAAGGCATTAACGAGAAGAAGGCGCTTCAGCTGGGTCTGATCGTTCGGGACACCATCAAAGAGAACGTGCTGACCTCGGTTTTCTCGGCCAACTATCCGATCGACCAGCTCCGATACATCCCTGTGCCCGACACGGTTGCCGAATTTGCAATGGGAGCCACCATCATCACCACCGGATCGGGGATCAAAGTTCCGGTATTTGAAGCAAGAGCCCACAACAACGTTCTGCTTCACGATCTCGACCGGCAGTTGGTTATCAACCTGAACGACCAGCGCCGCATGGTGGACAAATACCCCGGGCTGAAAGTCGGTTCGTTGGTAGAAGCTAACAATAACACCGGAAACTGGGAATAGTTTGAATGATTACTTTCAGCGACGAATTATTTGAAATAGACAAATCCACAGAATACGATCTATCCATCCAGCTCCGGCTGGATGGATTTTCTTTTTCTGTGCAGGCCCCGTCTGACGGGAAGGTTGTTTTTTTCCGTCATTTCCCGTTTCATCTGAGCAGCACCACCTTCCTGCTTCGAAAAATTCGTGAGATCACGGCGGAAGAGCCCGCGTTGCAGCTGAATTACCGGACGGTAACCGTCAGTCTGGCCTCTCCGGTCTGCACGCTTATTCCAGCTCCCTTTTTCGAAGCAGCACGACCGGGCCTGCTGCTGCTGCACGACACTCCTGCAACCCAGACCGAAGAGCCCCTTTTCGGCATGATGAAAAACCTTGACGCCTGTTTTTGTTTTCGGGCGCCGGCGCGGCTCGTCAGCTACCTTCGGCAAACCTACCAAGGCTGCCGGATTTTTCATGAGCTGATGCCGCAAATCAGCCACAGCACCGAAACCGAACCGGGTCGTAAAAAGTTACTGCTGAATCTTCATCCCGGCTATTTTCATCTCTTCATTTCCGAAGGA
>JARKOX010000059.1 GCA_029975525.1 Prolixibacteraceae bacterium | reverse complement strand
AAAACCGAGGAAATCAAAGCCAGAATTACCCACATTGTACAAATAATTTAGCCGGCAAAGCTAAAAACAGTTTTCCGGCAGATGGGAAAGCCCTTCACCACCCCTGGGCAAATTGACCCAAACTTAATACAGGAACGAATGCGGAATGGACTAATCAACAAGAAACCGGAAAAATCATGATTAAATGGCTGGGTGGTTGAATGGTTGGGATGTACTGCCACCCAGGACGAACCTTCCCCCCGGCCCCCTTCCAACCGGACGGGAGAGTTCAACGCTACAGGAGTGTGATCTTTGGACATTGGATATTGGCTGTTGAATATTGAAAATTTATCTGAATCAATCAATAAGAAACACCGAACAAGAAATAAGAAACAAGAAACCGCAGAATGGTCAAATTGTCGAATGGTTAAATGGTTGATGATTTTTGCCACCCGGGACGAACCTTCCCCCCGGCCCCCTTCCAGCCGGAAGGGGGAGTAACACCGCAGTAAACGTAATTTCCTGGTTATTGGATATTGGCTGTTGATTATTGAAAATTTATTTGAATCAATCAATAAGAAACACCGAACAAGAAATAAAAACCGCAGAATGGTCAAATTGTCGAATGGTTGAAGGGTTGAAGGATTGGGACGTATCGCCACCCGGGACGGGTGAAATGTTTATAGCTACCGGACAGACCTTCCCCCCTGCCCCCTTCCAACCGGAAGGGGGAGCCGATCGCCGCAGTAAACGTAATTTCTTGGTTATTGGATATTGGCTGTTGGGTATTGAAAATTTATTTGAATCAATCAATAAGAAACACCGAACAAGAAATTAGAAACCGCAGAATGGTCAAATTGTCGAATGGTTAAATGGTTGATGATTTTTGCCACCCGGGACGAACCTTCCCCCCGGCCCCCTTCCAACCGGACGGGGGAGTGTGATTCTGCATAAAATTCCGTTTTGGATATTGAATATTGGCTGTTGATTATTGGAAATTCAACCGGACAAATCAATAAAAAATCTCCAACATGAAATAAAAAACCGAAAAGTTCCAAACTGACTTCCGGAGACTCTATTTTTCTAATCAAATGTTTGTATAACAATTGTGAGGCAATTAAAAATATTTCAAGCAGGATAACGTTATGAACAGAAAAACAGCGGTTACTTTTCAGGTATTTGTCGTGTTTTTTGATCTGCCTGGTCAGTAAAAAGACCAGTTAAACCTCAACGGGGCAAATATCGCCTGAATAAAACCAATTTCTGCCGGCAAAATGAGCAAATGGGAAAAACACATTCTCGAAAACCCCGACCTCTCCTCCGGGAGGGGAAACGCCTGTCTGCTGACGGGGCAATCCTTAAATAGCCGGAAAAAATGGCAATCAGTCCGGCCCGGCCCGCATCACGGATGCTGCTACCTGGCTTCAATCCTGGCTCGGGCAGTGGAAAATTACCTGAAACCACCTTAACAGTTCCGGCGTTACCGAATTACTGATCGGGCTACAAAAAACATTTGATAATCTGCAAAAACCACACTTATGAAAAATGAAAGATCTGACTCCCGTCCCATCCTGAAAAGAGGCTTCCAGTATTTTTTTGTATCAGCCGTATTGCTGCTTCTCCTCTATCCATTTGAACAGACCACGCCCCCCGAAAAAGGGCAGGTCGTCAGGCTGGCAAAAATCAAAGTCGATCCTGCAAAAGTGGACAACTACCACAAAGCGCTCCGCGAAGAAATTGAAACATCGTTACGCGTTGAACCGGGAGTGCTCATGTTGTATGCCGTATCTGAAGAAAACGATCCCACCAGCATCACCATTCTGGAGATATATGCCGATACTGCTGCCTACCGGACCCACCTGGAGACGGCACATTTCAAAAAATACAAGAGCAGTACCACGGAGATGATAACAAATCTCGAACTCATGGCGGTGAATCCCATCTTTCCCGACATGAAATTGAAGAAGTAGGCTCCGTACAACTGGTGATCAAAAAAGGGAGCAGCAGCAAAAAATCTTCAAAATATTTTTCGATTTTTGAGCGTAATCATCGGCTTGCAGCCGAAAAACCATATTACGGCATAAAACTTCAAAAAATGAAAAGAAACGGATTGCTGATCGTCGGGTTTACAATAGCTTTTGCACTGGGTTTTGGGGCGAAATCCCTTCTCGACCGCCAGCCCGGCCGTCTCTCTTCTGCCGCGGGGCAGGCGGCTGAAACGGTAGCCCAAGCCGACACCAACCTGAAGCTGGGGGCATTTTCGATAAGTCTCAGCGTCAACGACCTGAAAACTTCGCAGGAGTTTTATGAAAAACTTGGCTTCGTTCACTTTGCCGGCGAACGGTCGAAAAACTATCTCATCATGAAAAACGGAAACGCCCTGATCGGCCTTTTCCAGGGAATGTTTGAAAACAACCTCCTGACATTCAACCCGGGATGGGATGAAAATGCGGTTAACCTCGAAAAATTTGACGACATTCGGGTAATCCAGCAGCGGCTGAAAGCAAAAGGCATCTTCCCCCACACTGAAATTGACGAAAACACGAGCGGTCCGGCTGGTTTTATGATTACCGACCCCGACGGAAATGTGATTTTGATCGACCAGCACCGTTAACCCACTTAATTTCTGAAAGCCAACAATCCGCTTCATCCGGCAGGAGATCGGCCGGAAGTTTTTCCATTTTTTGACCCGCGGCAAACAAAATTCAACGCCGACTGTTAAATCTGACAGGATTTACGCGGGTAGGTTATCTGTAATTTCCCGGTTCCGGTCAACTAATTCTAACTTTGGCCCCGGAACAATTCCACTGTTTTAAATTAATTTTTTATGTCACATCAATTGTTAAAAGGAAAAAGAGGAATTATTTTCGGAGCTTTGAACGCCGATTCCATCGCCTGGAAAGTTGCCGAAAGGGCTTATGAAGAGGGAGCTACCTTTACGCTTACCAACACGGCGGTTGCCCTTCGCATGGGCGACACCCCCAAGCTGGCCGAACAGTGCCACACCGAAGTGATTGCCGCCGATGCCACCAACGTGGACGATTTGCAAAACCTTTTTCAAAAATCGATAGAAATTTTGGGCGGGAAGATCGATTTCATCCTGCACTCCATTGGCATGTCGCCCAATGTGCGAAAAGGCAGGCACTACAGCGACCTCGACTACCAGATGCTGGAAAAAACCCTCGATGTTTCGGCGATTTCGTTTCACAAAGTGCTGCAAACCGCCCGCAAGCTCGATGCCATCAATGAGTGGGGATCGGTGGTGGCGCTCAGTTATGTTGCAGCGCAGCGCACCTTTTACGGCTACAACGACATGGCCGACGCCAAAGCCCTGCTCGAATCAATTGGCCGCAGTTTTGGCTACATCTACGGCCGCGAACGCAATGTGCGAATCAACACGATATCGCAGTCGCCCACGATAACTACCGCCGGCAGCGGCGTTAAAGGTTTCGACCGGCTGCTCGACTTTGCCGAACGCATGTCGCCCCTCGGAAATGCTACCGCTGACGAGTGCGCCGACTACTGCATCACCCTCTTCTCCGACCTCACCCGCAAGGTGACTATGCAGAATCTCTACCACGACGGTGGATTTTCGAGCATGGGGATGAGCCTCCGCGCCCTGGCACAATACGAAAAAGGACTGAACTGCGACTGCGACTGCGATCCGGCTCAGGCCGACGACCACCTGTTCGATTAGTAATTTCAATAACTCCTTGTAAAAATCCCGGCTGTTACTGGCCGGGATTTTTTTATTCCTTCCCACATGGCTTGGGCAACCAACAGGTACCGAAAAGCCGGCTGCACATAATTTTTAATGACTTTTAAAAATTTTTAAGAGATTTTCAGCTTGCCGGCTATTAATTTTGAATAAAAAAAAGCCATGAGAAATTTTGTTTTACCCATCCTGCTGCTGCTTGCCACCGTTACAGGCAGCCAGGCACAGCAAGCAAAAAAGAATCAGCAGGCCCCCGACAAACAGATTTCGGTGAACCGTGAATATGACCAAAACGGTAACCTGATCCGTTTCGACTCAACTTATGTCTACCGGTGGTCGACCGACTCAACCTTTCAGTTTCCAATCGGAAAAGGGTGGGAAGATCTCCTGGGAAAAGAGTTTTTCCAGCACGATTGGAGCAGCCGCTTTTTCAATGATTCGTCGGCACACCTCCCGCCTTTCACCGGGAAATTCCCCTTCAGCTTTTTCGACGACGATGATTTTTTCCGCGGCTTTGGCACGCTGCCCGATTCGGTCTTCAACAGACATTTCTCATTCCGGCAGGATACCACCTTTTTTATGGGGCCCGATTCCTCCTTCCTGCTGCCGCCCGGCTTCTTCCTTCCCGGCATGCGTGGTATGGAAGATCTGCAGAAGCTTTTTGACGAACGGTTCAAATCATTCGCGCCCAACGATTTTTTCAGTAATCCCGACCGGCAACAGCGTCGTTACATCAATCCGGAAGCCCAGGACGAATGGGAAAAGCTTTTGAATAAACAGAAAAAAGAGCTGGAAGAGTTTCGCAAAAGATGGGAAAAAGAGCAGCAGAATAAAATTTACTGAGCGCCACCGGCACGACCCCCGAAAAGTCGTCGGGCCGGGCAAGGCCGGCCAGGTAACGACCGATTTTTTCTGAAACCGGTGTAACCCGAATTCGATTCAGAAAAAGGAAAAACCAGCAAAAATTTCACCGGCTATAAAAGAAAAGAGCTGCCCGAATGAGGCAGCTCCTTCCAAAATATGCAGATCTATTTTTTAAGCCTGAACAAATTCCATGGCGGCTAACCGTTTGTAGTAGTTATACCTCCATTTGGCATTCTCTTCGGCAGCGGCGAACAGTTCGTCGGCAACTTCGGGGAACGATTTCTTCAGTGAGGTGTAGCGGACTTCGCCGTTCAGGAAATCCTGGAATTTGCCCCAGTCGGGATCTTTCGAATCGAGCTGGAACGGATTTTTTCCTTCGGCTTCCAGTTGCGGGTTGTAGCGGAAGAGTGACCAATAACCGGCTTCCACGGCGCGTTTTTCCTCTTCCTGCGTTTTACCCATGCTGTTGCGCAGCCCGTGGTTGATACAGGGCGAGTAGGCGATAATGATGGAAGGTCCGGGATACTCCTCGGCTTCGCGCAGGGCTTTGAGGTACTGGGCCTGGTTGGCGCCCATGGCTACCTGGGCCACGTACACATAACCGTAGGACATCATCATGGCGCCCAGGTCTTTTTTGCGGATACGTTTACCTGCTGCGGCAAATTTGGCCACTGCGCCCACCGGAGTCGATTTGGACGACTGTCCGCCGGTGTTGGAATAGACCTCGGTATCGAGCACCAGCACATTGATATCCTGACCGCTGGCCAGCACGTGGTCGAGACCACCAAAACCAATGTCGTAAGCCCAACCGTCGCCGCCAAAAATCCAGATAGATTTCTTCACCAGGTACTGCTTCAGTGCAAGGATATCTTTGGCATACTGGCCGGTTTTACCCTGCAGAACGTCGATAACCTGTTTCGAAGCTTTAACCGACTCGTCGGCATTATTTTTTCCGGCCAACCAGGCGCTGAAGGCTTCTTTTTCCTCTTCGGAAATGCCGTTTTTCAGCTCGTTCTCCATGATCGTGGCGATGCGGTCGCGCTGGGCATTTATTCCCTCCGACATCCCGAAACCATATTCGGCGTTGTCTTCAAACAGGGAGTTTGCCCAGGCCGGACCATGCCCGGAGCCTTTGTGCTTGCAATAAGGAGTCGACGGGGCCGAACCACCATAGATGGACGAACAGCCGGTAGCATTGGCCACCATCATCCGCTCGCCATACAACTGGGTGATCAGCTTGATATAAGGCGTTTCGCCACAACCGGCACAAGCGCCCGAGAATTCGAAGAGCGGCTGGGCAAATTGGGAGTTCTTCACCGATTTGGTTTTGTCAACCACCGTCTCTTTCAGGCTGACTTTTGCAGACATGTAGTTCCAGCGGTCGATTTCGTCACGCTGGGTGTCGAGCGGCTGCATAACCAGGGCTTTTTCCTTGGCCGGGCAAACGTCGGCACAGTTGCCACAACCGGTACAGTCGAGCACACTCACCTGGATACGGAAATGGAGACCGCCAAATGTTTTGGTCGGAGTAGCCACGCGGGTTTCTGTTCCGGCAGGCGAATTTTCAAACTCTTCCTCGGTAAGCAGGAACGGACGGATCGCAGCGTGCGGGCAAACGTAGGCACACTGGTTACACTGGATACAGTTGTCGGGTTGCCACTCCGGAACGGTAACGGCAATACCACGTTTTTCCCATGCCGAGGTTCCGGCCAGGAAAGTACCATCTTCGTAACCGGTGAAGGTAGATACCGGCAGGTCATCACCTTTCTGGGCGTTGATAACGTCCACGATTTTTGTGATATATTTCGGACGTTTGACTTCGTCGGCTTCTTCTTCTTTCAGAACAATGTCTTTCCATTCCGACGGAACTTCAACCTGGTAAACATTCTTGCCGCCGGCTTCAACGGCTGCATAGTTCATTTTCAGGATGTTTTCCCCTTTACGGCCGTAAGTTTTGTCGATGGCATGTTTCATCTCCTTAACCGCCATATCGAAGGGAATCACGTTGGTGATTTTAAAGAAGGCCGACTGCATGATGGTGTTGGTACGGGTTCCCAGACCAATCTCTTCGCCCAACTGGGTTCCGTTGATGATATAGAATTTGATATCATTTTCAGCCATGAACTTTTTCATGCTGTCGGGCAGGCGTTTTTTGGTTTCCTCTTCATCCCAAATGGAGTTGAGCAGGAACGAACCGCCTTTTTTGAGGCCTTTCAGCACATCATAAAGGTGGATGTATGCCGGAACGTGGCAGGCCACAAAGTCGGGAGTGGTTACCAGATAGGTCGAACGGATCGGTTTGTCCCCAAAACGCAGATGCGAACAGGTGAAACCGCCCGACTTTTTCGAGTCGTACTGGAAATACCCCTGGCAATACTTATCGGTAGCTTCACCGATAATTTTGATCGAGTTTTTATTGGCTCCTACCGTACCATCCGAACCCAAGCCGTAGAATTTTGCCTGGTACGTTCCTTCCGGCGTAATGTTGATTTCCGGTTTCAGCGGCAGCGATTGGAAGGTTATGTCGTCAACAATACCGATGGTGAAGCCATTTTTCGGCTCAGCCATTTCCAGGTTTTCATAAACCGACAGGATTTGCGACGGCGTGGTGTCTTTTGATCCCAGTCCGTAACGTCCGCCAATAATCACCGGGGCATTTTCTTTTCCGTAGAAAATCGACCGGATATCGAGGTAAAGCGGTTCGCCTTCTGCTCCGGGTTCTTTGGCACGGTCGAGAACGGCAATCCGTTTGACGGTTTTGGGCAGCACGTTGAAGAAGTAGCGCGCCGAGAACGGGCGGAACAGATGGACAGCCAGCAAGCCCACTTTTTTACCCTGCGAAGCGAGGTAATCGATGGTTTCACGAATGGTTTCGGTAACCGAACCCATTGCTACAATGATATTTTCAGCATCCGGAGCACCGTAATAGGTAAACGGATGGTATTCACGCCCGGTGATCTTGCCGATCTCCTGCATGTAAGCTTCCACAATGTCGGGAACTGCTTCGTAATATTTGTTGGCAGCTTCCTTGGCCTGGAAGAAGATGTCAGGATTTTGGGCCGTACCGCGGGTTACCGGAGATTCCGGATTGAGGGCGCGGTTGCGGAACTCCTGAAGCGCTTCCATGTCAACCAGCGGAAGGATCTGCTCCATGGAGATCGGCTCAATTTTCTGGATTTCATGCGAGGTACGGAATCCGTCGAAGAACGCCAGGAAAGGCACTCTCGATTTGAGGGTTGCCAGGTGGGCCACTCCGGCCAGGTCCATCTCCTCCTGCACCGAACCGGCAGCCAGCATAGCAAAACCGGTTTGACGAGCCGCATAAACATCACTGTGGTCGCCAAAGATGGAAAGGGCGTGACCGGCTAAGGCACGGGCGCTAACGTGGAAAACGGTAGGCAACAGTTCGCCGGCAATTTTATACATATTGGGGATCATCAACAACAATCCCTGTGAAGCGGTGTAGGTACTGGTGAGCGCCCCCGACTGAAGGGCACCGTGTACAGCGCCGGCAGCGCCGCCTTCGCTTTGCATTTCGGCCAACCGGACCGGACGCCCGAACATGTTTTTCTTCCCACCGGCGGCCCATTCGTCTACATATTCCGCCATCGTCGACGACGGAGTAATCGGATAGATACAAGCCACTTCACTGAACATGTAACTCATGTGCGCAGCAGCATAGTTACCATCGCAAGTGATAAACTTTTTTTGTTTTGCCATTGCTTGATTATTTAATTCTTTACTGATGTTGTTACTAAAATTTGATCTCTTATGTTTCTAATACAAAAAGCCAAAAAGCCATAAAGGAATCTTGTTCCCCTCGCCAACCTCAATCATATCCGAGGCGGCATATCTTCCCGCCGGAGGATCGAGTTTACGCCCGCCCACCACAAATTCGTAACGGTCGTCAACCAAAAAATCGGCCCCCTGAACACTCTTGAGGTTGTGCTGATATCCGACCTGATTATAAAAAAACGTCTGCCGCAGGTTGATATTGTTGATATTATCCGGCGCAATTGCATATTGCAAATTGGTATTGTGCAGATAAACCCGGTCGGGTTTTTTCATCTGATCTTCTCCCCCGTTGCTGTACAAAAGCTGAATCAGCCGGGCGTTTTTCAGATAGTGCAGATAGTTCATCACCGTGGCACGCGACGTTTCGACCGCTGTTGCCAGCTTGCTGACATTGGGCGAGAAAGGAGTCTCTGAAGCAATAATCTGAAGAAGTTTCCGCAATTTCGACAAATATTTCAACTCAATCTGGTTGATATAGGGAACATCAACTTCCAGGGCCAGGTTGATATTTTTCAGCAGAGTCATCGGATAAAAGCTTGGATGCTCCATGAAATAAGGATAGTAGCCATTTTTCAGGTAGTCGCTGAAATAGGCAAGCGGCTTTACTTTTTCCACAATCTTCTGCGAAATCGCCACATGGTCAAGCAAAATCTCTCCCAGCGAATACATTCTGAAATGCTCGCCAGTTTTGTAGTTGAGGTATTCCCGGAAGGATAACCCCTCGAGATGGTATATTTTCACAATTCCCTGCAAATCGGGGTTGCCATCGGAAACCCGTAATACCGGCGAAGCGGTAAAAACTATTTTCAGATCTGGAATTTCATCGTGGCATTTACGCAATTCGGCCGACCAATCGGGATATTTATTGATCTGATCGAGGAACAAAACTTTCCCTCCCAGTTTCGAAAACTCATCGGCAAATGAAAAAATCTTCCGCTTGGTGAAATAGAAATTGTTCAGATTTAAATAAAGAATCGACTTGTCAGCGCCAAACTCACTCTTGATATAATCGAGCAAAAGGGTGGTTTTCCCAACTCCCCGGAACCCTTTGATACAGATCAATTGCTGGCTCCAGTCAATCGATTGGCTGAGCTGCCGGAACAGGGTATTGCCGGTTCCTTCCAGCAGGGCGTTATGTGTATATTGAAGAAATTCCAACTCGCTAATTTTGAAAACAAAAATAATCAGTTTATTCAATTTATTGCCATGTATAGATAGCAAAAATCCTTTGGGGATGCAATTTATATCTGTTAAAAATAACTTTTTTGAACTTCTGCTAACGACTTCCTGCAGCATCAAAAAAGGCAGACTTTTTCAGCCTGCCTTTTTCCACTGGTATCCAAATCCCTTTTTACAGGTCGGTATTCATTGAAATGAGGAACTCCTCAATCGATTTAGTCTTCATAATCCGGTCTTTGAGGAACTCCATCGCTTCGATGGAATTCATATCGCTGAGGTAGTTACGCAAAATCCACAATTTGTCGAGGATGCGTTTCTGCAGCAACAGATCTTCGCGACGGGTACTTGAAGCCGGAATATCGACCGACGGGAATATGCGTTTGTTCGACAAGCGGCGGTCGAGCTGCAACTCCATGTTGCCGGTTCCTTTAAATTCTTCAAAAATAACATCATCCATTTTCGAGCCGGTATCGGTGAGAGCTGTCGCCAGAATCGTGAGCGACCCACCTTCCTCGATATTACGGGCGGCACCAAAAAACCGTTTGGGTTTGTGCAAAGCGTTGGCATCCACCCCACCCGAAAGTACTTTTCCGGATGCGGGTTGCACGGTATTATAAGCGCGGGCCAGTCGGGTAATGGAGTCGAGCAGGATCACCACATCATGTCCGCACTCCACCAAACGTTTGGCTTTTTCGAGGACCATGCCGGCCACCCGTACATGGCGTTCGGCCGGTTCGTCGAAAGTTGACGAAATCACCTCGGCATTTACACTGCGGGCCATGTCTGTAACCTCTTCCGGACGTTCGTCAATCAAGAGCACAATCATATAAACTTCGGGATGATTGGCTGCAATTGCATTGGCAATTTCCTTGAGCAGAACCGTTTTACCGGTTTTCGGCTGGGCAACAATCAATCCGCGCTGTCCTTTACCGATGGGGGCAAACATATCGACAATGCGGGTTGAAAGGTTGTCGTGTCCGTTGCCGGTCAGTTCAAATTTTTCGTTGGGGAACAACGGGGTCAAATGATCAAACGGAACACGGTCGCGGATAAACTCAGGGGTACGGCCATTGATTTCAATAACTTTAATCAGCGGAAAATATTTTTCACCTTCTTTGGGCGGACGAACAGTACCTTTGATGGTGTCGCCGGTTTTTAACCCAAAAAGCTTAATCTGCGACTGCGAAACGTAAATATCGTCGGGTGAGTTCAGGTAATTAAAGTCAGACGAACGCAGGAAGCCGTAACCATCCGACATAATTTCGAGCACACCGGTATTGGCGATAATTCCGTCGAACTCGTAATTTTTATCGATATAATTTCTTTCAGGCTGTTTTTCGTTCTGTCGAAAACTTTTCTGCTGAAACTGCTCTTTCTTTTGCTGCCACTGTTTTCGTTGGAAACCACCCTGTTGTTGTCCTTGTGGCTGTCCCTGCTGCGGAGCTGCCTGAGGCGACTCCTGCTGTTCCTGCTGTTCCTGTTCAACTGGCTGGGGCGACTCGGCAATAACTTCAACCGGTTCCTGAACCTCCTCTTCCGAAGCAACATCAGGAATAATCTCCGGTTCTGAAGAATCGATAATAGCCTCTTCGTCCTTTTCAATCGGCTTATTTTTGCCCTTGGGATCTTTTACCAATGTTTTTTCTTTGAACTCACGGATGATTGCCCGGATCTGTTCTTGTCTCGACTGAACCGGTTTTTCAGCATTTTTCTGTTCCTCATCAGGTTGTACGGCGGCATCCTTCTCTCCTGCTGATTCTTCATTGCCCCGACGCGGGCGCTTGCCTTTGTTGTTATTTTTTGCGTCGGATGCACTGTTTTCCAAAGAAGCTCCGGCAGCTGGATTCTGATTTTTCTCAGCCGGACCGCGTTGTTCAGTCTTACCCCGTTTTTCAGTTACCTGTGTCTTCTTTTCAGCATCCTGGATAGCCTGTGTGTCGAGTATTTTATATATCAGGTCCTGCTTTTTGTAAGACTCAACCCGCTTAATTTTTAATTCTTTACCTATCTCCCTCAACTCAGGAAGAAGTTTTTTGTTTAGCTCTAATATGTCGTACATACTTTTTATGTAATTAATTTATCAAGTTGAAAATGAAAACTGAAAACTTCAGGAACTTAAATGGCAGGGGAAGAATGTCTCTCGAAATTCGGCTGCAATTATATGCAAATACTATCTATAAACCAAAAAATAAAAACAGTTTTTATTGATTTTTCGTATGATGTATGCAACAAAATTAGATAAAATAAAATAAACCAAAAAAAAGAATAAACTTCATTTACAAAGATTTTTAAAATAACATGAATAATAATGGGGCCGACGAATAATTTAGGGGGCATTTTATTTATAAAAACGTTTTTTGGCTATCTTCACAGCGCAAGGATTGCTGCTTCTGACAGCCAGCGGGCTAGGCACACATAACCTTTTTGATATGAGACAACTAAAGATTACTAAACAAGTTACAAACAGAGATACTTTATCGCTCGACAAGTACTTGCACGAGATCGGTAAAGTTGAGCTGTTGTCTGCTGAAAAGGAGGTGGAACTGGCCAAACGAATCAAAAAGGGAGATCGTCAAGCATTGGAAACCCTCATCAAAGCCAACCTCCGTTTTGTAGTTTCTGTCTCCAAACAATATCAAAACCAGGGTTTAAGCCTGCCCGACCTGATAAACGAAGGCAATCTGGGGCTCATAAAAGCAGCCGAAAGATTTGATGAAACCAGAGGTTTTAAGTTTATTTCGTACGCCGTATGGTGGATCAGGCAATCGATTTTACAGGCACTCGCCGAACAAGCCCGCATTGTGAGGCTCCCACTTAACAAAATCGGATCGATCAATAAAATTAACAAAACTTTCAGCCAGCTGGAACAGGAATTTCAGCGTGAGCCAACTCCCGACGAACTGGCCGAGATTCTGGAAACAAAGCCTGAACTTATTGAAAGTTCACTCAACATCTCCAACATCCACCTCTCAATGGATGCTCCCCTCAAAGAAGACGACGGCAACAATATGTATGACGTGATGCTTAACGAAGACTCCCCAAGTCCGGACAACGAACTAATATACAACTCATTAAGAAAAGAAATCGAACGATCGCTTTCAACGCTGGGTGACCGTGAGGCTGAAATTCTTCGCTATTATTTTGGTTTAAACGGATATCCGCCATATACTCTTGAGGAGATCGGCGATGAATTCGGACTGACCCGGGAGAGAGTCAGACAGATCAAAGAAAAAGCGATCAAAAAATTAAAAAACCAATACCGGAACCGACTGCTCAAATCCTACCTTGGGCAATAAATTAAATTGACAAAATGACCAAACTTGTTGCGCCATCCATCCTCTCGGCGAATTTTAACAACCTCGGAAAAGATATTGAAATGATTAACCACAGCGATGCTGACTGGATTCATTTTGATGTAATGGATGGAGTATTTGTACCCAATATTTCTTTTGGACTACCCGTCATCCAGCACGTAAGCCAGATTGCACGCAAACCGCTGGACGTACACCTGATGATTGTTAATCCGGACCCCTACATTGTGCCATTTTGTAAGGCAGGCGCCTCCATCCTAACCGTTCATTATGAAACCTGCCGGCATCTTCACCGAACGGTACGCCACATTAAGGAACAGGGAGCCAAAGCCAGTGTTTGTCTCAACCCACACACCCCGGTATCACTCCTGGAAGATATTATTGGTGAGCTTGACATGGTTTTACTCATGTCGGTTAATCCCGGTTTTGGGGGTCAGAAATTTATTGAGAACACCTATAAAAAAGTCAGACAACTCCGTGAAATGATTGATGCCATCCATCCGGAATGCCTGATTGAAGTTGATGGCGGCGTAAATTTCGACACCGGTAAAAAACTTTACGAAGCCGGAGCGAACGTTCTGGTTGCCGGAAATTTTGTATTTACATCAGACCAGCCTGAAGAGACCATTCGAAAGCTCAAAAACATATAACCGTCAGGGCACGAGCATCTTTTGAGCCAGATTATCTGAAACGGATTTTCCCTTCAGTACCTCAACAATTTTCAATGCAAACGCCAGGGCGACTCCTGCCCCACGGCCAGTGATCACGTTTCCGGAGACGACGACAGCCTCTGCTGACACCGATGCTCCGGTTAAATATTTTTCGAACCCGGGAAAACAGGTTGCCTGGCGGTTTTTTAAAATTCCCAATTGTCCCAAAACCATGGGAGCAGCGCAAATAGCTCCAAGCAATTTTTCCTGATTGTTAAAATCAGTCACCTGGTTTTGAAGCATTCTACAGGCTAAAAGATTGGTGGTACCAGGCATTCCCCCTGGCAAAACCAGCATTCCAAAATCTTCAGTCCGGAAGTTTTCAATCAGTTCATCGGCAACCAGTTTAATGTGATGCGCACCGGTAACCTCCAGCTTGCCTGAAACCGAAACCACCGTAACCGAAATTTCAGCTCTGCGCAAGACATCGATAATGCTGACGGCCTCAATTTCTTCAAACCCTTCTGCAAGATAAACAGCTACTTTCATCGAATATTAAATTTTAAAACAAAAAAGATCCTCAAAATTGAGAATCTTTCTTCGAAACTAAACCACTACTTTGACTAATTACTATGAATTGAATATTCATTTAAGGATTTTTCCAATTTTTTACGGGTAAAAAAGATCCGACTTTTAACGGTTCCCAACGGAAGATTTAACTCATCGGCAATCTCTTTGTACTTGTAACCATCCAGAAACATGGTAAATGGTATGCGGTACTCATCTTCCAAAGCCTGAATATTTTTGTTGATTTCCTGTGTACTGTAAAAAGAATCGGGAGCCGGATAGATCTTATCTTTCGAAAAAGTTAGATGAAAATCGTTATTGGAACCATCAAAAGTACTTTTCGTTTTAACGCTCCGTCGGTAATCGTTAATAAAAGTATTTTTCATGATGGTGTATATCCACGCTTTAAAATTTGTATTCTGCGCAAATTTGTCACGGTAGGTCAGAGCTTTCAGGAAGGTTTCCTGTAACAGATCATCGGCCTTTTCACTGTCGGCTGTTAGGCTCAGCGCGTAGTAGTGGAGTTTTTCTTTTAACCCCAGTAGTGCGTTGTTGAACTGTACCTGTGTCATGGCGTACTTATTTTTAATTTGTCTAAACAAATATAGAACAAAAGAGTCTTAAATAAAACATTTCAACCACTTTTATCAGTCGATTTTCTCTATCCGATATAGAGAGAATTGATAACGAATAAAATGCTGTGAATCAAAACTTGAAACTTTTTTTTCGAATGTTCGGTAAAGCTCTCCGAACCAATGAAAAGTTATCTTTTATTCAGACGCCAAAGGCGGTTTTGGGGAGATTTTAAGTTAATTCTTAGCTTTGTCGCGAACTAAAAATTCAATTATGAGATCCAATTATGTAATGCCAACCCAGGCAATAACTTTTAAGAAGTGGGGCAGAAAAGGCTTTTCGCTCTTCCGGGTACTTAACAAACTGGTGCATGTTGGTTTTTTGGCTGTGGCCTACCACCAGTCTGCAGCCCGGCCGGTAGCAGAGTTTGTTTCAGACACCACGGCTGTTATCCGGGAATATGACCTGGAAGAGATAGAAGTTACTGCCCAGCGGGCGCCGGTTACCTTTTCGGAAACGGCCCGTGTAATCGCGGTAATCAGCCGCAGTGAATTAACCAGGTTACCTGCACAAACTCTGCCGGAGCTACTCGACTACCTCCCGGGAGTAGATGTCAGGCAACGAGGCCCGGAGGGCGTCCAGGCCGACCTCACCATCCGTGGAGGAACCTTTGACCAGACCCTGATCCTCCTGAACGGCATCAACATTACCGACCCTCAAACCGGACATCACAACCTCAACTTACCCGTCAGTTTCGATCAAATTGAACGAATTGAACTTCTCGAAGGACCAGCCTCCAGAGTTTACGGTCCAAACGCCTTTTCAGGCGCTGTCAATATCGTCACTTTACAGCCGGAAGAAGAGACAATTTCCGGGCACCTCAGCTACGGGGAGCATAACCTGACCAGCACCAATATTTCGGGCACACTAAAAACCGGCAGGTTCACCCACCTGCTCGCGCTGGACAACCGGAGTTCGGACGGCTATACTAATAATACCGACTTCTCGGCAGGAAATGTTTTTTATAACACCCGGGCAGAACTGCCAGATGGAAAACTAAACGTCCAATTCGGTTTTGCCGACAAAGGTTTTGGGGCCAATTCGTTTTACACGCCCAAGTATCCGGAGCAATATGAAAAAACCCAGACCTGGTTCTCCTCGCTTAAATGGAATTCTAATTCCAAACTCCATTTTACGCCCGGAATTTACTGGCGTCGCCACTCCGACCGATTCGAACTGTTTCGCAACGAAGCTCCGGAGTGGTACAAATCACACAACTATCACCAAACCGACGTGTTGGGACTGCAGCTGAACTCCTGGTTTCTCTCGTCATGGGGAAAAACGGCGGTGGGCACTGAAGCACGATCGGAAAATATCCGTAGTAATGTGCTGGGGGAAAAAATGGAGAATCCGCAAAAAGTTCCCGGAGAAAACAGCTATTACACCCATGCCAAATCACGAACTTCCTTTTCGGTATTTCTGGAACACTCTGTTTACCTAAACAGATTTTCCGTTTCGGCGGGAGTGCTGCTCCACCATTTTTCCGATCCGGGCTTTTCATGGAATCTCTATCCCGGAGCTGAAATCAGTTATCAAATAGGCACCCCGGTGAAATTTTACGCCGCAGCCGGTCAGTCGCTCCGGATGCCCACCTTCACCGACCTTTACTATTCAGGGCCTACCAACCAGGGAAATCCTGATCTGAAGCCGGAAGAGATTCAAAATCTCGAAGGCGGATTTAAGTTTCAGACAAAATATCTGAGGGGAAATTTTTCCCTTTTCACCCAAAAGGGAAAAAATCTGATTGACTGGATAAAACCGGAGGGATCTGATAAATGGCAAACCCAAAATCTCACCTCCGTAACCAGTTCCGGCATTGAAATCGGGAGTCAGCTTTATCCGCAGGTTATATGGGGCGATAACTTTTTTATTTCACAAGTTTCGGCCAGCTATTTTTATAACCATCTGAAAAAAGCGGAAGAAGCAGAAATCATCTCCTACTACGTTCTGGATAACCTGAAACATAAATTTTCATTTGCCCTACAGCATAAAATTACGAAACGGCTTACCGCGTCGTGGAATCTTACCGTGCAAGACCGAAACGGAAGTTACACCCAATATAATATTAATACGGGAACCGGCACCGAAACCGAATATGAACCATTCTGGCTGCTCGACGGCAAGCTAAACTATCATGTGGGGATTGCCGATTGGTATGTGGCAGCAACCAATCTTTTCGACACCGGCTATTTCGATCTTGGCAATGTACCACAGCCCGGCAGATGGCTCCGGACAGGTATCCGAATAAATTTGGAAATTGACAAGCTCCGGAAGCCATAAGCCGTTTTCTGTTACACCCGAAAATTGTATATTCGCGACAAAAAATAAGCTATGTTGAAAGGGATTCTTGCCATTTCAGGACAACCAGGTCTTTACAAACTGGTTACTGAGGCTAAAAACAAGATTATTGTTGAATCACTGGTTACCCAAAAAAGGATGCCGGTACATTCAACTTCGAAAATAAGTACGTTGGAAGACATCGCCATTTTTACCAACTCCGGCGATTTACCGCTGAAAGATATTTTGCAAAAAATTCATACCGAAGAGTCGGGAGGACCGGCCATCAGTGCCAAAGCAGCGGACAACGAGCTGAAAAAATATTTCGGAAAAATTGTTCCGGATTACGACAAAACCCGGGTGTATGTATCCGACATCAAAAAAGTGATTCTTTGGTACAATATTCTTCAGGAAAACGGACTGCTCAACTTTACAGAAGAAGAGACTCCCGCTTCCGAAACGAAAGAAAAAGAATCAGAATAACCGAAGAGTTTTCTCCGTCAGGGATTTTTGCAACTGATGCTGCGTAATCAGCAATTCGAAAAGTCTGGCAGTAGCCAGCGCGTCACCACCCGCGCGGTGACGTCCTTCGATAACAATGCCGAGATCGCTGCACAACTTCCCCAAAGAATAGGAACTATGTCCTGGCAGAAGTTTTCGTGATAACTGAACCGTGCATAGTTTCTTTCTTTCATAATTATATCCCAGTTGCTTAAACTCTTCCCGGATAAAACGATAGTCAAAACTTACATTATGCGCGACAAATGTTCTGCCTTCCGTAAACTCAACAATTTTCCGGGCTACTTCGAAGAAACGAGGGGCGCCGGCAACCATCTCATTACTGATTCCGGTAAGCTTCGTAATATGGTAGGGAATATCAATTTCCGGATTTATCAGGGTCTGAAACATATCGGTAATCCCCTCGCCATTGTGAAGAACAATAGCTATTTCGGTAATCTTTCCGTACCTGTAAACCGAACCGGTCGTTTCGATGTCAATGATAGCAAACATGAGGAAAACGGATGTGTACTCTCGTAAATTAATTTATTGTTTTTTTAGACTATTTTGAACAAAAACCTGTTTTGTACATTGAAAATAAATAATTAAATTGCCTCAACAATCAAAACTCAACTTTAAATTCTATATCATGAGAAAATTTACATTTTTTTTACTTGGCACCCTGCTCTCGTTGAGCGTCTTCGCTCAGACGGCTGACAACAAGTGGGCTATAGGACTAGGCTATGGGACAGCACAGTACAGTGGGGAATTCGGGAATCAATTCCTGGCTTATTTTGGCAAAGATGAACTTGGCGGACGCGATTGGCAGAATAGCTATCAATTACATCTGGCAAGGTATCTGAATCCTTCGTTTGAAGCAATGCTCCGGTTCAACTACAACTATCTGAAAGAAATGGCCGGCACCAACGGTGTTACTTACCGATTAAGCGGCGAATATTTCAATGTTGGAGCCGAAGTACACTACAAATTCAACAACGGGTATATCCTGCGTGAAGACTTCTTCCTGCAGCCCTACCTTTCAGGAGGAATCGGCCTTTTGACCGGAAACTCTGACCTAAACAAAGTAATTGCCGCTAACAAAAGTGTAGCCGGAATTACCACGGGCGAAGAAAAAGTCACCGCTTTCCATCCTTACCTGGGACTGGGAACCAAAATCCGGATTACTCCTGGGTTCAACTTCTTTGTTGAAGTAGGAGCCATGCCGACGGCCAACGACAAATTTGACCTGACGAAAGACAATCAGATCACCGACAACGCAGAAGCCGAAGGTTTCTTCGAACGCAAAGGTGGCGACGACTTCATGAAACTCACCATGGGAGTCAATATCGGTCTGGGCAAAGCTAAAGACAGCGACGGCGACGGCGTCCCCGACAGAAAAGACAAATGTCCAGACACTCCGGCCGGTGTTGCAGTTGACAAAGACGGCTGCCCACTTGATCGCGACGGCGACGGTGTACCGGATTACAAAGACGATTGCCCCGACACGCCAGGTTTGGCCAGCCTGAAAGGTTGCCCCGACAGAGATGGTGACGGAATTGCCGACAAAGATGACGAATGCCCCGATACCCCGGGTTTGAAAAAATTCAACGGTTGCCCCGACACTGATGGCGACGGCGTGCCGGATCCGAAAGATGCCTGCCCCGATACTCCGAAAGGATGTCCCGTTGACGAAAGAGGTTGCCCGCTGGATAGCGACGGCGACGGCGTTATCGACTGCCAAGACAATTGCCCCAACGAACCGGGAAGCAAAGAAAACAAAGGCTGTCCGGAAGGATGGGTAACCATTGAACTCAGCCCCGTTTATTTCGATTTCGACAAAGCCGAACTTAAACCTGAAGGCAAAGCCGAACTGGATAAACTAGTTGAACAACTCAATACCGGTAAACAGTACGACGTGGTCATTGCAGGACACACCTGTAACATCGGTACTGAAAATTACAACCAGGGATTGTCGGAAAAACGCGCCCAGGCTGTAGTTAAATACCTGACCATGAAAGGTATCAACAATGCGTATGTTGGCGCAAAAGGCTACGGCGAAACCAAACCGGCCGTTAAAAACGACTCAACGCCTCATCGCAAACTCAACCGCAGAGCCGAAATGGAAGTTAAAATCAAAAAATAAAACTTCTGCAGATTGACTAGTCCTAAAAAAGCGTTACAGGATTAGACAAAAATAATTTATTTGATGAAGGATGCATCCCGATCGGGTTGCATCCTTTCTTTTTATAGGTTTTAATTTTTATTTGCCGTTGCTTATGCATCTGGTTTGGTGTAAGCATTCCACATGAGAGATGTGGCCGGATGGCATTGTACTTTTCAATACTTTGAGCGACAATCACCCTCATGATTTCTGTTTTTACAGGGTAATCCTCCAGCATAAACTCCTTTTTTAATATGCCGTTGACCCTTTCTGCCACTGCATTTGCATAAGGATCGTAGCTTTCGGTCATTGAACATTGAATGCCATGTTGCTCCATCTGTTTCTGATACTGATCACAACAATATTGTATTCCCCGGTCTGAATGATGGATCAAGGGTTGATCTGCGTATTCCCTGTTCCCAATGGCCATTTCCAGGGCCCTGACACAAGCTTCTGCATGCAGGCTTTCGGAGACATCATATCCAACGATTTTCTTGGAATAGGCATCCGTTACAAGCGCAAGGTAACGATGGCTGCCCCTGTTGCCAATATAGGTTATATCGCTTACCCAAATCTGCTCCGGCCTTGCGGGCACAATACCTGCAACCAGGTTTTTGTGCTTGCGGAACATGTGCTTTGAATTGGTAGTGGTCCTGTAACTACGTATTGGCTTTATTTGCATGTTGTTAACTTTCAGAATGGTAAACAGCTTATCCCTGCCAATACTAAGATCCGACAATGGTTGATGGAGCATGTGGTAAAGCTTACGGGTCCCTAGTTGGGGAAGCTCTCGTCTAACATCCTGAACCATCGAGACAACCTGCGTGGCAACATCACGATGATGTTGGGTCCGCCAGCCAGATCGATAATAACTTTGGCGACTGATCCCGAACAATCCACAAAGAGTTCCTATCGCTTTTTTGAACTCTTTGGCGTAGCTTCCGATTGTCCGGGCAAGGAGTTTTTTCGGATACGGATGCAATACTCTTGTTCGGCCAGATGAACCAAACGGTCAAGAATGTTGGCTTTATCCACCGCATTGATCATCTCCTGTTCCAATAAGGATTTCTCTTTCTCCAGCAGGCGAACCTTCTGTTCTAGCTCGAAAATCTTTTGTTGCGGAGTCTTGGTCATAATACTTTGTGCTTGAAAATCTTTCTCAAAACTAC
>JARKOX010000154.1 GCA_029975525.1 Prolixibacteraceae bacterium | reverse complement strand
GGTCGGTGGTGAACACCTTGCGGAATATTACCTCACCGGTTGTATTCAGCTAAATTGGCCAGCACTTTTTCGCTCAGGCGGACAAAGGCCTGGCGTGTCCGGCCAGTGGAAACCTTCATGCAGCGCACGTGCGGGTGATTGAGGAATTTTTCACCACCCAGTGCGCCGATGGTATCACAATAGCAGCGATTGTCCCCTTCGAGCCATTTGGCAAAAGGTTCTTCGTCCCAGGCGGGAGAGAGGCCGGTATTGAAGAGGATTTTGTGGTTACCCAGTTGTGCAAATTCTGCGTCGTGCAAAAGAATCGTGTTTTTGTTCAGGCAGGTAACCACAACTTCGCTTTGCGCGAGCAGTTCGTTCAACGGCAAAAAGCGGTATCCTTTTGCATGGGCTTCCGCTTTTTCGCTGCGTGCAAAATAGTTGATCTCCGCGCCAAAAAAACGGAGCGCGTCGGCGATCATTCCGCCTGATTTGCCCAGGCCGACAATACCCGCCTGCAGGCCGGTGATTTCGCGTGGCACACCGTCCCAGGGTTTTGCGGGCGTTCCGTCGGGGTTTGAACCAAAGCCGTGCAGGCAGCGGACCAGTTCACTGATCACATACTCCACAACGCCTTCGTCGCCGTAGTCGCGGATGCCGGTAACGGTTATACCTTTTTCACCAGCATAGCGGATGTCCACATTGGCGCTTTCCGGAGAATAGAGTGAGCAGCACATGCCGATATATTTGATGTTTGGGCATTTGTCGAGTACCTCGCGGCCGATGGTCGAGGTGTAACTCAGCAGCACCGCGTCGGCATCGCCAATCCGGGCTGCAATTTCATCGGCTCCTGCCGGGATATCCTCAAACATCACAACTTCCCGGGCAAATGAATGCAGTTTTTTTTCCGCCGATGGAATCAGACTCACCGGCTCAATCGCTACAAGTTTTGTAAACATGGTTATTCTGTTTTGTAATAATCTCCGCTTTCCCGCTTCGGGCAGGACTTGCGCGGAATTGTTTTTCTGAACGGGTAAAATTAGGGAAACTGGTTAAGTTATTCAAAACTGACCAGCCGGTTGGAGTTAAATCCTGTTTGTCTTCCGGATTTCTTCCAATCTGCTTTGCGCGCCGGGATCCAGCGTGAAAAGATCCTTTAATGATGAGCAGGGATAACCGGCGCAGCTGGCACAGCTTTCCACAGCTTTTTGAATGGCGCATGCCCGGATCCGACAGTTCAGGCATCCCTTGAAAAGGTTTCCGGTGTTAGCCCGGCAGCCGTCGCAGTCCGTAATCTCTTCTGTTTTAAATTCCAACCCATAGTATTGCGAACATTGCTCCGCAATAGATTTTCTCATCACCTGCTTTTGAAACTCATCCTTTTCCAGTGTCGCCAGGTGAATCGGACAGCTTTTGCATGTTAACCCGCAATAGGCAAGGGTTGTGTCCATTTTTATGCAGCCGTTTTTTCAAACTGTATACGTTTGTTGCTCCTTTTGTGCACCGATTTTTATCTGTAAATATTTTGCCGGTGGAGTGTTCCGCAAAATGGGGGCGGGCTGTCTGATATGGGCCGGATCAGTCAAAAGGGAGGGTGGGGACGGCGTCCAGAGCCATTTCCTGGGTGCCGTAGTCGATCACCGCGCGATAGTGCAGCAGGAAGTCACTGCCGATGAGGCCGCAGATGTGGCGGTCGGCCGCTTCGTAATACAACCGGTTGATGTGGGCCAGGTCGAGCAGGGCAACTTTCATCTGTTCCACCGTCAGGCCATTGAGCGAAAATGGGTGCAGCCGGCCCAGCGAGGTCTCCAGGATACTTTCACCGATTCCGGCCGAGCGAATTTCGGTGTCGGCATCGTTTTCCAGCAGGTCGTAATGTTCCGCCAGGTTTTTGTCGAAAACAGTTTTGGAGGCGCCGGTGTCGATCACCCAAAAACCTTCGGCGCCGTTTTCGAAACGGCAGGCGGCCAGCAGGTGGTAGTTGCGGTCTTCCAGCTCAACAATCAGAAGCGGTACGATATGTTGTCTCATGGAGCAAATGTAACCAAAAAAAGACGGATGGTCTGAAACCGGACCACCCGTCAAAACTATTTTTTCTTTGGAACGGCTTACAGGATGTTCATCCCGTCGAGTACGTCCATAATTTTCTTCACGGCGTTGGCCGAGTTGTGCAACAGCTCTTTTTCGGCGTCGTTGAGCGAAACTTCGATAACCTGTTCCACCCCGTTTTTGCCCAGTTTAACCGGTACGCCCACAAACATGTCGTTGAGGCCGTATTCACCTTCCAGCTTGATGCAGCAGGGGAAGATGCGTTTCTGGTCAAGTACGATAGCTTCCACCATCTGGGCAGCTGCCGATCCCGGAGCATACCAGGCCGATGTTCCCATCAGGTTCACCAGTTCGCCACCTCCGTTGATGGTGCGTTTTACGATGGCGTTGAGGCGCTCTTCGTCGATCAGTTCAGTTACCGGGATTCCCGAAACGGTGGTGTAGCGGGGCAGCGGAACCATGGTGTCGCCGTGTCCGCCCATCAGCAGTGCCTGGATGTCGCGCGGTGAAACGTCGAGGGCTTCGGCCAGGAACGCCCGGTAACGGGCCGTATCCAGAATGCCGGCCATCCCCATCACTTTGGTTTTGGGCAGTTTGGCTGCAACATAAGCGGCATAGGTCATCACGTCGAGCGGGTTGGAAACCACCACGATTTTGGCATCGGGGCTGTATTTTACCACATTCTCGGTCACGCTTTTTACGATGCCGGCGTTGATGGAGATGAGGTCGTCACGGCTCATGCCCGGTTTACGCGGAACCCCCGAAGTGATAACCACCACTTCCGAACCTGCGGTTTTGGAATAGTCGTTGGTGGATCCCACCAAACGGGTATCGTAATAATTCACCGGAGCGGTCTGCCACAGGTCAAGCGATTTACCTTCGGCAACCCCTTCCTTGATATCGACAAGGACAACTTCCTGGACAATGTTTTTTTGAGCGACAACCTGCGCGCAGGTGGCTCCTACATTACCGGCTCCAACAACTGTAACTTTCATCGCGTATAAATTTTTTACGTTAAAATTTTACTGTATAAACAATTAACTCTCAATTTGTTTTAAAAGTCAGACAAAGATAGGGGAATTTCCCAAGGTTGAATATTTAACCTATTTGTTCGGGGGTGGTTTAACATTTTGGTAAAGCAGCTGAAAAGTGCCGGAAAAGGCTGTAGATTTGTAAACAAGGGCATTTCGGGCAGCGCATGGGGTGCCCGGTTTCTAAAACTCTTTTTTGCAGAATGAAAACTATACTGTTGATCGGGGTGTTTCAGGCGTTCTTTCTGGCATTCCTGGTTTTGAGGAAAAGGCCTAAGGCGCTGGCAGACTATATTTTGGCAGGTTGGCTGATCTGGCTGGGGCTCTTTATCGGAGGTTACGCTTTCTATTCCGAAGATCTTTTTCTGCGGGTTCCTCACCTGATCAGCAGTTATATCTCGTTGTTCCTGCTCCAGGGACCGTTTCTCTACTTCTATACCTTGTCGCTGGTGGGCGGCCGGCGAAAGGTGTTCTCGCCGGTGCAGATTATTCATTTGTTGCCGTTTGTCCTTTTTAACCTTTATCTGGCTGTCGCTTTCCGGATGCCGGAGGTGGCCGGCAACATCCGGCTTGATTACACCTCTTCCGGGGTGAGATTGCCTTTCCTCTTTTCGGTTTTTCTGTTTGCCGTTTTTCTGTCGGGGCCTGCCTATGTGGCGCTAACCCTGCAAATGCTGCACACGCACCAGGTCAATGTGCTCAACAGTTTTTCCTATACCGAAAAGGTCAACCTCGCCTGGCTCCGCCGGCTGGTTTACAGTTTTGGCCTGATCTGGACCATCCTCATCCTGGTGGCGGTTATTCATCACCTGATGTTTCTGTTTACACGCGACTTCTGCACCAACGGGCTGTTTTTGTCCCTTTCGGTTTTTGTTATCCTGATCGGCTATTTCGGGTTGGAGCAGTCGGTTATTGTTACGCCTTCGCTTAAAGGGGAAAAAGAGCCGGACAGTCCGGTGAAATATGCCGGGTCGTCGCTGAAAAAAGAGGTGGTCCCCGAACTGGCCGAAAAGCTGCGCGATTTTATGGAAAAGGAGAAGCCGTTTGCCGACGGCACCCTTTCGCTACAGCAGCTCTCCGGATTAACCGGCATCCCGGTTCACCAGCTTTCGCAGATCATCAATGAACATTTCGGACAGAATTTTTTCGACTTCATCAATACCTACCGGGTGAACGAGGTGATCCGCAAAATGGACGATCCGGACTTTGAAAACTACTCCCTGCTGGGACTGGCTTTCGATTCGGGGTTCAACTCCAAAACCGCGTTCAACAGGTTCTTCAAAAAAATTACCGGCGTCACTCCCAGCGAATACAAAAAAGGGGAACGGGAAAAAAGTATCCTCTGAAAGGTGCCATATCTTAAAACGGGGCTTCTCCGGCTCGAAAAACAGGTGCCGCTTTATAAAACGGGGCGATTGACACCTGTGCAGCAGCCAACTTTGCGGAAGTTATTCATCCGTAAAAATTATTGATATGAAAACTTTCATTTTGAAAAAAGGACAACTCCTGACGGGCAGATTGCTCCGGAGTTTTTTCGTAGTTGTTGTTGCGGCGCTGGTGGTGGTGCCGCTGAACCTGTCGGCCCATTGCGACTCTTACGACGGCCCGCTGATCAAGGATGCGCTTCGGGCAATTGAAACCAACAATGTGACGTTGGTCCTGAAATGGGTCGACAAGAAACACGAACCGGAGATCAGCTCCCTTTTCAACAAGACAGTTGCCCTGAAAAAGGGGGACCGGGAAGTGTTTGAACTGGTGCAGAAGTATTTTCTGGAAACCCTGGTGAGGGTGCACCGCGAGGGCGAAGGAGCTCCTTACACCGGACTCAAACCCGCCGGCCAGACCGAGCCGATTGTGGTGATGTCGGACCAGGCGCTGGACCAGAAAAATATCAACAGCCTGCTCGAAAAGCTGAATGCACACCTTTCGGAAGTGGTCCGGGAAAAATATAACCAAGCGGTCGAAACCAGCCGTGCCAAAGACAACAGCGCCGAAGAGGGGAGGGCGTTTGTAAAGGCTTATGTCGAATATACCCACCTGCTCGAAGCGGTTCATCACGCGATTGAAGCAGCCGGCCAGGAGCATCAGCATTGACCAGGCCCCCTGCGGCCGAAAATCAGTCCGGATTGGCAGGTCGACCGATACGGTTATCGCCTGTTGTTGAAGAAAAATTAAAAAAGAGCACCTCCGGGTACAAATTGCAAGCGTGCCTGTTGTTTGGATAACAATTTATAACTATTATTGCAGCTCAAAGTAGAAAAATGAACAACAAGCGTCATCACGGGCATCATTGGATCATCCTTCCGACTGGTAGGCCGTAAACGCTTTGTTTGTTTGAAAGATATAAACCTTGTAGGCTTACCTGAAACGGTAGGCCTTTTTTTATTTTTAAACGATTATGCAGGAAATATTACGAATGGCCATTCAGGCCAAAGGCAGGCTCAACGAAGGGTCGATGAAACTGATGGAAGAGGCGGGCATCGATCTGATCATCGGCAGGAGAAACCTGGTTTCACCGGCCAAAAATTTTCCGTTGGAGATTTTGTATCTCCGCGACGACGACATCCCGCAAACCGTAGCTTACGGCGCTGCCGACGTAGGGATTGTAGGCGAAAATGAGGTGCTGGAAAGAAAAGAGCAGGTGAACATCGCCAAGCGGCTGGGGTTCAGCAAATGCCGGCTGTCGCTGGCGGTTCCGCAGCAAACCGATTATTCCGGTCCCGCCTGGTTTAACGGTAAAAAAATTGCCACCTCCTATCCGTCAATCCTCAACGACTGGTTGCAGAAGCACCAGGTGCAGGCCGAAATTCACGTCATCAACGGGTCGGTTGAGATTTCGCCCGGCATTGGGCTGGCCGATGCTATTTTCGATATCGTCAGCTCCGGGTCAACCCTGGTGAGCAACCGGCTGAAAGAGGTTGAGGTGGCGGTAACTTCCGAAGCGGTGCTGGTGGCCAATCCGACTCTTTCGCCGGCCAAACAGGCCATCCTTGATGAGTTTATCTTCCGTCTCGAATCGGTGCAGCGGGCCGAAGGGAAAAAATATATCCTGCTGAACGCCCCCAACGAGAAAATTGGCGAAATATCCTCAATTCTCCCCGGTATGAAAAGTCCTACCGTGATGCCCCTGGCAACCGAAGGATGGAGTTCGGTTCATTCGGTAATTGCCGAAGACGATTTCTGGGAAAATATCGGGAAGCTCAAACGGGCTGGCGCAGAAGGCATCCTGGTCATTCCGATCGAAAAGATGATTTTTTAGCCAGGATCAACCGGGGTGAAACCACGGCAACTTCTTCGGAAGGTCCTGCCGCCGGCAACCTCCTTGTTTTGAAATCCAGAAAAAACAGATACTATGAAGACTTACATCAATCCTGAAAAAAGCACGTGGTCCGAAATTCTGGCCCGTCCGCTGATCGGCGTCAGCGAACTGCACGGGAAGGTTGGCGCCATCCTGAACGATATCCGGCAAAATGGCGAACCGGCGTTGCGGGAGTACACCCTGAAATTTGACGGGGTGGAAATTGACCGCTGGGAGGTGACTGCCGAAGAGTTTGAAGCAGCCGACCGTTTGCTGGACGACGGCCTGAAGGCGGCCATCCGGCAGGCTGCCGCAAATATCGCGCGGTTCCACTCGCCGCAGCTCACCGAAGTGCAAAAGATTGAAACCGCTCCCGGCGTGTTCTGCTGGCAGAAACCGGTAGCCATCGAAAAAGTAGGCCTTTATATTCCGGGCGGCAGCGCTCCGTTGTTTTCGACGGTGCTGATGCTGGCCGTGCCGGCGCGGATTGCCGGCTGTAAGGAGATCATTCTTTGCACGCCGCCGGCCGGCGACGGGTCGGTGCACCCGGCCATCCTCTGGGCAGCGCGTCATGCCGGCGCCACCCGGGTGTTCAAACTGGGCGGAGTACAGGCCATCGGGGCGATGACGTATGGCGTAGTGGTTCCGAAGGTGGATAAAATTTTTGGACCCGGCAACCAGTATGTGATGGCAGCCAAACAGCTGATCAGCCAGTCGGAAGTGGCGGTTGACATGCCTGCCGGCCCGTCGGAGGTGGCGATCCTGGCTGATGAAACTTCCAATCCGGCGTTTGTGGCTGCCGACCTGCTCTCGCAGGCCGAACATGGCGCCGACAGCCAGGTGGTACTGGTGCTGAAAGGGGACCGGATTCTGGGGAAAGTACAGGCAGAGGTAGCCCGCCAGCTGGAAGAGCTGCCACGTAAAGAGATTGCCCGCCAGGCGCTGAAAAGCAGCCGGATCATCGTTTTTGACGAAAGCCGGGAGATGATCGGGCTAATCAACTGGTATGCCCCGGAACACCTGATCATCTGCACCGCAAACTATGCCGGGATGGCTTCCCAAATTACCAATGCCGGATCGGTTTTTCTGGGAAATTATACTCCCGAAAGCGCCGGCGATTACGCCTCGGGCACCAACCACACCCTGCCCACCAACGGCTGGGCCCGCTCGTTTAGCGGAGTGAACATCGACAGTTTTGTCAAAAAAATCACTTTCCAGGAGATCTCACCCGAAGGCCTGAAAAAGCTAGGCCCGGTGATTGAAACCATGGCCGCTGCCGAACACCTGGAAGCACATAAAAATGCGGTGACGCTCCGGCTGAAAGAGTTAAGCAACAAATAAAACTACCGAAGCCCGCGCAAAACCGGGGTACCCCAAACAGGGCGCCCGTCAGGGGGGTGCGGGATAAAAAAAGCGATATGAATTTAGAGAACCTGCTTAGAGACAACATCAAAGCGTTGAAACCTTACTCGTCGGCGCGGGATGAGTTTTCGGGTGAGGCCGAGGTTTTTCTCGATGCCAATGAAAACCCGTTCAACGCGCCCTACAACCGTTATCCCGATCCTTTGCAGCGGACGCTGAAAACCAAGATTTCGGAACTTAAAAAAGTAGCGCCCGAAAAGATTTTCCTCGGGAATGGCAGCGACGAACCGATCGACCTGATTTTCCGGGCATTTTGCGAACCCGGAAAAGACAATGTGGTCACCATCGATCCAACCTACGGCATGTACCAGGTGGCTGCCGGCATCAACAATGTGGAGGTGCGCCAGGTAAAGCTGGATGACAACTACCGCCTGGCTGCCAGCGAACTGCTCCGGGCTGCCGACCAATATACCAAAGCTGTTTTTGTCTGCTCGCCCAATAATCCGACGGGCAACCTGCTGGAGAAGTCCGAAATCCTGAAACTGGTTACCGGTTTTCACGGAATCGTTGTGGTGGACGAAGCGTACATCGATTTTTCGCCCGAAAGCAGCCTGCTGCCCGAACTGGACCAATATCCCAACCTGGTTATCCTGCAGACTTTTTCCAAAGCCTGGGGAATGGCCGGCATCCGGCTGGGGATGGCTTTTGCACACCCCGCCATCGTTGCGGTGTTCAACAAGATCAAATATCCGTACAACATCAACATCCTCACGCAGCAAACGGCAATGGAACTGCTGGAGAAATCTCCGGAAAAAAACGGATGGGTGAAGTTAATCCTGGAAGAGAGGGCAAAACTGGCCGAAGAACTGGCGAAACTTCCTTTTACGCAAAAGGTCTATCCTTCGGATGCCAACTTTCTGCTGGTGAAGATGCACGATGCCAGAGGAATTTACACCTACCTGACCGAGCAGAAAATTATTGTGCGCGACCGCTCCAAAGTAACCCTGTGTGAAGATTGCCTGCGCATTACCATCGGTTCGCCCGAAGAAAATGCCCAATTGCTGGAGGCATTGTTAAACCTTGTTTAAAATTTCCAATATCCAATGTAGAATAACACAATATCCAAAATGGTTTGAGCAAATATGTGGTGATTTATGGAATCAAAAAGATATGATCTGGAAGATCGGTTAATTGAGTTTTCGATTCTGGTGAGTGATTTAATTGAGCAACTCCCAAATACCAAATTGGCAAATCATTTGGGAAATCAGGGAATCAGAAGCTGTACAGCTCCTGCCCTGATTTATGGCGAAGCGCAGTCGGGCGAATCTCAAAAAGATTTTATTCATAAGATTTTGATTCTTTTGAAGGAGCTTCGGGAAACCAAAGTTTGTTTGAAAATTTTCCGTAGAAAAAGACTGTTGAAAGAAGAAATCATTGATCCAGTTTTACGTGAAAATGAGGAGTTGATTGCCATTTTTGCCAAAAGTGTTAAAACAGCGCAGGCAAAACTCCCCAAATAATTGGATATTCAATATTGGTTATTGTTTATTGATAATTTCACTGATATGAAAAAGGCATTATTTATCGACCGCGACGGAACCCTGATTGTGGAGCCTGCCGATGAGCAGATTGATTCGCTCGAGAAGCTGGAGTTTATCCCCAAGGTTTTTCGCAACATGCACTTTATTGCCCGCAACCTCTCCTACGAACTGGTGATGGTAACCAACCAGGATGGTTTGGGAACGGAAAGTTTTCCGACGGAAACTTTTTGGCCGGCGCACAATAAAATGCTGAAAGCATTGGAAAATGAAGGCGTGGTTTTTCATGATATTCTGATCGACAGCAGTTTCCCGGCCGACCATGCTCCGACCCGCAAACCCCGCACCGGCATGCTGGGCAAATACCTGGACGGCAGCTACGACCTGGCCGGCAGTTTTGTGATCGGCGACCGTCTCACCGATATTGAGCTAGCCAAAAATCTTGGCGCCAAGGGGATTTTGCTCAACGACGGGTCGCTGGCTTCCGCGCTGGAGGAGCAGGGGCTGGCCGGCCACTGTGTGCTGATCACCACCGACTGGGACCAGATCTATGCAACGGTAGCCGCTCCCGAGCGTACGGCGGTTGTGGTGCGCAACACCAAAGAGACCAAAGTCCGCATTGAGCTGAACCTCGACGGTAGCGGAAAAGGAGATATCCAGACCGGATTGGGATTTTTCGACCACATGCTCGACCAGATTGCCCGTCACGCCGGCGTCGACCTGCTGGTGCGGGTTGAAGGCGACCTGCAGGTGGATGAACACCATACCGTGGAAGATACCGGACTGGCGCTGGGCGAAGCTTTCCGCCTGGCGCTGGGCGACAAGCGCGGCGTGGAGCGTTACGGCTTTTGCCTCCCGATGGATGACTGCCTGGCACAGGTGGCGCTCGATTTTGGCGGCCGCCCGTGGATCGTCTGGGATGCCGATTTTAAAAGGGAAAAAGTAGGCGACCTGCCCACCGAAATGTTTTTTCACTTCTTCAAATCGTTTTCCGATGCATCGCTTTCCAACCTCAATATCCGGGCTGAAGGCAGCAACGAGCACCACAAAATTGAAGGCATTTTCAAAGCGCTTGCCCGCGCCATCAAAATGGCGATCCGGAGAGATGTGTTCAATTTCGAATTGCCCTCCACCAAAGGGGCGCTTTAGTCCAGGATATAAACCAACCGGGCACTCCCGAATCGACAGGAAAACAGCAGGAGAAACTCCTGGCAGCTCTTGTCTTTTAAAATTAAAGATATGACGGCAGATAAAAATAAAACAACAGCCATTCTTCTTATCCACTGCCCCGACAAACAGGGGCTTCTGGCGCTGGTGACAGAGTTTATCAACTCCAATAACGGCAATATTTTGTACCTCGATCAGCATGTCGACCGCGAGGAAAAGCTGTTTTACATGCGGATCGAGTGGGATCTCTGCCATTTTAGTATTCCAAAGGAAAAGATTGCCGATTATTTTTCGACGCTCATCGCCCAGAAACACCAGATGACCTTTCAGATCCATTTTGCGGAAGAGAAGCCCCGCATGGCGATCTTCGTCTCCAAGATGTCGCACTGCCTGTTCGACCTGCTGGCCCGTTACACGGCCGGCGAGTGGAATGTGGAGATCCCGCTGATCATCAGCAACCATCCCGACATGGCCGATGTAGCCCGCCGGTTCGATATCGACTACCATCTGTTTCCGATTAATAAAGAGAACAAGGCGGAAATGGAAGCGCGTGAAATTGCCCTGCTCGAAAAATATCAGATCGATTTTATCGTGCTCGCCCGGTATATGCAGATCATCAGCGACAGCTTTATTGCACACTATCCGCACCGGATCATCAATATCCACCACTCCTTTTTGCCCGCCTTTGTTGGGGCCAAACCCTATCATGCCGCTTACGAACGCGGGGTAAAACTCATTGGTGCAACCAGCCATTATGTGACCACCGAACTCGACGCCGGACCGATCATCAAACAGGAGGTTACGCATGTCAGCCACAAAGACACGGTGCACGATCTGATTGCCAAAGGCCGCGACCTGGAAAAGATCGTTCTCTCGAAGGCGGTCAACAAACACATCGAACGAAAAATTTTGGTGTACAACAACCGAACGGTCGTTTTTAGTTAGGCTCTTTTTCGAAATTTTTTGGATATTGGGAGTAGCTTTTTTGTATCCGACAATCGATTTTAATGTGCCAATTATGAGATATTTAGCTTTTGTTTTACTGCTGGCTTCCTTGGCTGTTAAGGCCCAGGTTCCGGCGAAGGAAGTTCCGGCCGACTACGGTTACATCGTAAAGATCGGGCAGCAGGTCCCCGATTTTGTCCTGACCACCACCGAGGGGAAGCGTGTCCGGATAACCGACCTGAAAGGAAAGGTGGTGATGCTGCAGTTTACCGCCAGCTGGTGTGGCGTCTGCCGCAAGGAGATGCCCCACATCGAAAAGGAGATCTGGCAGAAACACCGGAACAATCCGAATTTTGCCCTTTATGGAATTGACCTGGATGAACCCAAAGCGGTTGTCGAAAAATTTGCCCGGCAGATCCCGGTGACCTATCCGCTGGCTCCCGATCCCAAAGGTGATATTTTCTACCGGTTTGCAGCCAAAGGAGCCGGTGTTACCCGCAACGTGATCCTCGACAAAACCGGTAAGATTGTTTTCATGACCCGGCTTTTCAAAGAAGAGGAGTTTGCCGAAATGAAGGCGGTTATTGAAAGTCTTCTGTAGCTTTCGATCCGTCATGGCAGAAAGCGTTGCAGCTTGCAGGTTTCATCAGCGATTCATGTCAGTCTGACCCTTTATTCAGCAGAGGAAAATTAAGGAGAGATCTTGTATGAAGGTAGTCATTGTCAAATACAACGCAGGAAATATTGAGTCGGTACGCAATGCGCTGCTGCGGCTGGGAGTGGAAGCCGAAATCACGGCGGATCACGATAAAATCAGAACGGCCGACAAGGTGATTTTTCCGGGTGTGGGCGAAGCCAGTTCTACCATGGCTTACCTGAAAAAAGAGGGGCTCGACCGGTTGATCCCGGCACTGACACAGCCGGTGCTGGGCATTTGCCTGGGGTTGCAGTTGATGTGCAGCCATTCGGAAGAGGGCGACACCCCCTGTCTGGGGATTTTTGAAGAGCAGGTCAGGCGGTTTGTTGCCGCTCCCGCACGCCGCTTTGCCGACAAGGTGCCGCACATGGGCTGGAATTCGGTTTACAACCTGAAAAGTGGTATTTTTACACCGGATCTGGAGCAGCAGTATGTCTACTTTGTGCATTCCTATTATGCCGACCTGGGAGAACATACGGCCGCCCGCTGTGAGTACATCGTGCCGTTCAGTGCGGCGCTGCAAAAAGATAATTTTTATGCAACCCAGTTTCATCCCGAAAAAAGTGGAAGAGTGGGAAACAAAATTCTGGAAAATTTTTTGAAGACAGGACGATAAGATGGATCGGTTAACTATTGTAAAAGTTGGAGGAAAAGTTGTCGAGGAGACAGATTCGCTGAATGCGCTGCTCGATGATTTCAGGAAGGTGTCGGGGAATAAACTGCTGGTACACGGCGGCGGACGCGCGGCTACCGCGCTGGCCGAACGGCTCGGAATTGAAACGCAGATGGTGGACGGACGCCGGATCACCGATCTGCAAACCCTGGAAGTGGTGACAATGGTGTACGGCGGGTTGGTCAACAAACGGATTGTAGCCGGCCTGCAGGCCCGCGGCTGCAATGCCCTGGGACTGACCGGCGCCGACCTCGATATCATCCGGGCCCACAAACGCCCGGTGAAAGATATTGATTACGGCTATGCCGGCGACATTGAAAATGTGAACACCCGCGAGTTGCGCCTGCTGCTCGATGAAAATATCGCTCCGGTGGTGGCGCCGCTGACACACGATGGCAACGGACTGCTGCTGAACACCAATGCCGATACGATTGCAGCCGAGCTGGCGATTGAATTTTCAAATTATTACAAAGTCTTCCTGTTTTATTGCTTCGAAAAGCGGGGCGTGCTGGCCGATCCCGAAGATGACAACAGCGTGCTGCCCGAACTGTCGGAAACAGAATTCCGTCAGTACCAGGAGAGCGGCATCATCAGCAGCGGCATGATCCCCAAGCTGACCAACGGGTTTAAAGCGCGGCGGAACGGTGTGCAGGAGGTGCTGATCACCAATCCTGAAAACTTTGCCAAAGGGCGCGGTACCCGGTTAACACTCGGGTAAACGGGCATTCGGCCAAACGAGGAAGAGAGCAAAAAGCTTCCTCGTCTGGTTGGGTCAGGGGAGAAAATACTTTTTCCGCAACCAGAAAGCCACGCGCACCAGCGAAATGAGCACCGGAACCTCCACCAGCGGCCCGATCACTGCTGCAAATGCTTCTCCCGAGCTGATCCCAAAAACTGCCACGGCTACGGCAATTGCCAGTTCGAAGTTGTTGCTGGCAGCGGTAAACGCAATGGAAGTTGTTTGGGGATAGTTGGCGCCGGCCTTTTTCCCCATGATGAACGAAACTACAAACATCACCACAAAATAGATGATCAGCGGGATCGCAATCCGCACCACATCCAGCGGGATTTTTACGATGTATTCCCCCTTCATCGAGAACATGACAAAGATGGTAAACAGCAGCGCCACCAGGGTCAGCGGGCTGATCCGGGGGGCAAATTCGCGATGATACCACGTTTTGTTTTTTAGACGGATAAGAAAAAAACGGGTAAAAAAGCCGGCCGCAAACGGGATCCCAAGATAAATCATTACACTTTTGGCAATTTCGCCAATGGTAATGTCAATGTCAAATGTCTGCAATCCGAGCCAGCGCGGAAACAGCGACAGGAAAACCCAGGCATACACCGTGAAGAACAGCACCTGGAAAATGGAGTTGAAAGCCACCAGACCGGCAGCATATTCGCGGTCGCCGTTGGCCAGGTCGTTCCAGACAATCACCATCGCAATGCAGCGTGCCAGCCCGATCAGGATCAGACCGGCCATGTAGGACGGATGATTGTGCAAAAAAAGGATCGCCAGCACAAACATCAGCAAAGGCCCGATTACCCAGTTTTGTACCAGCGACAGGGTGAGCAGCTTTACATTTTTGAAAATATCGCCCAGCTCTTCATACCGTACTTTGGCCAAAGGCGGGTACATCATCACAATCAGTCCGATTGCAATCGGGACATTGGTGGTTCCCGAACGAAAACTGTCCCAGAATCCGGCAATTCCGGGAAACAGGAAACCCAGGAATACCCCGGCTGCCATGGCCAGAAAGATCCACAGCGTGAGGTAGCGGTCTAAAAAGGATAAGCGTTTCGGGTTGGTCATAAATTATGCGGGTTTGCTGCCTGAAACGGTAATGCTGAAAATACCGCTGCCCGGCTGTTTAAAGGTTGTCATCTCTTCCTCCGAGAGATAGTTTAATAAAACGGAATCTGGAATGGTGATCTCCCGCTCTTTGTGGAGGGTGATGTTCGCGAAGCCGCAGTTTTTTATAATTTGCAGATATTCATTGCGGAGGATTGCCCCGGAAACACAGCCTGCATACATTTCGGCAGCTTTTTGCAGTTTGGCGGGCAGTTGGCCGGCCAGCACCACGTCGCTGATGCAGAAGCGGCCGCCAGGTTTCAGCACGCGGAACATTTCAGAAAAAGCACGGGTTTTATCGGGGACCAGGTTCAAGACACAATTGCTCAGGATCAGGTCGAATCCGTCGGCGGGGAAAGGCATCTGTTCGATGTCGCCCAGTACGAACGAAACGTTGTGGTAGCCCAGTTTGGCGTTGTTGGCTGTTGCTTTGCGAACCATCTCTTCCGAAAAATCGAGGCCGGTTACCTGGCCGGTTTCGCCTACCCGGGCGCGGGCAACAAAGCAGTCGTTGCCGGCACCCGAGCCCAGATCGAGCACCGACTGCCCCGGCTGCAACCCGGCAAATTGGGTCGGAACGCCGCAGCCGAGTCCCAGGTCGGCATCCTCCACATGCCCCGGAACGTAACGGTACTCCTCGCCGATCATCGAAATGTCGAGTTGCGCGTTGCCGCCACAACAACCGCCTCCTTGCGCAGTCCGGGCAATCAGGCTGTATTTTTCATTCACCAGTTTTTTTATCTCTTCAGGTTTCATCTGTGTAAATTTTTAATCTTGTTTCTATAGTTTTTGTAATCAGCGATTATTTCAAACCAGCAATCAATGAGATGGAATTCGCATGAAAATATATTCATTACGATTTGGTGTAGAATAATCATGCTCATTTCATCTTTCTGTTTGTTAATTTCTGATTAATGGCACGGAGCAGCTACTTTTTAGCCGGGCGGATACGGGTTTCATAAAATTTCCGGAATGCTTCCCTGATTTCATCGCGGACACGGTAATATTCACTCTCGACAAACGCCGGGGTTCCAACCGCATGCGAGGGATCGTCGAACCCGATATGCAACCGGTGTTTCACCTTTCCGCTGAAAGCCGGACAGGTTTCGGCGGCGCCCCCGCAAACGGTAATCACATAATCCCACGCTTCGCCGAGGTATTTATCCACCGGATCCGAGGTGTGCTGCGAGAGGTCAATTCCGGCGGCTTTCATCACTTCAACGGCTTTGGGGTTCAGCTGGCCCGAGGCTTCGGTGCCAGCCGAACAAACGATGATATCCGGGTCGAACGACTGCAGAAAACCGTGCGCCATCTGGCTGCGGCAGCTGTTGCCGGTACACAGGATCAGGATTTTTATTTTCTCCGCATTCATTTTTCAGGGAATAATTTTATGCCACGTTTCGGTCAGCTTCTGCCTCATAGAGGCTGAAACCGCCTCTTCGGTATCTTTCAGCGGTTTTACCGGGATCAGGTCCATCACTTGTTGCGGGCTCAGGCCGGAGGTGAAAAATAGGTTCAGCGCCGCTTGCAACGTTTGGTAAACCGAGCTTCGACACTCCTCTTCGGTCAGTCCCATCTGGCTGCCCAGTCTGACCAGTTCGTCCCACTGGAACCAGAAATAGGTGGGCAGCATGGCCGACAGCAGCGCATAAGCTTCCAGCTTTGGCTCTTCCACTTCGAAGGTGTTTCCCAACAACTGCAGCATTTCAAACAGTTTGGCCTTCTTCTCCGGAAGGAAAGTTGGGGCAAAAGTTACCGGATTAAACCCTTCGTTGATGTAGGACGTGGCGTTGGGAATCATCCTGGCCACCTGGGAAACGCCGGTTTTTTCGGTCAGTTTTTCGAGCGTGATTTTGGGCGCCAGTGAAATTACGATTGACTCATCCGTCAGCGCTGGTGAAATACTTTCCAGGGTTTCCACAATTACCGGCGGATGAAGGGCAATGAAAGTAACCGCAGCTTTTGCAGCTGCCAAAGCGCTGGGCGCAAGTTCAATATGGGGGAAGTCGCGTAGCAGGTTTTGGGCCGTTTCAGCATCTTTTTCAAAAACCATGATGCCGAAGGTAGCCTGCCTGTTTACAAAGGCCCGCAGAAAGATGCGCGTGATGCGGCCACCACCGATAAAGCCTAATGTTGTTTTCATCGTCATTCTTTTTTGACTGTTTGTTGAAAGATTTTCAGAAAATCAGAAAAAAGCGCCGTACACCATTCCGGTGAGGGTAGCCATAACAACTACCAGCGCGACATAGACGACGGTTTTTTGAGTACCGATTACTCCCCGGATCACCAGCATGTTGGGCAGCGATAACGACGGTCCGGCCAGCAGCAGGGCCAGGGCAGGCCCTTTTCCCATACCCGAACTGATCAGCCCCTGTACAATGGGAACTTCGGTAAGCGTGGCAAAGTACATAAAAGCGCCGGTGATCGAGGCGAAAAAATTGGAAAACAGCGAGTTGCCGCCTACAAGTGCAGCAATCCAGGCGTTGGGGATGACTCCGGCCAGGCGGGTGTCATCGTGAGACGATCCCAGCAGGAAACCGGCAATCAGCACACCGATTGCCAGCAGCGGCAGGATCTGTTTGGCAAAATCCCATGAGGCAAGTGTCCAGGCACGGTTCTCTTCCTCCTTTTGGTCACCAAGGGTAATCAGGCTTAATGCTGTAAGGCCAACGATTACCGGAAGCAGCGGGCTGAGCTTCGGACTTTCGATGTAAGTAGCTGCCAGAAAAGCCGCAATTCCGGTAGCCAGCACGGCATAAAGCACCCATTGCCATTTGATCTTCAAAATCCGGATCAGCGAATAAGCCAGCAATAAACCAAACCCTCCGGTGATATACCATTTATAGGTCCAGATAAAGTGCCAGGCGCTCTGGGTGTCGCCGTTGGCAGGAGCACCCCAGTTGGCAAATACCAGAATTAGCACCAGGGTGAAAAAGTGAAAGGCTGTTTGCCACAACGGCCGTTTCTCCGGAATTTCGGGGAAGTTCATCTGCTCTTCCCGTTTGGCGCGTTCCTCTTTCCGGTAGATCAACGACATGAGTGAGCCGATCACCACCGCAAAAAGTACTGCCCCGATAGTACGTGCCACCCCCATTTCGAACCCCAGGATGCGGGCAGTCAGGATGATGGCCAGGATGTTGATCGCCGGCCCCGAATAGAGGAAGGCAATGGCCGGCCCCAATCCGGCGCCCCGCTTGTGGATACTGGAAAAGAGTGGCAGAATGGTGCAGCTGCATACCGCCAGGATCGTTCCCGAAACGGAGGCAACGGTGTAGGCGACCCACTTTTTGGCCCGGGCTCCAAAATATTTCAGCACGGCTCCTTGGCTGACAAATACCGAAATGACGCCGGCAATAAAAAAGGCCGGCAGCAGGCATAATATTACATGCTCGCGGGCATACCAACTGGCCAGATCAAAGGTGGCCAGCAACGCTTCCTGAAAATTGCTGCTTTGCAGCGGCATGAAAAAAGCAAACAAAAACAGCGCAACCATCCACAATAAAATCCGGATCTCTTTTTTCTGTTCCATAGTTTCAATGTTGTATTGTTCGTTAATTTGCGAACAATAGGGTCAAAAAAAATCAGAAATAAATGATGACGATATAATAGATGCCAACTCCAATAAAAAGAAGCCCCATTGTTTTGCGCATCCAGAAATCTACCGACTGCAGGACATTGTAAAATCGGCCCACGCCGGAAATGGCAAACGCAAGGAGCCAGGCAAACAGGATCACCGGAATTCCGGTGGCTACAGCAAAAACTACCGGCAGCAGAAGTCCCTGTGCACTGCCGATGGTGAGCGGAATGAGCATCCCGAAATAGAGGACGCCGCTGTAAGGACAAAAGGCCAGGGCAAACAGCACGCCCAGCAAAAAAACATTACCCCACGTCCACTGTTTCCGGTTTTCCATCCGACCGGACAGCCGGCTGAAACCGGGAAAGTTGATTTTGACGATTCCCAGCATTACGATGCCGGCGGCAACCAGCAGCGGGCCAATAATTTTTTCTCCATATTGCTGAAAGAAGGAGGAGATCCGGAGCTGGTCGGCCCCGAAAAAGAGCACGACAGCCAGCAGCGTGTAGGCGGCTGCCCGGCC
>JARKOX010000145.1 GCA_029975525.1 Prolixibacteraceae bacterium | reverse complement strand
AAATCCTTTGGAGTCGAAAGCTCCCAGGTCGCCGGTGCGGAACCAGCCGTCAGCAGTGAAAGCCTGCGCCGTAATCTCCGGCATTTTGTAGTAGCCTTTCATTACATTGGGGCCTTTGGCCTGGATTTCACCTTCGCCGGTAGCCGGGTCGGCATCGCTGATCCGGAGGTTTACTCCCTGCAGGACTGTTCCGGTAGAACCCAGCCTGGTGTTTTTGGTTGTGGTTCCGGCCAGCAATGGGGATGTTTCCGTCAATCCGTAGCCAATGGCATAAGGAAAGCGGGCGTCGAGCAGGAACTGCTCAACCGACGGATCGAGTTTGGCGCCACCAATCCCGAAAAAGTCCACTTTACCGCCAAAGGTAGCCATCAGTTTTTTGCCGGCCACGCGATGGAGGAGCTTGCGGAAGGGTTTGGTTTTATAAAGAGTCCGGATGACGGCATTTTTCTGGAAATTGGGGTAGATCTTCGCGCGGAAGATCTTCTCAATAATCAGCGGTACGCTTAAAACCTTGGTGGGTTTGATCAGTTTCAGCGCCGGGAGCAGAACCGAAGCTGTCGGTGGTTTCTGCAGGTAATGAACCGATGCCCCGTGGAAAATTGGCAGCAGTAATCCCAGCGTGTTTTCATAGGTGTGCGAGAGCGGCAGCAGCGACAGGAAGCGGTCTTCGCACACAATTGGCTGTAACGTGGCACTTTGCATGGCATTCCACGCGAGGTTTTTGTGGGAAAGCATTACCCCTTTTGAACTGCCGGTTGTTCCCGACGTGTAGATGATTGAGGCCAGGTCCTCTTCGCCCACCTCCGGATAGTTGATCGTATCGCTGGTATCCGAAGCGTTACCATCCAGTTTCCGCAGTTGTGCCTGCGAAGTGCCTTGCGGAACAACCACAAAACGGTCGATCAGGATGATGGTTTGGAGAGTCTCAAAGGTCTCTTTTTCAATTTTGTTATACAGGTTTTCGGAAACAAAAAGGATTTTGGCTTCCGAATGATCGATAATCGATTTGATTTCGTTGTTGTGAAAATCGGGCAGAATGGGTACAGCCACTGCGCCGAGTTTTAAAATGCCAAAAAAAGCGACCCCCCAATTGGGCATGTTGGTGCTCACAATGGCAACTTTGTCACTTTGGGTAACCCCCAGTTTGTGCAGCATAACAGAGGCCTCGTTGACCTGTTGGCCTAACTGTTCGTAATTGATGGGAGTGTCTCCGGCAAATGCAAGTGCCGGTTGGTTGTGGTATTTTGTAATCGCATTGTCCAGCAATGCCGGAATGGTGTATTTTGTCATAATCTCCTCCTGAAAAATCTGCTCTTCTCAGTTGTTGCCAGTATGCAACGTCCAAAGCCTTAAAAAGTTTGCCGTAAAAGTAGCAAAAAAAAAGACGACTGGTTTTTTTGAGTGGTGGTTTGAGGATAATTGGAGAAAAACGATTGCATTACATAATTTGGATGAAAGTATAATGATTTGATTTGTAGTGGTTAGGTGAGGGTTTAGACGAAAAAAAGAGGGAGTTCGCTTTTCGAAAACTCCCTCTTTTCGTTTGAAAAGCCTCCTGTAGCTATTTTTTAGTGGCCTCAACCACGCCGCGGAAATAGCCAATCGATTCGGCAATTCCCATGAAGGGGTTGGTCATGTCTTTTTCGTGTTCGAGACTGCACATGCCCGAGTAACCAACTTTCCGCAGCATTTTAACAAATGCGGGAAAATTGATCACGCCGCGGCCGATTTCAAGCGAATAGCCCAGCTTGGTAGTTCCGGTCACGTCTTTGATGTGGACGTCAAACACGCGGGTGTGGTATTTTTTCAGGTCGGCTACCGGGTCTTTGCCGTTGCGGGTGTCGTGTCCCACGTCGAGGCACATCCCGATCCGGGGATCCAGGTCTTTGACGTGTTTCCACACATCGT
The DNA here is from genome assembly GCA_029975525.1 of Prolixibacteraceae bacterium. Taxonomy (GTDB): domain Bacteria; phylum Bacteroidota; class Bacteroidia; order Bacteroidales; family Prolixibacteraceae; genus UBA1413. Next base: position 13,211 of record JARKOX010000145.1, on the reverse strand, counting down.
CGGCATCCGGATAAAGGGCAATGTCGGGTCCGTGGAGGTGAATGGCGTAATGGAAATCATACTCTTTCACTTTTTTGTCGACGTAGGGAAGCAGTTCGTAGTTCGGAACTCCCACAATCAGTTTTACGCCCACCCGTTTGGCATATTCAAAAGCGCGGTCGATTTCGGCTTCGGTTTTCATATAAATCGGACCGACGGCATAACCGGTAACTCCTTTTTCTTTCAGTTTGGCGTGAAAAGCGGCAATTTGCTCATCGGTGCTGTTGAGCGGCAGGTGAAAGTCTTTGATACACAGGTAGTGTACGTCGGCGCGTTGCATGGTTTCGAGGGTTTTGTCCAGATCAAATTTGGCAAAAGTATAACCGGCCATTCCGATCTTAAATTTTTCTCCGGTTTCCGGGGCCGGTTGTGGCCCGGGACGCTGCTGGTTCTGCGCTAAAGCGAGTGAAACAGTAAAAACCGTCAGCAGTAAAAAAGCACAAACTTTTTTCATAATAGTGGTATTTGTTTTAAAAGATAATTTTCAGTCCAGGCCAAAAGTAATAAAACAGGTGGAGAGTTTAGCCCGGAAAGTGCGGAATAAATGGCTTTGTAAGGGAAATAAAAAAAACATCTGATGAAATCTCTGGCATGTTTCCTTTTTATAAATTTGTGGAGACACGGAAAAATTACTGCCATGGAAATTGACCACGTTGCGATTTGGACTTACGACCTTGAAGGGATGCGGAATTTTTACATGCACTATTTTGGCGCTTCTTCCAACCAGGGATATTATAACCATTCCAAAGAGTTTCGTTCCTATTTTCTCACCTTTGGCACCGGTTGCCGGCTGGAACTTATGGAGATGCCCAATGTGCCCAAATCGAAGAATGATCCGCTCAAACAGTTTACCGGATTGATCCATTTTGCGCTGAACCTGGGGTCGCGCGAAGCGGTCGACCACCTTACACAAAAACTTCGGAGCGACGGCTTTCGGGTGATTGGCGAACCCCGGATTACCGGCGATGGTTTGTACGAAAGTGTTGTACTCGATCCGGATGGAAACCGGGTGGAACTGATGTCCAAATGATCCAGGTTACCAGTGCCCGATGGTGTTGAGGCTTTTCTGCCTTTGGGGCGTTAAAGTTATCTGTTGGGAAGGAATGAAAATTCCTGGAGCAGGCGTGAGAAATTACGGTTTGGGTTATTGTAAAGCGATTAAAACAGGTACCCGGAGCGGGACTTGAACCCGCACAGCCACAATGGCCACAGGATTTTAAGTCCTGCGTGTCTACCGATTCCACCATCCGGGCATCCTTTTATAAATAAAAGAACAGATTTTTATCGCTTGTGCAGCGTTCGGTGAAGAACCTCTGCCTTAAAACGAACAAAGCGTAAAAATCAAATTTTACGCTTTGATTTAGAGCGGGAAACGAGACTCGAACTCGCGACCCCGACCTTGGCAAGGTCGTGCTCTACCAACTGAGCTATTCCCGCTTTTGTTAAATCAGCCGGATTGCGCCGGTTTGAAAGGAACTTTTGCGTTTTGCGATGCAAATATAGAGCAATTTTTCATTTTCGCAAAGGCAATGAAAAAAAATTGACGAATTATTTCAATCCGGTCAGTTTTTTGATCTCATTGAGTTTGTTTAACGCCTCCAGTGGAGTTAAGTTGTTGATATCCAGGTGTGATATTTCGTCGCGAATTTGTTTGAGCACCGGATCGTCCAACTGGAAGAAGCTGAGCTGGATTCCCTCACGTTTGTTTCCGATCTTTTCGAGCGGTTTGGAAAGCTTTTCGTTTTGATGGTTGCTCTCCAGCTGTTTCAGGATCTCTTCGGCCCGTTGTACCACGCTTCGCGGCATTCCGGCCATGGCAGCCACATGTATCCCGAAGCTGTGGTTGCTGCCGCCTTTCACCAGCTTTCGGAGGAAAACCACTTTGTTGCCCACCTCTTTGATGGAGACATTGTAGTTTTTTACCCGGTGAAAGGAGTTTTCCATTTCATTCAGTTCGTGGTAGTGGGTGGCAAACAGTGTCTTGGCGCGCGCTTTAGGATGCTCGTGCAGGTATTCAACCAGCGACCAGGCGATGGAAATGCCGTCGTAGGTTGAGGTGCCGCGGCCCAGTTCGTCGAGCAGGATGAGGCTGCGATTCGACACATTGTTCAGGATGCTGGCGGCTTCGTTCATTTCAACCATAAAGGTGGATTCGCCCAGCGAAATATTGTCGGAAGCCCCCACGCGGGTGAAAATTTTATCGACCAGCCCGATTTTTGCCGATGCCGCCGGGACAAAACTGCCCATTTGTGCCAGCAGTACAATGAGTGCGGTTTGCCGGAGCAGCGCCGATTTACCGGCCATATTCGGTCCGGTGATGATGATGATCTGCTGCTCCTCCTGGTCGAGGTAAACATCGTTGGTGATGTACGGTTCGCCGATGGGCAGCTGCCGTTCAATTACCGGGTGCCGGCCGTCTTTGATGTCAATCGCTCCCGAGTCGTCTATCTCCGGGCGAGAATAGTTGTATTCGGTTGCACACGAAGCGAAAGCGAGCAGACAGTCGATGCGGGCCAGAATACCGGCATTGAGCTGAATCGCGTTGATGTAATCGGACAGGGCCAACACCAGTTCGTTGAACAGGCGGGTTTCCAGCTCCAGTATCTTTTCTTCGGCGCCCAGGATTTTGGTCTCGTACTCTTTAAGTTCTTCGGTGATGTACCGTTCGGCGTTCACCAGGGTCTGTTTCCGGATCCATTCGGGCGGCACCTTGTTTTTGTGGGTGTTGGTTACTTCGATATAATAGCCGAATACATTGTTGAACCCGATCTTCAGGGAGGAGATACCGTGTTTTTCGCTTTCGCGTTTCTGCATTTTAGCCAGAAAATCTTTTCCGGAGTAGGCCAGTTCGCGCAGTTCGTCCAGTGTGTCGGAAACGCCAGGGGCAATAACCTTTCCTTTGTTGATCAGAACCGGCGGGTCGTTCACCAGCTCGTGCTGAATGCGTTCGCGGACCGAATCGCACGGGTTGAGCTGTTCGGCAAACCGCAGCAGCGTTTTGTTGCCCGACGCGGCGCAGGCTTGTTTGATGGGGATGATGGCATTCAGCGCATTTTTGATCTGCACCACTTCGCGCGGGTTGATCCGGCCGACAGCCACTTTTGAGATCAGTCGCTCCAGGTCGCCGATCTGGCGGAGGTGTTCTTCCAGATTTTCCTTCAGCGATTCGTCGCGGGTGAAGCTCTCCACCACATCCAGCCGTTCATTGATCGGCACGGCTTCTTTGAGCGGGAGCGCCATCCAGCGGCGGAGCATGCGCGAACCCATCGGCGATATGGTGCGGTCGATGACACTCAGCAATGTTTTGGCCCCTTCGTGAATCGAGGAGAAGAGCTCCAGGTTACGGATGGTGAAGCGGTCGAGCCAGACATAATGCTCCTCTTCAATCCGGCTGATCTGCGAAATGTGCTGGATTTGCCGGTGTTGCGTCAGATCGAGGTAGTGCAGAATGGCTCCCGCAGCAATAATTCCGAGCGGAAGTTCGTGGATGCCGAATCCTTTCAGTGATTTGACCTGGAAATGACGTGTGAGCCGGTCAAAAGCGGCGTCTTCGGTATAAACCCAGTCTTCGAGGTTGTAGGTGTAATATTTGGTGCCGAAAATTTCCTGGAATTCCTGTGACCGTCCCCGCTGGAAAAGAACCTCTTTGGGTTGAAATGAGCTGAGCAGCTTGTCGATATATTCGGTGTTGCCCTGGGCGGTGAGAAACTCTCCGGTTGAGATGTCGAGAAAAGCCACGCCGGCCATTTTTCGGTCGAAGTGAACCGAAGCCAGAAAATTGTTCTCGCGGTTTTCGAGGATGTTGTCGTTGATTGACACTCCCGGGGTTACCAGCTCTGTGATTCCCCGTTTGACAATCTTTTTGGTCATTTTGGGATCTTCCAGCTGTTCGCAGATTGCAACCCGCTGGCCGGCTCTGACCAGTTTGGGCAAATAGGTGTCCAGGGCGTGATAGGGGAATCCGGCCAGTTCCACAAAACTGGCTGAACCGTTGGCGCGGCGGGTAAGTGTAATCCCCAAAATATCGGCGGCTTTAATGGCGTCGTCGCCAAAAGTTTCATAGAAATCGCCTACCCTGAACAGTAAAACGGCATCGGGATGTTTCGCCTTGATCGAGTAATACTGCTTCATCAGAGGCGTTTCTGCATATCTCTGGTCTTTGGTCATAATCAGGAAACAAAGATAGAAGTTTGATTGTGCCTTTAAAAAAGCGCAGTAGACGGGTTCTCAATTTTTATCAACAAAACTGCATGCCGTGACCCTTTTTTGAAAAGCACCCGGAAACCGGAGGTTAGTGCCAGCTTCCAATGATTGCTCCCATGATGACGTAGACGACAAGATAATATCCGGCATTCAGCGCAAAAAGCCTGAAGGGTTGTCTTTCGAACAAAACATCGTTGAGGCGCGAAGTTCCGATCCAGAAAAAGGCCACCATAAAACCGGTCCACGCACCCAAAAACAGGTCAGATTCAGGACCTGTGAACAGCGCCAGCGCAAAGGCTGCCAGCACGGTAGCGGCATAGTTGATCCCCATGATGGCCGGGATCGACAAGCCTTCTTTTAAGTTTTCGTCGGTAAAGCCGTTTAGTTTCATCCAGGTTTTGCCAAAGAGCGGACCGTACCATAAACTGCCGATGACGAAACTGCTCAGGGCTGCCACCACGACTGCCCAGAAATTGATTTCCGAAATAATTTCAGCTACCTTCATACGAAAGGAAATTAGTTTATTTTTGTGTCTTATTTAGAATGATTTAAAATTACGATATTTTAACGGATGTAAAGTTTGCGTCTGTTTGAAACTTTTAAAGTATTTGAAAATGAGTTGTCAGGGATGTTCGTTTAAAGATATTGGCGCCACCGGAAATTTATCCTCGAAATATGACTGGCTGAGTGATCTTCCGGACACTTCAGCGGTTTCCGACATGGTGGAGGTTCAGTTTAAAGCGACCCGGAAAGAGTTTTTCCGAAATACCGAAAAACTGTCGTTGCAGCGGGGCGACTGGGTAGTAGTTGCCGCTGCGCCGGGACACGATGTCGGGCAGGTGACTCTCACCGGTTATCTGGCCGAAAAACAGTTTCGGCTGAAGATTAAAAATCCTGCCCGGTATGAGCTGCTGCACATTTATCGCAAAGCTTCCCCGCTGGATCTTTCGCGGCGCGAAGAGGCCCGAAAACGAGAAATGCCCGTGATGATCCGGGCCAGACAAATTGCCAAGGATCTGGGGCTTGATATGAAAATCGGCGATGTGGAGTTTCGCAGCGACAATGGCAAGGCTATTTTTTATTACATAGCCGAAGGGCGCGTCGATTTTCGCGAATTGATCAAGGTTTATGCCCGTGAGTTTGGGGTCAAGATCGAGATGAAGCAGATTGGTGCCCGCCAGGAAGCTGGCCGGGTGGGGGGAATTGGCTCGTGTGGGCGCGAGTTGTGTTGCTCGTCGTGGCGGACCGATTTTACCAGTATCTCTTCCGAAGCACTGGCTCTTCAGGGATTGTCTCCTTCGGCGCAAAAGATGGCCGGCGCCTGCGGAAAGCTGAAATGCTGCCTGCTTTATGAACTTGACGTGTACATGGAAGCTGGTCAGGAGTTTCCGGAAGAGCTGCTCAACCTGGAGACTTCGCGCGGGATTGCCAAACCCGTGAAAACAGATTTTCTGACCAAAACAGTTTGGTACTCGCTCGATTTGTCGGGAGGTGAGAAAATTTACCAGTTGCCAGTTTCGGAGGTCCGGCGAATCATCCAGGAGAATAAAAAAGGAATTCGCCCCGATCTCGGAATACCGGACAAGCCGGTAAACGAGCCGTCGTTTGTTTTGGGCTCAGTCCCTGCAGAACCCTCCGAAGAGCAGCCGGAAAGCCGAAAAAAAGTGGTCAGAAAAAATAAATTCTTCAGAAATAAGAAGACGGGAAAAATGGCCGGCAGAGTTTGAGCGCTGTCCGGTTATTTTTTGCGGATGATGGTGATCCCGTCGCGAAGTGGCAGGATAATCTTTTCAACCCGTTCGTCGTTTTTGATCATTTCGTTGAAAAGGAGCACTCCCCGGGTCTGTTCATCCTGTTTGTCCGGTTTTTCAAGCACTTTTCCGTTCCAGAGTGTATTGTCGGCCAGTATCCAGCCGCCAGGCGCTGTTTTGTCGAAAACGAGCTGGTAGTAGTCGGCATATTCGCGTTTGTCAGCGTCGATAAAGACCAGGTCGAACGGGCCGTCCAGGACCGGAATAATGTCGCGGGCCTGGCCAATGCGCAGGTCGATGGTTGGGGCCAATCCGGCCCTACTGAAGTAGCTGCGGGCAAAGGTTTCCAGCTCGTCATCGGCTTCGATGGTGATCAGTTTTCCTCCGGGTTGCAATCCTTTGGCCAGACAGATGGCCGAATAGCCCGTAAACGTTCCGATTTCAAGAATGGTCTGCGGACGAATCATCCGGCTGAGCAAGGTGAGCAGCTGGCCCTGTAGTTGACCTGAAATCATCCGCGGATTAAGCATTTTTAGGTATGTTTCGCGTTCCAGCTCCTGTAAAACCTCGTCGGGCGGAGTACTGTGCTGCAAAATGTACTTTTCGATGTCGGCGGATCGGCTCATGTCAATAGTAAATTAACCGGCACATGTTACCGGGATCGAGAATTTCATTGGAAACTTCGAGGAGCTGGGCGGCGGTGATCTCTTCAATTTTGGCAAAAACCGTTTTTAGCGGATCCACTTTGTTGTAAAAGAGGTAGCTCTTTCCGATGGTAAGCATCAGGTCTTCACGGTTTTCGCTCGAAATAGCCAGCTGTCCGATCAGCTGTTTTTTGGCTTTTACCAGTTGAAGGGTCCCCAGTTTTTTTTCACGCAGCAGTTGAAACTCCTTGAAGATAATTTGCAGCGCCTTTTCAAGGTTCTCTTTTTCGGTTCCGAAATAGACGCTGAACAGGCCGGTGTCGGAATAGGCGGTGTAGGATGATTCGATGTTGTAAGCCATTCCTTTGCGCTCGCGAAGGGCGAGGTTGAGCCGGGAGTTCATCCCCTGGCCGCCCAGCAGGTTGTTGAGCAGCACCATCACAATTCGCGAAGGGTGTGAGCTGTCGTAAGCCAGATTTCCGGTGACACAATGTACCTGGAAGGTGTCTTTTTGCTGGGTCCGTTCATGGGGCTGGTAACCGGTAAACTTTTGCCGCTGCCACGGACGGGGCTTTTCGGGAGTGTGCCCGAAATAGTGTTCCGCAACCGAGATCAGCTGTTTAAAGGAGATATTTCCAACCGAACTGATGACCATCTGGTCGGTGTGGTAGTTGTTGGCGATAAACCGGAAAATATCTTCGCGGGTAAAGCTGCGCACGCTTTCGAACGTGCCCAGGATGTTGCGCGCAATGGGATGCCCGTCGTAAACAAGTTCTTCAAACTCATCGAAGATCAGGTCAGACGGTGAATCCTTGTACGAATTGATCTCTTCGGCGATCACCTCTTTTTCGCGGGTCAGCTCTTTGTCGGGGAAGATGCTGTTAAACAGAATGTCGCTGAGCAGCTCGGCCGCACGGTCGTAATATTCGGCCAGAAAAGTGGCATAAAGCGTGGTCTCTTCTTTGGTCGTGTAGGCGTTCAGTTCGCCGCCCACATCTTCCATCCGGCTGAGGATGTGAAATGCCCGGCGTTTTTGGGTCCCTTTAAAGACGGTGTGTTCGATGAAATGGGCAATTCCGTGTTCCGGCCCGGTTTCATCGCGCGAACCGGTATTCAGGATAATCCCCAGGTGGCTGACCGGTGAATCGGTCCACTGATGAATCAGGCGAATGCCGTTCTTTAAAGTATATGTCAGGTATTCAGTACCAACCATTACAAAAACAGATAAGCCTGCAAAAGTAGAAAAAGAAAGACTACTCGTGAAAAAAGTGGGTTTTATTTAGAATAAACCTAATTTATCTCGTTCGCCGCAGATTTTTCTTGGAGGTTTTGAAAAAATATTTACCTTTGCCACACCTAAAAAAACAACGGTGCCATAGCTCAGTAGGTAGAGCAACGGACTGAAAATCCGTGTGTCCCCGGTTCGATTCCTGGTGGCACCACAATAGAGGGAGATTGCAAGTTTCCCTCTTTTTTATGAGAGACGCTTCAAAAAAATCTGAGAGATAAAAAATAAGAGAGTAATAGCAACTTGATTGATTGATTGTTGAATTACTGTGTGTTTCTGGTATGATTGACAGAGACACAACTAAGGGGACTTTTTGTCCCCTTTTTTATAGTAAACATAATTTGGAAGATTGTTTTTCAGTGTGTTAGGTGAGTTTTGTTTCTGCTCTGTTTCCACCGGCATCTACAGCAACGATTGTGATCTCCGTACCGGATGTTTCCAGTTCAAATTGAAAAGGCTGTTTTTTTAACACCTGCGGAAGATGCGGGACTTCGCCTGCTTTCTGGCCGTCTACCAGCACTTCGTAACTTTTTAACGGTTCATCGCCGGCATAAGCAGTTTGCCAGGTGAGTACTATTTTGCCTTCAACTTCTCTCTTTTGGAGCTCACGGGGTGGTTGCAGGCCAATTTTTTCAAGCTGGAAATAGTTGGTTTTTCCTTCCTTGATGCCACCGGCCAGCTTTTCCACGTTTTTTCGTTCGTCGGCAGTGAGCCCGTCAGATTCGATCTGGGCAGCATAAAAATTTTGCACCAGCTGGCATTTCATCGGATCGTCGTCGATCTGACCAATACCGATGATCAGCGTATGTACGCCCGGGGTGGTCAGTGAATATTCCACCAGTGGGCGGCTGGGGATTTCCGGAGTTCCCACCTGCCGGAACACATCCTGGGGCTCGCGCGACCAGCGGGGCTCTTTGTGGTACATGGCAGCATCGGCAAAGGTTTTCATGCCGATAATACCCAGCCCTTTTGCCGCGGCTACCGGGATTACGTTGTGCTGCATGTTAAATTGCCGGCGGTCGTTGGCATTGATGGCGATGAGCATTCCGTCGAGGATGCCGTAATCGTCTCGCTGGATCATGTCGATCATGGCCGGCGGATTGTTGTGTCCAGAGAAACCAATATGTTTGATCAGCTTCTCATTTTTGGGGTTCATGCCGGTCAGGTTGGTGCCGTCGCGGAAATCGCGCAGGGCAACCAGGGCGCCGAAGTTACCGCTGGGATCGAGAGGAGTCTCCAGCCCTTCGTAAAGTACATCCACTTCGTCGGTGTTGTGAAGGGTGTGGATCAGCATCATGTCGAGATAGGCACCTTCGGGGTAAGTGCCTTGTCCGTCGCCAAAAATCTGGGTTAGCGAACGTTTCAGGTCGTCAACGGCACATTGTACATTTTCGCCGTTCGACCAGTTGCTGACATTTTCGCGTTGCACCCAGCCTGGTTTTCCCCAGCGCATGCAGGTTTTGCTGGTGAGCCAGATGTTTTGGCGCAAGGTTTCGTTGTAGCCCTCCTGTCCGGGAATCAGCTTCAGTTGCTGAAATGCCTTGTTGAAATTTTGCTGGCTGGGGCCGTAAAGGTTGGAGGTGTCGAAATAGTTGATGCCCAGGTCAAAGGCTTTCAGGATGATCGGGACCGGGTCCACATCAGCGGGAGTCCACTGCAGCGAGGCCTGTCCGCCCAGGCCAAGCGTGGTTACCATAAAATCGTGTTTGCCGAATTTACGTTTCAACGGGGCGGGAACTTTGTTGACGTTGCAGCTTCCGAGCGAAAACATGGAGACGCCGGCGGTGGTGGCGGCCGAAACCTTCAGGAAGTTTCGCCGTGAAATCGGGAATTTCTTTTTTCCTGCCATAAGGTCTTTTTTTGAATAAATGTACGAATTGGGTTTCAGAAAAAAAAGAATTGCAGGATGGCGGCGAAGGATCCCCGGGACGCCAGGAACGGGTTTGACGGATTCGGTTTTAACCCACCAGCGGGCAGATTTTCGCATCAAGATAGCCCACCAGGTCGGAAGGATTGAGTTTGACCGGTAGGCCTCTTTGTCCGGCGCTTACATAAATTTTTTCGAAAAGAAGACAGCTTTCGTGAATGTAAACGGGGTATTTCTTTTTCATGCCGATTGGCGAACAGCCGCCCCGGATGTAACCTGTCAGCGGCAAAAGCTCTTTCAGCGGTATCATCTCCGCACTTTTGTTCCCGGAAATTTTTGCGGCTTTTTTGAGGTTTACCTCTTCATTGCCGGGGATAATCGCGACAAAAATGCCTGTTTTGTCTCCCCGCAGGACCAGGGTTTTGAAGATTATTCCGGGATCTTCGCCCAGCTGTTCTGCCACATGCACCGCGCTGAGGTCGGTTTCGTCCACCGGATAGGTTTTTTATTTCATAGGCGATCCCGCTTTTGTCGAGCAACGTTGCCCAGAAACCTTCCCCCCGACCCCCTTCCAGCCGGACGGGGGAGCAGGATTCTGCATAAAATTTTGTTTTGGTTATTGGCTGTTGATCATTGGAAATTTATAACCACATTACCCCCAATACGCTATTTCTTAAAAAACAAAAGGGCATCCGCGAGGACACCCTTTGTATATATTCGGTATGGTACTATTCCGAAAATTTGGCAACCAGATATTCGCGGTTGAGGCGGGCGATGTTGGCGATCGAAATGCTTTTGGGGCATTCGGCTTCGCAGGCACCGGTGTTGGTACAACCGCCAAATCCGAGCTCGTCCATTTTGGCCACCATGTTGCGGGCGCGCTGTTTGGCTTCGATGCGACCCTGCGGCAGTTTGGCCAGGTGCGAAACTTTGGCCGACACAAACAGCATGGCCGACGAGTTTTTACAGGCTGCCACGCAGGCGCCGCAGCCGATACAGGCTGCCGCATCCATGGCTTCTTCGGCATCGTCGTGTCCGATCGGGATGGCGTTTCCGTCGGGAATTCCACCGGTATTGACCGAGACAAAACCTCCGGCCTGCAGGATTTTTTCGAAAGCCGTGCGGTCGACCACCAGGTCTTTGATCACCGGGAAGGCGGCTGCCCGCCACGGTTCAATCGTAATGGTGGCGCCGTCTTTAAATTTGCGCATGTGCAACTGGCAGGTGGTAACCTCGGTGTCGGGGCCGTGGGGACGGCCGTCGATGTAAAGACTGCACATTCCGCAGATCCCTTCGCGGCAGTCGTGGTCAAAGGCAATCGGGTCGATCCCTTTTTCGATCAGGTTGTCGTTCAGGATATCCATCATTTCCAGGAACGATGTACCGGTTGAGATATCCTCTATTTCGTAGGTTTCAAACCTACCTTTGTCTTTTGCGTTTTTTTGGCGCCAGACTTTGATATATAACTTTTTCAGAATCTTGTCAGCCATTTTTTGGATAATTAATGGGTTAAGACCTCTTTTTTCTTTGCAGAAGATAAGGGAGGACTTTATTTATAACTCCTTTGCGTCAGTTTAACGTTTTCAAAAATCAACGGTTCTTTGGTCATAACCGGTTCTTTGCCTTCGCCTTTGTATTCCCAGACGGACACGTAGGTGAAGTTGTCGTCGTCGCGGCGGGCTTCGCCTTCCTCGGTTGCCGATTCTTCACGGAAATGGCCTCCGCACGATTCGTTACGGTTCAGGGCATCGCGGGCCATCAGCTCACCGATGTCGAAGAAATCGGCCAGGCGGCCTGCTTTCTCCAGTTCGGGATTGAGGTTGTCCAGTTCGCCCGGCACTTTTACATCTTTCCAGAACTCTTCACGCAGTTTCTGAATTTCCACAATCGCTTTCTGCAGCCCGTCGGCGTTGCGCGACATGCCTACATAGTCCCACATGATCTGGCCCAGCTTTTTGTGGAAATGGTCTACTGTTTTGGTTCCCTTGATGTTGTACAGTTTTTCGATCCGGTCTTTGACGCTCTTTTCTGCTTCCCTGAATTCCGGAGCATTGATGTCGGCTTTCGGCGTCATGATTTCGCCGGCCAGGTAATCACCAATGGTGTAGGGCAGGATGAAATAGCCGTCGGCCAGCCCCTGCATGAGCGCCGAAGCACCGAGGCGGTTGGCACCATGGTCGGAGAAGTTGGCTTCGCCGATGGAGTAAAGTCCCGGGACAGTAGTCATCAGGTTGTAGTCGACCCAGGTTCCGCCCATCGTATAGTGAATGGCCGGGTAGATCATCATCGGTGCCTTGTACGGATCCACGTCGGTGATCTTTTCGTACATCTGGAAGAGGTTGCCGTAACGGGCTTCAATGACGTTTTTGCCGAGTCTTTCAATGGCATATTTAAAGTCGAGGAAAACGGCTTTTCCTTCCGGGTTCACCCCAAAGCCGGCATCGCAGCGCTCTTTGGCAGCACGCGAAGCAACGTCGCGCGGCACCAGGTTGCCGTATGACGGATATCGTCTTTCGAGGTAGAAATCGCGGTCTTCGTCGGGGATATCGTTGGGGCCGATTTTACCGCTGCGCAGTTTTTCGGCATCTTCCATTTTCTTCGGAACCCACACACGGCCGTCGTTCCGCAGCGACTCCGACATCAGGGTCAGTTTCGACTGCTGGGTACCGTGTACCGGGATACAGGTGGGGTGGATCTGCACAAAGCAGGGATTGGCAAACATAGCGCCTTTTTTGTAGCACTGCCAGGCGGCCGATCCGTTGCTGCCCATGGCGTTGGTCGAGAGGAAGAATACGTTTCCGTATCCGCCGGTGGCGACAACCACGGCATGGGCGCCAAAACGTTTGATTTCGCCGCTGACCAGGTCACGGGCGATGATTCCGCGGGCTTTCCCATCGACGGTCACCACATCGAGCATTTCGTGGCGGTTGTACATTTCAACCGCGCCTTTGGCGATCTGGCGGTTGAGGGCCTGGTAGGCGCCCAGCAACAACTGCTGGCCGGTCTGTCCGCGGGCATAAAAAGTACGGCTGACCAGTACGCCGCCAAACGAGCGGTTGTCGAGCAATCCGCCGTATTCACGGGCAAACGGAACACCTTGGGCCACACACTGGTCGATGATGTTGGGTGAAACTTCGGCCAGGCGGTAAACGTTGGCTTCGCGGGCACGGTAGTCGCCACCTTTGATGGTATCGTAGAAGAGGCGGAATACCGAGTCGTTGTCATTCTGGTAGTTTTTGGCAGCGTTGATCCCACCCTGCGCGGCAATCGAGTGGGCGCGGCGGGGGCTGTCCTGGTAGCAGAATGCTTTTACTTTGTAGCCCAGTTCGGCCAGCGAGGCAGCAGCTGAGGCGCCGCCCAAACCGGTTCCGACCACAATAATCTCCAGTTTCCGCTTATTGGCCGGGCTTACCACCCGG